>DBFWVW010000068.1:0-11523 GCA_048217285.1 Oscillospiraceae bacterium
TCCGTCGGCAGCGTGAATGTGAGCTTGTAGGAATAGAGCATCTGCCCTGTCTCGCCGTAGGTGCGGTTGATGCGCTCGCGGCCGTACTTCCCGTCGCCGAGCAGCGGGCAGCCGGCGGCGGCCATCTGTGCGCGGATCTGATGCGTGCGGCCGGTTAGCAGGCGGCACTCGACGAGCGAGAGCCCTTTGCGGCTTTGCAGCGTGCGGTATTCCGTCACGGCGGTCTTGGCGCCGGGCTGCGGCTTTTTCGTCATGTAGACCTGGTTTTTCACCGCGTCTTTGAACAGATACCCCTCCAGCCGGCCTTCGGCGGGCTTCGGCCGGCCGCAGACGACGCAGAGGTAGGATTTTTCGATCTCACGGTCGCGGATCTTGTCGTTGAGGATGCGCAGCGCCTCGGCGTTTTTCGCCGCGATGACGATGCCGCCGGTGTTGCGGTCGATGCGGTTGCAGAGTGCGGGGGTGAAGGCGTTTTCGGCCTTCGGGTCCCACGCGCCGGTCTGGCGCAGGTAGGCCTGGATGTTCGAGATGAGCGTGTCCCAGCTCCATTCGCCCGCGCTGTGGCACAGCACGCCGGGCTTCTTGTCCGCCAGCAGGATGTTTTCGTCCTCATAGACGATATCGAGACGCGGCGTCGCAATTTTCAGCCAGGCGTTGTGCTCCGTGGGCTTTTCAAAAAACTCGTCGTTGATGTATAATTGCAGCACGTCCCCCTCGACGAGGCGCACGTCGCGCTTGGCGCCTTTGCCGTTGCGCTTGATGCGCTTGAGGCGGATGTATTTCTGCAGCAGCGATTCCGGCAGCAGGGGAACGGCCTTGCCGACAAAGCGGTCGAGCCGCTGGCCGGCGTCATTTTTGCGTATCTGGATCTCTTTCATGTCACAAACCATCTCCACGCAACGATTATCGCGGATTTTCAGCGCCTTGTCAATACAAATTCCTGTTGACAACAGGGGTGGATATCATCTATAATACTAAAGCGATTGTGCGAGGTGCGCTATGAAGCTGAATCTGAGAGAAATCATAGAAATTCCCGGCGGGAGTGTTCTGTTTGCGCAGGAGTTGGACACGGCCCTGCTCGACTTCCCCTCCGTCCGGGCTTACACCGCGCCGATCACGGCCGAGGGCAAGGTGGTCAATACGGCCGGCATCCTCACGCTGCAGGGCAAACTGCACGCGGAGCTGCTGTGTGTGTGCGACCGCTGCGGCACGGAGTTTCCGCGCACGCTTGACCTCGACCTGCACGCCGACATCACGGCGGATGCGCAGGACGATGATCCTGAGGTGTTTACGCTCGACGGAGACTGGCTCGATGTGGACGAGGTGCTCTCCACCTGCTTTATCCTCAGCATGGACACCAAGTGCCTGTGCAAGCCCGACTGTGCCGGACTGTGCGACCGCTGCGGCGCGAACCTGAACCTCGGGCCGTGCCGGTGCCAAAAACCCCGCGATCCAAGAATGGCTGTATTAGAGCAGCTTTTGGATAATAAAACTGACGAAGAAGAGGAAGCTGCTCATAACAGCGACTGACGAGGAGGTGTCATCATGGCAGTCCCGAAAGGAAAAGTGTCTCGACAGAGACGTGACAAGCGTCGTTCGTCCCACTGGAAGCTCACCGCTCCCGCGATTGTGAAGTGCCCGAACTGCGGCGCATTCGTCATGCCCCATCACGCCTGCAAGACCTGCGGCAAGTACAACGGACGCGACGTCATCAAGGTTGACGACTAAAAGAAGCTGAGAAGAGGAGCGCTTGCCCCTCTTCTTTTGCTATGTGCCGGAGTTTTCCGGCGCATAGCAAAAGAGATTCTGAGCAAAGGAGGCGCGGCGTATGCATCGCTGCACGATCAGCCACATCGACCCCGACAGCCCGCTGCGCCACGCGGCCCATCCCGGTGACCGGCTGGTATCCATCAACGGCAACCCGATCACCGATGTGCTGGACTATAAATACTACGCCTATGACCCGGAGCTGGCGGTGTGTCTGCGCCGCCCGGATGGGACGGAGCACACCGTGCACGTCTCGAAGCCTCTCGGCGGTGAGCTGGGGCTGGATTTTGAGACGTATCTGATGGACAACGCCCACTCGTGCGCCAACCACTGCGTGTTCTGCTTCATCGACCAGATGCCGCCGGGGATGCGCCCGACGCTCTATTTCAAGGACGACGACGCGCGCCTGAGCTTCCTCATGGGCAATTACATGACGCTCACGAACCTGTCCGAGCGTGAGGTGCAGCGCATCATCCATCTGCACATCAGCCCCATCAACGTCTCTGTGCACGCGACGGATCCGGAGCTGCGAGCGTTCCTGCTCGGCAATCCACGCGCGGGGAAAACGCTCGAGATCATGCGGCGCTTTGCCGACGGCGGCATCACCATGAACTGCCAGATCGTCTGCTGCCCCGGCCTGAACGACGGTGCGCAGCTGCAGCGCACGATGCACGATCTCGCGGCGCTCTATCCGCAGGTGCACAGTGTGTCGATCGTGCCGGTCGGCCTGACGAAGTTCCGAGAGGGGCTCTATCCGCTCACGCCGTTTACGCCCGAACACGCGGCCGAGACGCTCGATCTTGTCAACGCTTTCGGTGATCAGTGCGTCGAAAAGTTCGGTACGCGCATCTTCTTCTGCGCCGACGAGCTGTATCTGAAAACGGGGCGCGAACTGCCGCCGGAGGAATTTTACGAGGAATTCACCCAGCTGGAAAACGGCGTCGGTATGCTGCGGTTGCAGCAGACGGAGTTTCGCTCTGCACTGAGCCTGTCCGATCCGCCGGACGGCGTGCCGTTTTCCATGGCGGCAGGTGTTTCGGCGGCGCCGTTTCTGGAAAAACTTTTGTGTACGGCGCAGGAAAAGTATGCTACAATAAAAGGACACGTCTATGCGATCGAAAATGACTTCTTCGGCCGCAGCATCAATGTCTCCGGCCTCATCACCGGGCAGGATCTCATCGCGCAGCTGCGCGGGAAGGATCTCGGTAAGCGGCTGCTGATCTCGAACAACATGGTGCGCCATGACGAGCTGGACTTTCTCGACGACATCACGCTCGAGCAGGCCAGTGCCGCGCTCGGCGTACCCATCTATCCTGTCGATGCTGATGGGTTTGCCCTGTGCGATGCTATGTTCGGCATTCTGCCGGAGGTGCACCTGCCCGACCGGGGCAGCAGCACCGACGGCGCGGAATACTACAAATACAATCCCCATAAGGAGGGATAATCATGTCCAGACCCCTGGTTGCGATCGTGGGCCGGCCGAACGTCGGCAAGTCCATGCTCTTCAATAAGCTCTGCGGCCGGCGCCTGTCCATCGTTGAGGACACGCCCGGCGTCACGCGTGACCGGCTCTATGCCGAGTGCGAGTGGTGCGGCCGCACGTTCGACATTGTCGATACCGGCGGCATCGAGCCGAGTACCGATAATGAGATCCTGCTGTTCATGCGCGAGCAGGCGCAGCTCGCCATTGACGCGGCCGATGTCGTCGTGCTCGTCACCGAGATCGGCACCGGCGTCACCGCCGCCGATCAGGAAGTGGCCAATATGCTCCTGCGCTCGAAAAAGCCCGTTGTGCTGGCCGTCAACAAGATGGACTCCACCGGCGCGGTCGACCCCGGCATCTATGAGTTTTACTCCCTCGGCCTCGGCGACCCGATCGCCGTCTCCGCCGTGCACGGCCACGGCACGGGCGACCTGCTCGACGCCTGCCTGGAGCATTTCCCGCCCGAGGACGCGGACGATGCGGATGCGGACTACACCCGCGTCGCCGTCATCGGCAAGCCGAACGTCGGCAAATCCTCACTCGTGAACCTCATCCTCGGCGAAAAGCGCGTCATCGTCAGCAATGTCGCCGGTACGACGCGCGACAGCGTCGACACCCGTTTTGAAAACAAATACGGCAAGTATATCTTTGTCGATACCGCCGGTATCCGGCGCAAGTCGCGCGTGGACGACCGCATTGAGAAATTCTCCGTCATGCGCGCCAAGCTCGCCATCGAGCGCGCGGATGTGTGCCTGATCATGATTGATGCGCGCGACGGCGTTACGGAGCAGGACACGAAGATCGCCGGCCTCGCGCACGAGGCGGGCAAGGCGTCCATCATCGTCGTGAACAAGTGGGACCTGGTCGAGAAGGAGACCGGCACCATGGAGAAGATGCGCAAGGACGTCCTGCGCGACCTGAGCTTTATGTCCTACGCACCGGTGCTGTTCATCTCGGCGCTGACCGGTCAGCGCACCGAGCGGCTGTTCGAGCTCATCAATTTTGTCAACGACCAGAGCGCCATGCGCATCACGACCGGTATGCTCAACAACGTCCTCGCCGACGCGCAGGCGCGCGTCCAGCCGCCGACGGACAAGGGCCGCCGCCTGAAGATCTATTACATGACGCAGACGGGCGTCAAGCCGCCCTGCTTCGTTGTGTTCTGCAACAGCCGGGAGTTGTTTCATTTCTCCTACCAGCGCTATCTGGAAAACCAGATCCGCGCCGTGTTCGGTCTGGAGGGCACGCCCATCCGCATGGTCATCCGGCAGAAGGGAGAGCAGGAATGATCCCCGGACTGCTCGCGGCTATTGCCGTTTTCTCCTACCTGCTCGGCGGGCTCAATGGGGCGATCATCGCCTCCAAATACGTCTTTCACCGCGACGTGCGCGATTACGGCAGCGGCAACGCCGGTCTGACGAATTTTTACCGCACGTTCGGCGCGCCCGGCCTTGCCATCGTCATCGGCACGGATGTGCTCAAGACCGTTATTGCCGTAGTGGCCGGCGGGCTCATCATGGGCACGCAGGGCGCGGCGGCGACGGGTCAGGTGTTTGCGGGCTTTTGTGTCATGCTCGGCCACATCTACCCGGTGTTTTACGGCTTTCGCGGCGGAAAGGGCGTGCTCTGCGCCGAGACCATGCTCCTGATCGTGAGCTTCCCGACCGGCCTCGTCGCGCTGCTGATCTTTGTGGGCATCGTCTGGACCACGCGCTATGTGTCGCTCGGCAGCATCTGCGGCTCGCTCATCGCGCCCATCGGCGTGCTTGCTGCCTGCGGAAAGCTGCCGGCATTGCTGAGCCTGTTTTGCGTGATTCTGCTTGTGGTCAAGCACCGCAGCAACATCGGCCGCCTCATCCGGCATCGGGAGTCCAAACTGTCTTTTAAGAAAGACCTGTCCGATAAATTTGACGACGAAGATTTTTGAAAACAAAGAGAAGAGGGAACCAACCAATGCTTGAACTCAAACACCTTTGCTTTGAGGCGGAAACGGACGCGGGCGTCCGCCAGATCCTCAAGGACGTGAGCCTCACGGTCGACGAGCGCATGGTCGTGATCACCGGCCCGAACGGCAGCGGCAAGTCCACCATGGCCAAACTCATCGCCGGCATCGAGCAGCCGACCTCCGGCCAGATCCTGCTCGACGGTGAGGACGTCACCCATATGTCCATCACCGAGCGCGCCCGCCGCGGCATCAGCTTCGCTTTCCAGCAGCCGGTGCGCTTTAAGGGCATCACGGTCTTTGACCTCATCAGCATCGCCTCCGGCAAGAGACTCTCGACGAATGAGGCATGCACCTATCTGTCTGAGGTCGGCCTGTGTGCGCGGGATTATGTCAACCGTGAAGTGAACGCCAGCCTCTCCGGCGGCGAGCTCAAGCGCATCGAGATCGCGACCATGCTCGCCCGCGGCACGAAGATGTCCATCTTTGACGAGCCCGAGGCCGGCATCGACCTCTGGAGCTTCCAGAACCTCATCAGCGTGTTCGAGAAGATGCACGAGACGATCCATGGCAGCATCCTCATCATCTCGCATCAGGAGCGCATTCTCGAGACGGCCGATAAGATCGTCGTGCTCGTCGATGGCGAGATCCGCGCCACCGGCAGCAAGGACGAGATCATGCCCGTGCTCATGCAGTCGTCGAGCGTGTGCAGCCGTCTGGCTGACAAGATCTGAGGGAGGAAAACACCATGGATGCAATTGAGAAAAAACTGCTCGAAGAGGTCGCCGACCTCCATGGCATCCCCGAGGGTGCCTATAACATCCGCGCCGACGGCAAGCTCGCCGGGCGCAACACGACCGCGCACATCAATATCGTCACGAAGGAAGACAAGCCAGGTATCGACATCTACATTGCTCCCGGCACGAAAAACGAGAGCGTTCACATCCCGGTCATCATCTCTCAGACCGGCCTCAAGGACATGGTCTATAATGACTTTTATATCGGCGAGGACTGCGACGTGACCATCGTCGCCGGCTGCGGCATCCACAACTGTGGCACACAGGAGTCCCGCCACGATGGCATCCACAGCTTCTTCGTCGGCAAGAACGCCAAGGTGCGCTACATCGAAAAGCACTACGGCGAGGGCGACGGCAACGGTGAGAATGTCATGAACCCGACGACGATTGTCGACCTCGGCGAGAACAGCTACATGGAGATGGAGACGACCCAGATCAAGGGTATCGACTCTACCTATCGTGACACGCAGGCGCACCTGTCGGACGGCGCTACGCTCATCATCAAGGAAAAGATTATGACCCACGGCAATCAGCACGCGGAGACGAATTTCTCCGTCGATCTCGACGGCTATGACTCCAGCACGAATGTTATCTCCCGCTCCGTCGCCAAGGATCACTCTAGCCAGATGTTCAACTCCAACATCCGCGGCAACAACAAGTGCGCCGGCCACTCGGAGTGCGATGCCATCATCATGGACAGCGGCACCGTCGGCGCGCGCCCGGAGATCACGGCAAACAACGTTGAGGCCAGCCTCATCCACGAGGCTGCCATCGGCAAGATCGCCGGTGAGCAGCTCAACAAGCTCATGACCCTCGGCCTGACCGAAAAGGAAGCCGAGGAGCAGATCATCAGCGGCTTTTTGAAGTGAGGTGCGCGGCGTGATCGAGATTCTCTGCTTCGGTGACAGCAATACCTATGGCTTCACGCCTGACTGGAAGCACCGCTACGGCCGCGATATCCGCTACCCCGGCGTGCTCCAGACTCTGCTCGGTGACGGATACTACGTCGCGGAGGACGGCCTTGTCGGCCGCACGGCCGCGTTTGCGGACGATCATCGCGCGGGCCGCTCCGCGCTTGAGACGCTGCCGCTGAGCATCGAGTGCCACGGCCCGGTGCAGTATATCATCCTCATGCTCGGCACGAACGACTGCAAGATCGACAAGACCCGTTCCGCTGAGGAAGTGGGCGCCGGTATGGACAAGCTCGTGCGGCTCGTCATCGGTATGCTGCCCGCGTGGACGAAGATCCTGCTCGTGGCCCCGCCGCCGCTCGGCCCGGCCGCGCCGCAGCGCGACCCGGAGTTCGATGCGCAGTCGCTCAGCGTTTCGCAGGGTGTGGCGGAGCAGTACCGAATGATCGCCGAGGCGTATGGCCTGCGGTTTCTCGACGCCGGTACGGTCACGCAGATGAGCGCGCTTGACGGTGAGCATCTTGACCCCGACGGGCACAAGAAGCTGGCCGTTGCCATCGCGGATATTGTCCGCAGTGACTGTGAGGCGTGAGCGCGCGGGCAAACCGGGCGCATACACAAACGCGAAAAGAGGAATCTGCGCGGCGGTCTGACCGCTGCGCAGATTTTTTCGCGGAAATGTAAAAACGTTCTTGACATTCGTGTCGTTTTCTGATAAGATACACCTTGCCTGTGGGGGTATAGCTCAGCTGGGAGAGCGCTTGAATGGCATTCAAGAGGTCAGCGGTTCGATCCCGCTTATCTCCACCACGAAAAGAGACATCCAATCGGATGTCTCTTTTCGTTTTTAAAATCCGGCGGAATTTGGGCCGGTTGAGGCCACATATGCTTTTCCCCCTTCCTTTTGCACAGTCCTGTTTATGGGACTGGCACTCTGATAGTATGAAGGTATCCAAATGGCGCGCGGCTCTGTCGCGGAGATTCGCAGCTCGCCGCTGCACACACGGCGGAGGAATGGAGGAACATGACGATGGAACTGAAGCAAGCAAAAGCATTGCTGACAGAACTGGCGGATGGAGTCGATCCGCTGACGGGGGAGTGCCTGCCGGCTGACAGCGTCTGCAACCGGCCGGAGATCATCCGGGCGCTGCACTGCGTGCTGCAGTATGTATCGGATCGGCCGAAGCGGCCGGCGATGCCCAATGCGGGCAAGCCGTGGACAGAGGAGGATGAAGCTGCCCTGATGCAGATGTTTGATACGGGCAGCACCATAGCGGAAATAAGCGCGCAGTTCCAGCGCACAAATGGCGCGATCGTCCGACGTCTGGAGCGCCTCGGCAGACTCCGCCCGGGAGAAATTGCGAGATAAACGCACCCGGTCCGCGGCGTTTGCCGCGGGCCGGGGCATTTCAGTTATGCATTTATTTGAAAACCGTGTCAGGTTTCGGCCGCGGACGGCGGAGATAGAACCGCTGTAGTTCTTTGATCGTGTAGTTGGTGCCAAATTGGCGGTTGATGAGATTGCGCGCCATACCCCAGTTCCAGCCGTGCTCGCCAACGAGCCGGTACAGGACGTCGAGTATTTCGGGCTGCATATCGGGTCACCCTTTCTGATGTTGAAAGTTTCCCAGCCGCAATGTTCACGGCGGTGCAGCGTCGGCGTTGGTGTCCCGAAATCCGGCACTGCCGTTGCGCATAATATAGCATATTTCAGGCGAAAATTCAAGGAAATAACAAGAAATCTCGTATAGATGAGATAAAGATTTGAGAAAAATCCCCGGCCGGCGGCAAAAGCCGTTGGCCGGGGAACAAAATTTTGAGGACGCTGTGATTATTTGCTCAGTGTCTTGACCCAGTCGGTGACTTCCTGCTGCGTGACGGCGGAGGCGAAGCGCTTGCCCGTCTGCCAGTCTCCGGTGCCGGCGAGTGCCGCGAGCTGCGTGCCGCTCTCGCCGATATCGCTGCTGCCGGAAGTGCAGAAGGGGATGACCGTCTTGCCGGTGAAGTCATTGGCCTTGACGAACGTGTCCACCGGCCACGCGGCAATGCCCCACCAGATCGGGTAGCCGATGTAAACAGTGTCATAGTCGGCCCAGTTCGCCACGGTCGCGGCCTTGAGCGCCACGTCGCGCAGGGTCTCGTCATCGTGCTCGCGTGAGACACGGCTGTCGGCGTTGTTATAGTCCAGGTCGGCGCTCGTGTACGGCTCGGCCGGCTCCAGCTCCAGCAGGCCCCCGCCCGTCGCAGCGGCGATGGCCTCGGCTGCGGCCTTCGTGTTGCCGGTCGCGGAGAAATAGACGACGAGCGTTTTGCCTCCGGCGGCGGGCACCGCGGTGGCCTCGGGCGTTGTGGTCTTGGTACCGCAGGCGGCGAGGCTCAGGAGCATCAGCGCGCTCAGCAGCAGGGGAATCACTTTTCTCATAGCAGTACCTCCTCAATCATGGATGGCTGCGATCCAGCGGTCAATGGGATCGTCCGGCGTGCGCAGCGTCGTATCGTCGAAGTGCACATCCAGACCCGGTTTCATGTCGGCACCCGGGCACAGCGCCGCAATGTCCTTGAGCGTGCGGCCGAGCCAGCCGCCGTTCGTTGCGAAGGGATAGACGGTCTTGCCGCTCAGATCATGCGCGGTCAGAAACGCGCGCATGGCCGGGGCGCAGGTATACCACCAGACGGGTGTGCCGAGCACGATCGTGTCATAGTGGCCGAGGTCGATGTCCATCGGTTGAAGCGCCGGAAGAAAGCCGCGCTTGACCTCCTGTTCGCCCTGCGCGACCACATCGTCATACGAGCCGGTGTAGGGCACGACGGTATCGATGCGGGCAATGTCGCCGCCGATGGCACTGTGGATGCGCTCTGCGATGCGCTGCGTGTTGCCGCGGTAAGAATAATAAAGGATCAGAGATTTCATATTGCCTGCCTCCGTGTTGTATATCGTTTTCAGCTTACCGTCATCATACAACCTCAAGCTGACTTTAGGTCAAGCATAAAAATGTAAAGTTTTTTTGAACGGTGCAGCTAGAAGCACGCACATACAGCGCGGGATCGGCTCCGGCTGTGGCGGTTTGGCTCGTTTCCGGTATCGTCTTTTGTCCGGCACCTGAACCTGTCCGTTTCGTCAGGCTGCATTTTGCTGTCATTCCTGCATTCGTCCTGCCGCAGTTCTTCTCAGCACAAAACCGGGAAAGCTTTGCTTTCCCGGTTTTGTGCATATGTATGTTCTTTTCCTTATCTCAACTGGTCGAGCTCTGCCTGCCACACGGCAACGCAGGCGTCGCTGGGCATACGCCAGTCGCCACGCGGCGAGAGCGTGACCGAACCGATCTTCGGTCCGTCGGGCAGGCAGCTGCGCTTGAACTGCTGCGCGAAAAAGCGGCGGTAGAAATTTTTGAGCCAGTGCAGCAGCACGTCATCCGGGTACCGGTCGCCAAGCGCGTGGCGCGCCAGCCGGTAGATCTTTGCCGGGCCGAAGCCGAAGCGCAGCACGTAGTACAGGTAGAAATCGTGCAGCTCATAGGGCCCGACGAGCGATTCCGTCTGCTGGGCGATCTCACCGCTTTCGCTTGCCGGCAGCAGCTCGGGGCTGACCGGCGTTGCGAGAATGTCGAGCAGCACGGCGCGCAGAGCGGCGTTTTCCGTCGCATCGGCCTCATAGCGCACGATATGGCGCACAAGCGTTTTCGGTATGTCGGCGTTCACGCCGTACATACTCATGTGGTCGCCGTTGTAGGTGGCCCAGCCGAGGGCCAGCTCGCTCAGGTCGCCGGTGCCGACGACGAGGCCGCCCGTACGGTTGGCGAGGTCCATGAGCTCAAGCGTGCGCACACGCGCCTGACAGTTTTCATACGTCACGTCGAGCACGGCCTCGTCCTGCCCAATGTCGGCAAAGTGGCTGTGGACGGTGCTCGCAATCGGGATCTCCTGAAACGTCACGCCCAGCTCGTCGCAAAGGATTTCGGCGTTCGAACGTGTGCGGTGCGTCGTGCCGAAGCACGGCATCGTCACGGCCAGCACGTCCTGCGTCGGACGGCCGAGCTGCTTCATTGCGCGCACGGCCACGAGCAGGGCGAGGCTGCTGTCCAGCCCGCCGGAGATGCCGATGACGGCCGTTTTTGCGTGCGCATGGGCGATGCGTTTGGCCAGCCCATCAGCCTGCATGGCGAGGATGAGCTCGCAGCGCTCGGCGCGGGCGGCATCGTCGGCCGGGACAAACGGCGTCGGCGAGACGGGCCGCGTGAGCGGCACCTCCCGGAGCGGCAGATGGAATATGACCGTCTGGTAGTTTTCGCACTCGGGCTGGAAGGTCGTGCTGCGGCAGCGCTCGCTGACCATGCGGCCGAGATCAAGCTCCGTGCAGGCATAGCCGGGGCCGAAGGGTCTGGACTCTGCCAGCAGCGCGCCGTTTTCGCAGATGAGGTCGTGCGCGGCAAAGACCATGTCGGTCGTCGATTCGCCGTGGCCGGCGTCGGCGTAGAGGTACGTGCACAGCAGCCGCGCCGACTGCTGGCCCACGAGCGCCCGGCGATAATCGGCCTTGCCGATGGTCTCGTCGCTGGCCGAGGTATGCGAGGACCTGTGGGCCCCGCTGCCGCCAAGCACGCACCACGCGCTCGCGGGCGCGAC
>DBFWVW010000069.1:0-5163 GCA_048217285.1 Oscillospiraceae bacterium
CCACGCCTTCTATTCTCTGAACGATTTCGCAAAGCAGCTTGCGGTCCACAACCGTCGCTCCAACAGCTTACCTATGAGGCCCCTCCACTGGCTCTCCCCTGCAGAGTTCTCTGTCCAATATGTTTGACAAACCTACATTTCTGATGAGTCCGAAGAAAGACAGCGGCTCGCTTGACAGGCGCTTGACAAGTTACTATAATAAAAACATATTTCCGACCGGGTCACGCCGAGTGTGTGCCGTACGGCCGGAAGTCTGTGCGTTTAGCGGCAAATTACGCGCTCGGAGGGGCCCATGAACAGCAGAATGAAAAAACTCACGCAGTACGTTCTGCCGACGATCCTCGGCAACTGCGCCTATTTTCTCTTTACGATCATTGACGGCATTTTTGTTGGTCAGGGCGTCGGAACAGATGCGCTCGGCGCGGTTAATCTGGTTTGGCCGTTCGTGATGGTGCTCAACGCCATCATTATGCTGACGGTTGTTGGTGGTGTGACGGTCTCTGCGGTGCGCATCGGCCGCGGGGACATCGCCGGTGCCAACCAGGCGTTCATGCACTCGCTTGCCGGAACACTGACGGCTGCGCTTGTCATGACGCTGATCGGCACGTGCCTGACGTCCCAGATTGCGACGCTGCTCGGTGCGAATGAGACCTATCATCAGCTGGTATGCGACTATCTGTTCTGGTATTCGCTCTTTGCGGTGCCGTCGGGGCTAATGACGTTTATGAACAACTATTGCCGCAACGACGGTTCGCCCGTGCTTGTGAGCGTGGGCTCGACGATCGCAACGGTGATCAACATCTTCCTCGACTGGCTGTTTGTGTTCCCGCTGCAAAAAGGCCTCATGGGTGCGGCCGTCGCAACCGGCATTTCGCAGACGTGCGGTATGCTGATCGTGTCATCGCACTTCGTTTTGCGCCGCGGTCAGCTGCGGGTGAGCCGGTTTCATTTTTCCGGAAAGCTCGCGCGTAAGCTGCTCCTGCGCGGCACACCGGAGGCCATTGCGCAGTTTACCGTCCCGGTGGCGACACTGTGCACGAACTATGTTCTGCTTGCCCGCCTCGGCGACATGGCCGTGAACGCCTATTCGATCATCTGCTATGTGGCGTCGTTTTCCGCGGCGATTTTCATCGGCGTCTCGAGCGGCCTGCAGCCGCTGCTCGGCCAGAGCTATGGCGCGAAGGATGCGCAGGAGCTCCGGTGGTATTTTCGCGCGGGCGTGGTCATTGACCTGCTCGGTAGCACGCTCATCAACGTGGTGCTGCTGTTTGTCGGAGGGCCGATCTGCAAAATGTTCGGCGCCGACGCGGCGACACTCGCCTGCACGGTGCAGTATATGCCGCGCTATGCCTGGGGCTTTATTATCATGAGCGTGAATACGCTCATATCGGCATATCTTTATTCGACCAAGCGCACGAAACAGGCGGTCATATTGAACCTGTGCCGCAGTTTCCTGTTTGACAGTGTGGTGATATTCTCTGTACCGGCCATTTTCGGCGGTAATGTCGTCTGGCTGACGATGGGCATCTATGAGCTGCTGGCGCTGCTGCTTGGCATTGTGCTCCTTCGCACGTCGGAGCGCAACGGCATCGTGTTTCGCTGAAACGGAATCGAATCGAAAAGGCCGCCGGTCAGAAACCGGCGGCCTTTTGCCGTCCAAACTTATTTGCCCACGCAAAAGCGTGAGAAGATGCGGTTTGTAATATCCTCGCGGATGGAGGCGCCCGTCAGTTCGCCGATGGCTGCCATGGCCTCTTCGGCCTCTGTGAGCACAGCGTCAGGCGTCACGCCAAGCAGCATCGCCTCGCGTGCGGCACGCAGAGACTCCAGCGCGCGGCCGATCGCTTCCGCGTGGCGGGCATTCGTGAGGATCTCGCCGGCCGGTGCGTCGGGGACGGGGAAGTGCTCAGCCACTGCCTGCTCCAGTGTCTCCAACCCCGTGTGCTCTTTTGCAGAGAGTACGCATACAGCGTCAAACAACGCGGCCAATGTATCCGGCTGCACGGCGGCGGGCAGGTCGGCTTTGTTGAGCACAGCAATGCGCACCGACGCTCTCTGCGCGGCCTCAATGACCTGCCGGTCATCCTCGTTTAGTGGGCGCGCCGCGTCAAACACGGCGAGGGCGAGCGCGGCATCCGCCGCGGCGTCCAGCGCCCGGTGCACACCGATGGCCTCCACAGGATCTGCTGTGTCACGCAGCCCGGCAGTGTCCGTCAGGCGCAGGAGTACGCCGCCGAGCGTGATGCGTGCGTCGATCGTGTCGCGGGTCGTTCCGGGCACATCCGTCACGATGGCGCGCTCGTAGCCGAGCAGGGCGTTGAGCAGGGAGGACTTGCCTGCGTTCGGGCGGCCGAGGATCACGGCGGGAACGCCGCCGTGCAGCACATTTGCCCGGGAAAACGTGTCCAGCAGGCGCTGGAGCTGGTTGATGCAGCTGGTCAGCGTGGCCTCGTAGGCGATGAGCTGAAAGTCCGGAATGTCCTCGTCGGGGTAGTCGATCACGGCGTGATAGTGGCTGGCGATGTCCTGCAGTGCATCATATACGCTTTGCGCGCGCCGCAGCACCGCGCCGCCGAGCTGCCCGGCGGCATTTTTCGCGTCCAGCGCGGTCTCGGCGTGGATGAGATCGATGACGGCTTCTGCCTGCGTGAGATCCATGCGGCCGTTGAGAAAGGCACGTTTCGTGAATTCGCCCGCCAACGCCTGCCGCGCCCCGGCGGCAAACAGCGCCTGCAGCCCTGCGCGCAGCACAGCCGGTGAGCCGTGGCACTGCAGCTCGGCCGTGTCCTCGCCGGTGTAGCTGTGCGGGCCGCGGCTGATGGTACACAGACAGAGGTCGAGTGTCTGGCCGTCCGTGTCACAGAATGCGCCGTAGACAAGCTTGCGATCCGGCGCCTCCGACATGGGGTGGCCGTTCGCCGGGTGAAATACGCGGTCAATGACGGCGAGCGTTCCGCTGCCGGACAGGCGCAGGATGCCGATCGCGGACAGGACATTGCCGGTTGCGATGGCGGCGATGGTATCAGACATGAGAAAAACTCCTTTGTGCAGATCGGCGGAGCCAGAGGCTCCGCCGATCGTATCGTTTGAAACGTTATGTTTCTGCGCGCAGAAACGCTTCCCGCAGCTCCGTGAAAACGGTGGCGGCCTGTGCGCGCGTGGCAAGGCCAAGCGGGTTGAAATAGCCGCGGTCGTCGCCGGAGATGATCCCGGTCATGCGCATGAGCTCCACACCGTCAAGCGCCCAGCCGGAGACCGCGTCCATGTCCTGTAGTACGACAGGGGCGGCAATCGTCGGGAGTGTTTTCCCGGTACTGTGCACATAGCGGGCGATGATGGATGCCATCTGTTCGCGTGTGATTGGTGCTTCCGGATCAAAGCGCCCATCGCCGATACCACTGATGATATCCTGCTGCGCGGCCCATTCTACATAGGGTGCGTACCAGCTCCCGGGCACGACATCGGAGAATGAGACGGCCGAATAATCGGCCTCATCGATCTGCGCGAGCTGCCCCAGCACCGTCACAAACATGGCGCGCGTGAGCACGTCATCCGGCGCAAAGCGCTGGTTGCCGATGCCGCTCATGAGTCCGTTGACGGCAGCGTACTCCACATATTCTGCATACCATGCGTCCGCGGGCACATCGACAAAGCGGGTGACGGAAGCCCCCGCCGACAGAAGCAGCGAAACGGTCTGTGAGCAGGTGATCATGGCCTGCAGATCCTCGCAGGCGATGTAGCGGTGCGCTGTGCGCAGCGCGCCGGAGACGGCCCTCGTGCCGTTGGTCGCGTCGACGAGTGCGCCTGCGGAAATGGTAATGCCGGCGTCCCCGCTCAAAATGGTGAAGCAGTCGCCGGTTTTGAGCGCGACCGTGTTGCCGGCATAGAGCGTGCAGATGCGGCTCCTGGCGGCGGAGCCGTGCAGCGCGGCGTCGTGCGTCTGCAGGGCTTTCTCCAGCGCGTTTTGCGCCGCCGCGCGTGCAGCAGTCTCCGCGTGGCTGAGCACGGCGGACGACCAGCTGTCCACATAACTGCGTGACAGCAGCGGATCCTGCCGGCTGCCGGCATCGGCCGCCAGAGCGGGCACCAGACTGCCGAGCAGCATCAGGGCTAGCAGCAATGAGATCAGTCGCTTGATATTCAAGGGGGCAGACCTCCTTTGCGGCGTGTCAGGCCTTCTTGGTCTTTGCGGCGCGGGCCTCGGCCTCATCCTGACTTTCGGCAATGTAATAACCGAGGGCCAGCAGGCTGTCCGAGAAGTGGATATTTTCGATGATCGGATCGGCGTCCTTGACCTGCAGCTCCGTGTTCGTGAAGTTCCAGATGGCTTTCACGCCGACAGAGCAGATCTCATTGGCGACGTCGTTGGCCATAGCCTTCGGCACGCAGAGAACGGCGACGTCCGGCTGAATGTCCGCAAGAATATCATCGAGTGTGGAGAAGTCATGCACAACGATGCCGTGCATTTCCTTGCCGACGAGCTCGGGGTTAATGTCGAACGCGGCTTTGAGGGTGAAGCCGTACTGCTCGAAGCAGAAGTTTTCCACCAGTGCGCGGCCGATGTTGCCGACGCCGACCAGAACGGCCGAGTAGTTGCGGTCCATACCCAGAATCTTGGCCACCTCGCCGCGCAGCGCCACAACATTGTAGCCGTAGCCCTGCTGACCGAACTCACCAAAACAGCTGAAATCCTGACGGATCTGCGAGGGGGTCAGACCCATCTGACGGCCCAGCTCGCCGGAAGAGATGCGCTCGATCCCGGCGGCGTTCAAATCGTCAAGCTTCCGGAGATAGCGGGGCATTCTTCTGATGACATTGTTTGATACTTTGATACGTTTCACGAGTCATTATCCTCCTAATGGCAAAAGGCACCATCTTGTTAAGTAATATATCTGTTTGTCATGAAATTAGCAATTCGGAAACAGACATGATAAATTATAACACACGTTTTCGCGCGTTTCAAGTAAATGGTTGCCAGAGAGGTTCAAAAATTCGCGGCTTTTCGGCATCTTTTTGCAGCAAATTATTGAAAAAATGGCGAACGAAAGCCCGGCAGGCAAAAGCCTGTCGGGCCGAAGAATCCGATTTTTGTGCTCAGTTTTCCGGAAGACCCGTCAGCCGGCAAAATTCCGCAGCGGCGCCGGGTACGCGATAGTACTGCGC
>DBFWVW010000007.1:0-7209 GCA_048217285.1 Oscillospiraceae bacterium
CGGCGGCGACGCGCCGCTGCAGATCGTGACCGGCGCGCAAAACCAGAAGGTCGGCGACATGGTGCCCGTCGCGCTCGACGGCTCCCTCCTGCCCGACGGCAAGGAGATCCACGCCGGAATGCTGCGCGGGGAGCTCTCCAACGGCATGATGTGCTCGCTCAAGGAGCTCGGCCTGACGCTGCATGACTATCCCTACGCCATCGAAGACGGCCTGTGGGTCATGCAGGAGGACGGCGTACAGCCCGGCGACGACATTGCGGATGTCATCGGCATGGACGACCACGTGGTCGAGTTTGAGATCACGCCGAACCGCCCGGACTGCCTGTCCGTGATCGGTCTGGCGCGCGAGGCCGCCGTAACATTTGATAAACCGCTCCGGCTGCGCACGCCCGTTGTCCCCGGCAGCGGCGAGGATATTCATGACCACGTCAGCATCCGCATCGATGATCCTGCACTCTGCCCGCGCTACACCGCACGCATGGTGCGCAATGTCAAGATCGCGCCTTCCCCGGCATGGATGCGCGAGCGCCTGCGCAACAGCGGTGTGCGCCCGATCAACAACATCGTCGACATTACAAACTACGTCATGCTCGAATACGGCCAGCCCATGCACGCTTTCGACTTTTCGTGCATCGGCGGCAAGCAGATCATCGTGCGAACCGCGCGCGAGGGCGAGACCATCCAGACGCTCGACGGAAACGTCCGCAAGCTCACGCCGAATATGCTGTGCATCTGCGACGAGGAAAAGCCCGTCGCGGTCGCCGGCGTCATGGGCGGTGCTAACTCCGAGATCGTCGGCGACACGGCCATGGTCGTCTTTGAGGGCGCGAACTTCAACGGCACCAGCATCCGCCGCACGGCCGCTGCGCTCGGTATGCGCACGGAGGCCTCCGGCCGCTTTGAGAAAGGCCTTGACCCGATGAACACCGTTGCGGCCGTCGATCGCGCGTGCGAACTCGTGGAGCTGCTCGGCTGCGGCGAAGTCATGCGCGGCACCATCGACGTGTTGCCCGAGCCCATCGTGCCCAAGACCGTGAAGCTCGAACCGGACAAAGTCAACGGCCTGCTCGGCACGGACGTGTCCGAGGCGGAGATGCGCCGCATCCTGCTCGCGCTCGGTTTTTCGCTTAACGGTGACACGATCATTGTCCCGTCCTGGCGCGGCGACGTGGAGCATTACTCCGATATCGCCGAAGAGATTGCCCGCTTCTACGGCTACAACAACATTCCCTGCACACTCATGCGCGGCCAGACCACCAGCGGCGGCTATACCGACGCGCAGAAGGCGGAGCGCAGCATCGGCACCATGGCCCGTGCCCTCGGCTACAGCGAGATCATCACCTACTCGTTCATCAGCCCGTCGTACTATGACAAGATCCGTCTGCCGGCCGACTCCCCGCTGCGCGATTCCATGAAGATCCTCAACCCGCTCGGCGAGGACACCTCCATCATGCGCACGACGATCCTGCCGTCCATGCTCGAGATCCTCACGCGCAACTATAACTACCGCAACAAGGCTGTGCGCCTCTACGAGATCGGCAAGGTCTACTTCGCCCGCCCGGACGGCATGGCCGACGAACCGAAGCTGCTGTGTCTCGGCGGCTACGGCAGCGGAATGGACTTCTTCCAACTCAAGGGCGCGGTCGAGCGCATCCTCGCAGGTCTGCGTATCTCGGACGTGACGTTCGAGGCCGAAAGCGAGAATCCGTCCTATCACCCCGGCCGCTGCGCGAAAGTCTACGCCGGCGGCAAGCTGCTGGGCGTGCTTGGTCAGATCCATCCGCTCGCCGCGGAAAATTACGGTGTGGATGCGGAGCTCTACACGGCCGAGCTCCGGCTCGACGGTATGCTCGCTGCCCGCGGCGCAACACCGGTGTACACGCCGCTGCCGCGCTTCCCGGCCGTGACACGCGACATTGCCATCGTCTGCAGCGCCGACATCCCGGTCGCAAAGCTCTCGGCGTGCATCCTTGCCGCCGGCGGACAGTATCTTAAGGGCTGCGAACTGTTCGACGTATACACCGGCGCACCGATCCCGGCCGGGTACAAGAGCGTTGCTTTCTCGCTGACGCTGCGTGCCGATGATCAGACGCTCACGGATGACCACGCTGAGGAGACCATGACCAGCGTCCTGAAGGCGCTCAAGGAGACCTTTAACGCGACCATTCGCTGAGCTGCATCGGAAATTGGAATATTTTAAGAAATATTTCAGAACTTTTTTTGAAAACAGTTGGGAAATTGACTTTACAGTCTTGTGTTTTTTGGTATAATGAGCACAAGAACTTGTATGAGGGAGGGCTTCGCATGGAAGACGCAACCAGACGGTTTAATGCGATCGACAACAAAACAGAAATGAAGGAGATCCTCACTTCCGTGTATCATTCCCTTGTTGTCAAAGGGTACAATCCCATTAACCAGCTCGTCGGCTACATCCTCTCTGAGGATCCGACGTATATCACCAACTACAACAATGCCCGCAGCCTCATCTGCCGCCTCGACCGCGACGAGCTGCTGCAGGAGCTGCTGACCAGCTATCTGGATAAGTAAGCAGCGCGCAAAACGAAAAAAGCATCTGCCGGCTGGCAGGTGCTTTTTTCATGGCCGCGCGCAGGCTCCATTGGCACGGGATTTTCTTCTGACATTATGCAAAAAAGCACCCTTGTCCATGACAAGGGTGCTTCCTGTTGGCAGCGGAAGAAGGATTCGAACCCTCACAAACGGAGTCAGAGTCCGGTGTGCTACCATTACACAATTCCGCTACGAACAAATGATATTATACAGATATTTTCGGATTTGTCAACCCTCTTGTCGCATATTTTTCACGAAATGAAAAACACTCCCGTTGGCCCTGCCCGCACACGCAGGCAGAGCCATAAAACGGGCTCATCGGTCGAGAATGTTACCGTCGATCGAGATCGTGACGACCTGCCACGGCAGGAATTTGCCGCTCGCGCGCAGCGCCTCACGCGCCGCGTGCTCCAGCCCGCCGCAGCACGGCACCTCCATGCGCACGATGGTCACACTCTGGATGTCATTGCTGCGAATGATTTCGGTGAGCTTGTCGGTGTAATCCACCGCGTCGAGCTTCGGGCAGCCGATGAGCGTGATCTTCCCTTTCATAAACTCGCTATGCATATTCGCGTAGGCATAGGCCGTGCAGTCCGCCGCGATGAGCAGCTTTGCCCCCCGGAAATACGGCGCGTTGACCGGCACGAGCTTGATCTGGCACGGCCACTGGCCGAGCTGCGACGGCTGTGCCGCCGGTGCCGCCGCCGGCGCCGATGCCGATTCCTCGCGCTGGAAGCGGTGCATCCGGTGGCCTGGGCAGTCGCCGCCGGGCGCGGCGTATGCAGTCTCCGCCTGCTTTTTCAGCTTATTGGCCTGTACGGCCGCCTCGTCATACGCCGCTGCTTCGCGCTCGACGAAATGGATCGCATCCATTGGGCAGGCGGGCAGACAATCGCCGAAGCCGTCGCAATAATCGTCACGCAGAAGCTTGGCCTTGCCGTTGACGATGCCGATGGCACCCTCATGGCAGGCCGTCGCACACGCACCGCAGCCGTTGCACTTTTCTTCGTCAATGTGGATGACCTTACGGATCATAGTATCCCTTCCCCTTCCAAAAATTGTCCGGGTCCCCGCCCGGCAGTCTTGACTTTCTGAGCATAAGATAGCATAATAAAACCTGCAAATCCGTTGTCAGAACAACAAATGGAGCAAAAAAATGAACATCCCGCTGTCCAACACGCGCCTCTTTCGCGGCATCGGCGCCGACGAGCTGCCGCTGCTGCTGCAATGTCTCGGCGCGGTACAAAAGCATTACGACCGGGGCGAGACCATTCTCGCCGAGGGTACGCCGACCGAGCAGCTCGGCATGGTGCTCACCGGCATGGCCATGATCGGCTACGACGACGTCTGGGGCAACCACAGTCTGCTCGGCCATGTCGGTCCCGGTGAGGTATTTGCCGAACCTTATGCCTGCATCCCGGGCGAACCGCTGCTCATCAGCGTGACCGCCTCAGAGGATACCGAGGTTCTGTTTTTGAGCGTCGGCAAAGTGCTCACGACGTGCACGAACGCCTGCCCGTTTCACGCAAAGCTCATCCAAAACCTGCTGACCGTATGCGCAGCCAAGAACCTGCAGCTCTCGCAGCGCATTCTGCACACAGCGCCGAAGGGCATCCGCGCCCGGCTGATGTCGTACTTTTCCGAGTGCGTGAAACGCACCGGGCAGTACAGCTTTGACATTCCCTACAACCGCCAGCAGCTTGCCGACTATCTCGGCGTAGATCGCAGCGCCATGTGCAGCGAACTGTCGCGGATGCAGCGCGAGGGACTGCTGAGTTATCACAAGAACCATTTTTCCGTGCATGAAGCACTGGAGTAAACCTACGAAAGGCGGACACAACATGACGAGAGAAGAATACTCAAAGCGGATGCAAAAGCACCCCGACTGGGCCCCGGGCCGGGAGGCAATCGAGGCGGCCTTTTCTAAGTGCTACCCAAAGACGGAACCGGTATGCTTTGAGAGCGAGCTGCACGACCGCGCGGCCTTCGGCGGCGATGAATATCTCGACGGCTTTGCCGTCTATGACACCGGCAAGGGCTATCAGCACATCGTCACCTACGGCATGAGCGAGTTGTACCCGAGCATGACGGCCTTCGGCGCCGAATACAGCAAATGGGGCTATGAGATGACGATGAAGGTGCGCGAAAGCTACGCCGAGACCGGCACGTGGGCGCTCGATCTGCTGGCCCAGCTGGCACGCTATACGTTCCAGACCGGCAATTTCTTCGAGCCGGGCGCATACATCCCAGGCGACGGCAGCTCCCTGCACCCGGAACTGGACTCGGCGATCACGGCGCTGGCCATCGTCGGTGACACGACCCTCGCGTCGATCGAGACGGTGCACGGCAGAGTCGCGTTTTTGCAATTCGTCGGCCTCACGCAGCCGGAGCTGGATGCGATCACGCGCGACCCGGACGCGCTGACCGACATTCTTGACCGAATGCGCGCAGAGGATCCGGAGCTGGTGCTCGATATGCGCAGAACGAAATCCTACGTATAAAACAGCCGCACCGTGGCCCCACGGTGCGGCTGTTTGCTTATCTTCGTTTGAAATCAGTTCTCTTTCTTCGCGATCAGCTCCGCGCAGGCTTCACCGAGGATACGGATACCTTTTTCGATCACCTCGTCGCTGCTGTTGGAGTAATTTATGCGGAACGTGCTGACGTTGCGCTCCTTTTCATAGAACGGGTCGCCCGGGCAGATCGCAACGCCCTTGGCCAGCGCAACACGGTAGAGATCCACCGCGGACATACCGTTGGGCAGCTTTGCCCACAGGAACATACCGCCCTCCGTCGGCGTGAACTCCACGCCCTCCGGGAGATACTTGCGCATACAGTCCATCATCAGCTCCGCTTTGTGCTTGTAGAGCACTTTCGTCTTTTCGATATGCGCGTCGATGTCGTTGTCGGCGAGGTACTGCGCCAAAACCAGCTGCGAGAAGATATTGGTGTGCAGGTCGGCAGTCGCCTTGTAGCTGAGGAGCTTTTCACGCAGCGCTTTGTTGCGCACGCACACCCAGCCAATGCGCATTCCGGGGGCAACGATCTTGGAGAACGTACCGAGCATGCAGCACTGTTCGCCCAGCTCCTTGCCGAAGCTGTCGGTCGCGGTACCGGAAAAGCGCAGCTCACGGTACGGGTTATCCTCCAGCACGACAATGTCCGTACCCCGGAAGATCTCAACGACGCGGTCGTGCACTTCCTTGCTGTAGCTCAGACCGGTGGGATTCTGGAAGTTGGGAATGACGTAAGCAAACTTCGCATCCGGATTCGCCTGAACGGTCGCCGCGAGCGCGTCGCAGTCGATGCCGTCGGGGTTGATGGTGACCGGCAGGATCTCGGGGTCAAAGAAGTGGAACGACTGCAGCGCGACAAGATAGGTCGGGTCCTCGACGATCACCTTGTCGCCGGGGTCGAGCATGCACGCGCCCATCATCGTCAGCACCTGCTGCGAGCCGTTGGTGATGATGATGTCGTCGGCCTGCACGCCGAAAACGCCCATCGTTTCATAGCGCTTGGCGATCCACTCGCGCAGCGGCTGATAGCCCTGCGTGCCGCTGTACTGCAGCGCCATGACGCCGTTTTTCTCGAGCACCTTGTGTGCCGCTTTGTCCATCTCCTCAACCGGGAAAGAGACCGGGTTCGGCAGACCGCCCGCGAAAGAAATCAGGTCGGGAGATGCCGCTGCCGCAAGAATGCTTGCCGTAAACTCGCCCTGAAAATCGGGACGCAGGATTTTGTTGGAAAGTCTGGGATTCATAATGATTTCTCCTTTCACGGGCACTTGTAATCGCCTGCATATCGACAGACAAGCCCTCGTAATGTGTCGATTATAGCGCACGCGCTCGCCGCTTTACAAGGCCGGAAATAAAAATCTGCGTTCTAACGGAAAGCCGCACTTACGCAAAACGAGGTTCTGTACAGAACGATCAAACGCACCGTGGTCTCACGGTGCGTTTGATCGATTTTGGCAGGCAAGGTCAGCGCAGTACAGAGCTGGTAAACGACTCCAAGGCAGTCAGATACGCTCCCCTATCCACCAGATAGCTCAGGCCGTGGCCGGCCCCCGGCACGATCAGCAGACGCTTGCTGGGTGCCGCGCAGTGCGCATAGTTTTCGCGCCCCATCTCACAGGGAACAAAGCGGTCGTCCCCGCCGTGGATCAAGAGCACGGGGATCTGACAATGCGCCAGCGCTTCCGTGACAGTTGCAGACTCCAGGTCGAAACCGCCAAACAGCTTTCCGCCCAGGCAAATCAAATGATACACCGGAAAAACGGGAAGGTGCCGGTCGCGGATGACTTTTTGAATGATCCCGGCCGGAGAACTGTACCCGCAATCGGCCACAATGCCGACGACGTTGTGCGGGAGCACTAAGCCGCCGGCCATCAACACGGCCGCCGCGCCCATCGGCACTCCGTACAGGAAGATCTTCCCACCCGCGCCGAAGCGCCCGACGGCATACTTGACCCATGCGCGGCAGTCATAGCGCTCCAGGATGCCGAACGTAAGGCGCTTGCCCTCGCTTTTTCCGTGCGCGCGCTGATCGACCAGCAGAACGTAGAATCCGCCCTGCACGGCAATCTGCAGGCCGCCACAGAAATCCCGCTCCGCGCTGCTTTTGTAGCCGTGCATCATCATC
>DBFWVW010000070.1:0-61833 GCA_048217285.1 Oscillospiraceae bacterium
GCGCGAGATGCGCTCGCCGAGAGCCTGCGTGCCGAGGGGCGCGCCGCGCTCGCGGCCGAGTATGCCCAGCTCTGGGAGCTGACGGTCGGCGCGCTCGAGCAGTTTGCCGCCATCCTCGGCGGCACGGAGATGGACGCCGACACGTTCGCGACGCTGTTTGTGCGTATGCTCGCCTGCTATGACATCGGCACGATCCCCGTCGCGCTCGACCGCGTAACGGCCGGCGACCTCGACCGTATGCGCCGCCGCGGCATCCGGCACCTGATCGTGCTCGGCGCCTCGGACGACCGGCTGCCGTGCGCCGGCGAGCCGGACGGCGTGTTTTCGCCCGAGGAACGGCGCGAACTGCTGGAGCTGGAGCTCGACATCGGCGGCGGCACGGACGACGCGCTCTGGCGCGAATACAACCTCATCTACCAGTGCGTAACGCTCCCGGCCGAGACGCTCGCGGTGTCTTACCCACTCGTCGACGGCGACGGCACGCCCACGCGCCCGTCGTTTCTCGTCACGCGCATCGGGCAGCTCTTCGGTGCGCTGCCACGGCCCGCAAACCCGGACACACAGCGCCTGCTGGCCCCGGCCCCGGCGCTGGAGCTGGCCGGGCGCACGCTGCGCGGGGCGGCCGACCCGGCCTCTGTCGCGGCGCGCGCATGGTTCCGGCAGCACGACCCCGCCGCGCTCGCCGCGCTCACGCGCGCGGCGCACACCGCCCGCGGCAAGCTCTCGCCAGAGCGCGTGCGCGCGCTCTACGGCAAGCGCCTGTACCTCTCGGCGTCAAAGGCCGAGCGCTTCTCCGCCTGCCGGTACGCGTACTTCCTGCAGTACGGACTCAAGGCCAAGCCCCGCCGACCGGCGGCGTTCAATCCGCCGGAGATCGGCACGTTCTTCCACTATGTCCTGCAGCACACGGCGCAGGACGTGACGGATGCCGGCGGCTTTGCCGCCGTGACGGACGAGCAGCTCGGCCGCTTCACCGACCGCTGGACGCAGCGCTACATCCACGACGAACTCAACGACTTTCAGGAAAAATCCGCACGCTTTACCTATCTCTTTCGCCGCCTGTGCCGGCAGGTGCGGCAGGTCGTGGCCGACATGGCAAACGAGCTGCGCGCGGGCGACTTTGTGCCGCTGGATTTTGAACTCAACTTCGCAGACCCCGAGCAGATCGCGCCGATCACGCTCTCGGACGGCGAGGTAACGCTCAACATGAGCGGCGTGGCCGACCGTGTGGACGGCTGGCTGCACGACGGCAAGCTCTACCTGCGCGTGGTCGACTATAAGACCGGGCGCAAGGCATTCTCGCTCTCGGACGTGTGGTACGGTATGGGTCTGCAGATGCTGCTATACCTGTTCGCGCTCGAGCGCTCCGGCCCTGCGCGCTACGGGCATGAGATCGTGCCAGCCGGCGTGCTCTACGTTCCGGCACGGGACGTGCTCATCCCGGCCGACCGCCGCCTCTCCCCGGAGGAAGCGGCCAAGGAGCGCGCCGGCGCCGTGCGCCGCTCCGGTCTGCTGCTCGACGACGCCGCCGTGCTGCACGCGATGGAGCACAGCGACACGCCGCAGTACCTGCCCATCTCGGCCCGGCGCAAAACGGACGCGCTCGCAAGCGCGGAGCAGCTCGGCCTGCTCGCGCGGCACATTGAGACCACACTGCTCGACCTGGCGCATGAACTGCGCGGCGGCAGCATCACGGCCGACCCCTACTTCCGCTCCGGGCAGGACACGGCCTGCACGCACTGCGACTATCTGACCGTCTGCCACTTCACGCCCGGCGCGGGGGGCGACTGCCACCGTGTGCTGACCAAGCTCCCGGCCGACAAGGTCTGGAGCAACCTGAAAGGAGGCGCGCCGGATGCCTGAGCTGACCTTCACCCCCGAACAGCGCGCCGCGATCGACACGCGCGGCAGCACCGTGCTCGTGTCCGCGGCGGCGGGCAGCGGCAAGACCCGCGTACTCACCGAGCGGCTCATGGCCTACCTCACGGACGCGGAGAACCCGGCCGATATTGACCGCTTCCTCGTCATCACCTACACGCGCGCGGCTGCGGCCGAGCTGCGCAGCCGCATCCTCGACGGGATCTATGCGCGCATCGCCGCCGACCCCGAAAACCGCCGCCTGCGGCGGCAGGTCGCGCTGTGCGCCCGCGCCGAGATCGGCACGATCCACAGCTTCTGCGCCGATTTTCTGCGCGCCAACTGCGCCGCGCTCGCCCTCGCGCCGGACTTTCAGGTCGCCGATGCCGAGCGCTGCGCCGCCCTGCGCGCGGCAGCGCTCGAGCACACGCTCGAGCGCGCCTACACGCGGATCGATACCGACAAAGGCTTTCGCCTGCTGGCCGACACAGTCGGCGGCGGGCGCGACGACGCGCGCTTGGGCGAGCTCGTGCTCTCGCTGTATGACAAGATGCAGTGCCACGCGCGGCCCGCGCAATGGGCACAGCGGCAGGTGGAGCTGCTCGCCCTCGACGATGTGACCGACGCCGGTGCCACACCGTGGGGCCGGTCACTGCTCGCACGCGTGCGCGAGAGCGCGGCGCACTGGGCAGGTGTGCTCGACGCGCAGCTGGACATCATGGCGGCGCAGGATATGGCGTGGCTCTATGGCATCTACGGCAGCAGCTTCTCAGAGACGGCCGACGGTCTGCGCGCCGTCGTGCGCGCCTGTGACCGGAGCTGGGACGCCGCGGTCGCAGCGCTGCAGGATGTGCCGTTCCCGCGACTTGGCAGCACGCGCAAGCCGCCGGACCCGGACGTGCGCGACCGTGTCAAGGCGCAGCGCGACGCGGCAAAAAAGGCCATCCAGACGCTGCAAAAGCAGATCAATGTCCCCTCCGCGCAGGCGATCGCCGACCTGCGCACGACAGCCCCGGCCATGCAGGCGCTGCTGGCGCTGACGCTGGACTTCGGCACGGCCTACGCCGCCGAGAAGCGCCGGCGCAGCCTCGTGGATTTCTCCGATCTCGAGCACATGACCGCGCAGCTGCTCACGGATGACGACGGCGCGCCGACGGAGCTGGCGCGGCAGCTCTCCGGGCGCTACACCGAGATCATGGTCGATGAATATCAGGACGTGTCGGAGGTGCAGGACCTCATTTTCCGCGCCGTGTCGCGCGGCGGCAACAATCTCTTTTTCGTCGGCGACGTCAAGCAGTCGATCTACCGCTTCCGCCTCGCCGACCCCACGATCTTCCTCGACAAATACGCGCGCTTTGCCGACTTCGGCACGGCCGCGCCCGGTGCTCCGCGGCGCATCCTCCTGCGGGAGAATTTCCGCTCCCGCCGTGCGGTGCTGCAAGCTGCCAACCACGTTTTTTCCAACATCATGTCCCGCGCCCTTGGCGAGCTGGACTATGATGACGCGGCCCGCTTGCGCGCCGCCGCGCCCTACCCGGACGACGGCGAGCGCCCGGAGCTGGCCCTGCTCGAGCTGCCGGACACGGACGACGACGCACCCACACCGGAAAAGTCCGCGCTGGAGGCGGACTACGTCGCCGGGCGCATCCGCGCGCTCATCGACGGCGGCGCAACCGTGTGGGAAAATGGCACCGCGCGCCCCGCGCATTACGGCGACGTGGTCATTCTGCTGCGCAGCGCCAACAGCGTCGGCCCCGTGTACCGCGCCGCGCTCACGGCGCGGGGCATCCCCGTGTCGTCCGAGACGAGCGGCGGATTCTACACATCCGAGGAGGTATCGGTGCTCTGCTCGCTGCTGGCAGTGGTGGACAACCCGCACCAGGACGTGCCGCTGATCGCGGCGCTGCGCTCGCCGCTGTTCGGCCTGACGGCGGACGATTTGGCCGCCGTGCGCACGTGCGACCGCGAGCATGATTTTTACACCGCCGTCACGCTCGCCGCCGAAACGCGCGACGACTGCCGGGACTTTCTCGACGTGCTTGTGCGCTACCGTGCGCTGTCGATCGAGCTGCCGCTGGGCGAATTTCTGTGGCACGTGATCGACGACCGCGCCGTCATGGCGCTCACAAGCGCGATGACGGACGGCGAGCTGCGGCGGCGCAATGTGCTGCTCCTGCTCGACCTGGCGCAGCAGTTTGAGCGCACCGGCGCGCGCGGACTGCACCGCTTCCTGCTCTGGATGCAGCGGCAGGCCACCGAGAGCGTGGAGCCCACCGTCCCCGGCAGCGAGAACCGCAGCGTGCGCATCCTGAGCATCCACAAATCCAAAGGCCTGGAGTTCCCGTTCGTCTTCTTGTGCGACACGGCGCGCCTGTTCAACAAATCCGACACGCGCGCAAGCGTACTCGTGCACCCGGCGCTCGGTCTCGGGCCGAAGTGCACGGACCTCGAGCACGGCGTGGAATATCCCACGATCGCGCGGCAGGCGATCGCGGCGCAGCTGCTGACCGAGACGCTCTCGGAGGAGATGCGTCTGCTGTACGTGGCCATGACGCGCGCGAAAGAGCGCCTGATCATCACGGGCACCACACACAGCATCGCCAAAACGGTCAGCTGGCTGGACGCCACGGCGAGCGCGCCGCTCCCGCCGGAGCTGCTGCGCGGCATGGCCAGCCCCCTGTTCTGGCTGCTGCAGAGCGCGCTGCTCGACCGGGACGAGCGCTTCCTGCACCGGAACGACGTCTATCTGAAGCCGGACACCACGACCGAAAGCGCGCAAACCGAGGCCGAAAGCGCGCTGCCGGAGCCGGATCCCGCCCTGCTGGCGCAGCTCGAGCGCGCACTCACGTTCCGCTACGCGCACGCGCAGGCGGTCGATCTGCCGTCAAAAGTGACGGCGACGGAGCTCAAGCGGCTGGAGGCCGAGGACACGCCACCCGAAGACGCCGGTGCGCCGCTGCTGGCAGACGCACCGCGCATGCAGACCTTCCGCCGGCCGGACTTCTCGGCGCGTGAGCGGCATCTGACCGCCGCCGAGCGCGGCACGGCCACGCACCGCAGCCTGCAGTACCTGCGCTTTGCCGATGCGCGCACGCCAGACGGCATCCGCGCGCAGATAGCATCCCTGACCGCGCACGGTCAACTCACGGCGCGCGAAGCGCAGGCCGTGGACACGGCCGCGCTCCTGCGGCTGAGAAGTTCCCCGCTCGGTGCGCAGCTTGCGGCGGCGGAGGCCGCCGGCACACTGCGGCGCGAGTTTCGCTTCTCGCTCCTGTGCCCGGCAGAGACGTTCTTCCCCGGCACGGGAGAGGAGCAGGTGCTGCTGCAGGGTGTGGTCGATGCGTGGTTCGAAACAAAGGACGGCCTCGTCATCGTGGACTACAAGACCGACCGCATTCGCCCCGATGGCATACCGGCGCGCACGGCGTACTACGCCGCGCAGCTGCGCGCCTACGCCGGAGCCATGGCGCGCATCACCGGCCGGCCCGTCTGCCGCCGTGTGCTGTATTTCCTGCACTGCGGCCGAAACAGCGAGGTGCCGGAAACGGATGCGTGAAAAATTGCGAAAACCGCTTGCAATTTTGTCACCGGTATGCTAGAATTCAGGTTGCGTTTTGTAACCACGGACCAGCCCGTGCTCAAGACAGCTTGTTATGAGGTGAATGACTATGAAAGACGGTATCCATCCGAACTACCAGCCGACGACGATCCGCTGCGCCTGCGGCGCCGTATATGAGACCCGCTCCACGAAGCAGAACATCTCCATCGAGATCTGCTCCAAGTGCCACCCGTTCTACACCGGCAAGCAGAAGCTCGTCGATACCAGCGGCCGTGTGGATAAGTTCAACAAGAAGTACGGCATCAAGTAAGATCGGATCTTCGTTCTTGCGAAAATCAGCCCGCGTGCAATGCACGCGGGCTTTTTCGCGCCCTGCGATCTCTGCCGTGTTATGAGCCGCCCGCCCATAGCCGCGTGCACACCGGAAACGGCATCAAACACCGCAGCAGAAGGCCGCGCCGCAACCCCTTCCAACAAGACCCGGCGAAGCGGTTCTCGTTGGAGTGTGTGTCTATGACACACGCACAAAACCCCGCTGCCGAAGCAGCGGGGTTGGATTCGTTTGTGCGGGCAGCTCAGACGATACGCTTGTCGCGCACCTGAGCGTCGTAGTGCTTGTTCAGGAACGGACGCACCACGTAATAGATCAGCTTGTTCTCCAGGTTGAACATATAGATCGTAAAGGTCGCAACGAAGCCGATAAAGCCGACCAGGCCGACCTTGCTGAGGATTTTTGCAGCCAGTTTCATATTCATAGTCGGTACCTGCCTTTCTTAGTACGCCGCGGAGTCGTCGAAATCGACCAGCGTCGGATCGAGCGGCTGCTCGTTGAGCACGATGGACATATACTCGTTGACGCACTTACGCATATCGCGGCGCGGCACGGTACGGCAGTCCTCCAGGTCGTGCTCGATGAAGATAAAGTGGAAGCCGAGGTCACGCGCCTGCTCTTCCATCATGGCGTGCACGCCGAGCATACCCTTGCAGGCGATGTTGTCGTTCATGAGCACCATGTCGCAGTTAAAGTTCGTGGCCCACTCCCAGATGGCGTTGACGTTGTCCCAGCCGCCGACGGCATGGTGACGCATAACACCCTTTTCGCTGAAAAGCGCCAGATCCTTGAGCGCCTGATCAGGGTCGGTCGTGCTGATCATGTTGTGACCCATCGTGGAGTCCATGTTCAGGACGATGTTGATACCCCAGCAGTTCTGCGTCCAGGTCGGGAAGTCAGTGTAATACACGGCGGAGGGTCCCCACAGGAACGCGCGGTGGCGGGTGGTGCCGCCGAACGGCACGTACTTGTTCTTGTAGCACTTGCGCAGGATCTTGATGATCTTGCGGTCGTTCTTCGTGAAGTAGTCCTCCTGGCCGTTGACGGAAGCCCATGCGTACAGGCGATACAGCGTCTCGTTGATGCCGGTCATCGGGCAGTACGGCGTCTTAAAGTAATCCCACTTCTCGAGCTCGATCTGGTTCTGCTCGTTCATGTGCTTGGCGCGCTTGAACAGAGCGTTCCAGTCATACTTCACGCCGTATTCCTTCTCAACGAACTCGATGCAGTCGCGCAGGACCTGCTCGGAGTACGGGTGAGCAGCCGGCTCATTGTGGATCATGGCCATGGTGAGCTGGAAGTCCGGCAGGGCGATGCGGCGGCGCTGGAACATGGAGGTCGCCTCAGACGCGTTGCAGGGCATATTCGTCGAGAGCATGGCCTTACCGAAGATCGGGAAATCGTCGTTGAGGGTGACACCGGTCTCCGCCGCGCAGCGGGAGCAAACGTCCGCCGGCAGGCCGAAGGACTCGGCCACGTCGATGTAGTACGGCTCAAGCTGCTGGTCCACATCGCAGATGATGAACTCCGGCAGCGTCTGCAGCGGGATGGGGATCAGGTCTTTGAAGCCGGTCAAAAACAGCGGCGGCATGACCTCGTCCACGGGGAGGATTTTGTCGCTGTCCTTGCCGCCGAGGCGCTGGTCGTGGGACAGCACGGTGGCGATTTTCTTGGTCAGGCTCTGCACGATGGCGTGCATATTCATGTGTGCCGTCTGCAGCTCATAGCCGCGGTAGCCCTCGAACAGACGGTCAATGAACATGAACGTGCCGAGGAAGGAACCCATCCAGCGGTATTCCCAGAAGCCCTTCAGGCACGGAACCGGCGCGGAAGCAACCATCATGGCCATGGAGCCGAGGTTCTTGAGCCATGCGCCGTAGTCGACCAGAGTATCGTGCACGCCGCGCCATTCGCGGTACTTGGCAACGCCGGTCTTGTCATAGTAACGGCTGCGCAGACCGCCGACACCGTTCTGAGCCTGCCAGAGGGGGTCGAATCTCTGCATCTTGGAGTCAATAAATTTCGTAACAGGGCAATTCATAGTTTTCATTCCCCTCCTGTGTCAAGAATTGATTTTCTTGATTTCCAGGCTCTCGACGAAGGCCTGGAAACGGGTACGGAGCTGGCCGATGGAGCCGAGCGCGTATTCCTTCTCGATCGTGCAGCACGGCACGCCCATTTCCTCGGTCAGGATATGGGAGGCGAGCACCTTTTCATAGCTCCAGAACTCGCAGAACTTCATGTTCTCGTAGATCACGCCGTCGGCATGGAACTCGTCGACAAGACGCTTGACCTCGGCATGACGCTGGTCGATCTTCGCACCTTCCATGAAGCGGGCGCACTGGTTCCAGTGCAGGTAGTGGCGGCAGATGGCCTCAAACGCGGTCTCGCCGTCCTGAATTTCGATGCGCTCGCGGCGCGGGAAGCTGCCGAAGCAGTAACGGTCGGCCACGACCATGGCGCCGCAGGTCTCGAGAAGCTTCGTGAACGCGGGATCGTCGATCTCGGAGCCGGCGACCACAACGCGCGCGCGGAAGGGGAACTCCTTCTCGGGTTTGCGCTTTTTGATCTCGTCGAGCGTCTCCTTAAGATACGGAAGGATGAGCTCGTGCGGGCAGACCTCGCTCACGAGCTGGATCACGTGGAATTCATAGCCGGTAATGGGCGGGTTGGGCAGCTTGCGGAAGTTGCCGATCTCGGTGATAACGTCGCACAGTTCGTTGAACTTGTCAATCGTCGCGCGCATAGCAGCCTCGGACGTATCTACGCCGTAACGCTCGGCAAGCTGATCGACGACCTTGAGCTGGAGCTGTCCCTTGTAGTAGTCATAGCTGGTCTTATCGCCTTTGAGCGGGGGATCGATCTGAGTGACGAAGAAGCGATCGTTCTTGACGGGGTTGATGAGGAAGAAGTGCTCTTCCATACGCTCCATGGATGCACAGCACTCAGCGCCAAAAAGCGCGTTGAGGTAGTTGTAGCCGCCCTCAATGGCGCGCTCGAGGATGGAGCGGACATACGGGCAGACACGGCTGGTCATGTAGTAGGTTGCAATGTCGGTCGACTCGCAGCGCGGAGCGCGCAGACGGCTCGAGAAGCAGCCCGGCAGATTGAGCAGGACCTCGGGGATGTAATAGCAGTTGTACCCGAGGGCGATTTTCCCATCGTTGACCGCCTGCGTGACGAGCTCATTTTGTGCGTCCTGCAGGAGATTTTCAAAGAAAATCAGATGTTTCAGGTCTTTCATATTGTCCCTTCTTTCAAAATAATTCCCATTGCAGCTATGTAAAAAGACGTCGGGATGCGGGTGCATTCCGGCGCCTTCGACATACGAAAAAAACATTTGCGGTGCCCCAACACCGCGGCGGAACGAGCAGGCGCTTGCTCTACCACCTGGTCATTACCAAAATATCACGTGTTCCATGCGGTGTCAACCGCAAAAACGCTAATTCTTTCACAAATCCAGACAAGAGGGTGACTTCTGGCACATTTGTTGAAAACCGGCGTCAGCTCTGGCCGGCGGGCCGCAGGATGCGCAGGTACGCCTCGCTCTGGCGCACGAAGGCGGCGGCGTCAAAGTTATCGTTGCGCAGCGCCTCCTGCACGATCATCCCGTCGGACGCGAGCAGGATCAGCTGCGTCAGATAGTCGGCGGAGACGACGTCGGTGCGCTCGGCGATCTTCTCGGCGATGAGCCGCTCGAAGGCGGCGTAGCGGTCGATCAGCTTGGCACGCAGCGCCTCGTCGCCGAGCATGGCGGCGTGGATCAGATGCAGGCGCATACCGGCAGAGGCCGTGTTACGCTCGACAACGTACTTCACCAGCCGGTGCACGGACGTGTCCTTTTCCTTGTTCTCCGTCCAGGCGATCAGCTCGTCCCACTGGCGGTCGAGATAGCGGTTGGTGATGCCGAAAAGGATATCCGTTTTATTTTTATAATAGTAATAGAGCGTCCCCTTGGACACGCCGGCCGCCGCGGCGATCTCGGCCAGCGAGATGTCGGCAAACATCTGCGTGTCCAACAGGCCGGTCGCGGCGTCGAGGATCTTTTCCTTGACATTGTCGTTGCGCGGAGCGGCCATGTGCTTTCCTCATTTCTGATCTTATGAGATAGATTGTGTTTTATTGTACGCGATTTTGGTCGTTTTGTCCAGTCTGACAGGAAAATTTCAGCAGATTTGACCCGGATCGAATCCTTGACTTCCCGGTCGAAAAAGGGTATATTTGTGGTATTCAGTCGGCCGTTTGGCCGACTTGTCTTCCGGGAGGCCCGTCTTTCATGAAGATCTCCGCATTGAACCGAAAACTGCGCAAAGCCTTCGGCGGCCGCGTCACGGCGGCGCTGGAGGATGGCTGCATCGTCCTGCGCGGCGCGCTCGACCGCTGGGACGACGTTGTGCGCGCCGGCCAGCTGGCCGCGACGAAATATTCCACGTGCCATGTCGTCAACGACATCACGTTCACCGGCGGCGAGGACGCGCCCATGCGCGTGCCCGCGCTGCGCGACGATGCGCTCGACGGGCAGACGCCCGACGTGCTCATCATCGGCGGCGGCATCTCGGGCGTGTCGATCGCGCGCGAGCTTGCGCGTCAAAAGCTCGATATTCTGGTGGTCGATAAGGAGTGCGACCTTGCGCTCGGCGCCTCCGGCCGCAACGACGGCGAGGTGCACCCGGGCATCGACCTCGGGCGTGGCAGTGTCAAGCACAAATATATCCGCCGCGGCAACGCCATGTATGATCAGATCTGTAAAGAGCTCGACGTGCCGTTTTCCCGCGTGGGGCAGTATGTCTGCTTCCAGCACGGCTGGCTGCGGCCGGCCGTGTGGGGCTACTGTATGTGGCGCAAGCATCACGACGGCATCGCCGATACCGAGCTCATCTCCGGCAGGGAGCTGCTGCGCCGCGAGCCGAATTTCAACAAAAAGACCCGCTTTGCCATCTCGAATCCGGACTCCGGCTGCGTCTGCCCCTACGGGCTGACGATCGCCTATGCGGAAAACGCCGTGCAAAACGGCGCGCGCATCGCGCTCAACACCGCCGTGCTGGGTATGGACGTCGAGGATGGCCGCATCACCGCCGTACACACCAACCGCGGCACGCTGCACCCCGCGCTCGTCATCAATGCGGCCGGCGTGTTCGCCGAGGACGTGGCGCGCATGGCCGATGACCGCTTTTTCTCCATCCACCCCCGCCGCGGCACGAACAGCATCCTCGACCGCAAGGCCGGCGCGTTCATGCACTCGATCGCGTCCGTGAAGGGCAACGACATGGTATCCAAAACGCACTCGAAGGGCGGCGGCATCCTGCACACCGTGCACGACAACCTGCTCATCGGCCCCGACGCGGTGGAGACCTATGAAAAAGAGAACACGGCGACGCATCCCGAGAGCATCGCGCACGTGTTCGAAAAGCAGAAAATCACGATGCCCGCGCTGACCGAGCGCGACATCATCACCTATTTCACCGGCGTGCGCGCGCCCACGTTCGAGGAGGACTTCATCATCGAGCGCGGCCGGCACACGCACAACCTCATCCACGTCGCCGGCATCCAGTCGCCCGGTCTGACGACGGCGCCCGCCGTCGCGGTGGACGTGGCGGACATGGCCGTGCGCATCCTCGCGCGCGAGCGCCCCGTGGCCATCAATCCGGATTTTGATCCCCACCGGCCGGGCATCCCCGTCCTGCGGGAGATGGACGACGCCACGCGCGCAGAATACATCGCGAAAAACCCCGACTACGGCGTCATTGTCTGCCGCTGCGAGGAGATCAGCCGCGGTGAGATCCTCGACGCGCTGCGCTCGAACGTGTGCGTACCGACGGTCGACGGCGTGAAAAAGCGCGTGCGGCCCGGCATGGGCCGCTGCCAGGGCGGGTTCTGTTCACCGCAGGTGGTGCGCATCATCGCGGAGTATCTCGGCGTGCCGCTCAGCGCGGTGCGCAAGTCCTCGGCCGGCGCGCCCATCACGTTCGGCCCGACGAAATCCGGGGAGGTGCAGGCATGATGTATGACGTCATCGTCATCGGCGGCGGCCCCGGCGGGCTTGCGGCCGCCATCTCCGCGCACGAAAACGGTGCGCACGTGCTGCTCATCGAACGCGAGGCGCGTCTGGGCGGTATGCTCAAGCAGTGCATTCACGACGGCTTCGGCCTCGCCCGCTTCGGCGAGCGGCTGGCAGGGCCGGAATATGTGGAACGCTTCATCGACCGGCTCGAGGAGCTGGGCATCGAGGCGCACACGCAGACCTTCGTCACGCGCGTGGAGAAAACGCCCGCCGGCTTCGCAGTCGTCACCGTCAGCCGCGACGGCGTCGCGCGCCATGACACCCGCACGCTCGTGCTGGCCACCGGCTGCCGTGAGCGCACGGCAAAGCAGGTCTTTATCCACGGCACGCGCCCGGCGGGCGTGTTCACGGCAGGCACCGCGCAGCACTTTACGAACCTGCTCGGCGAGCTGCCGACCCACCGCTGCGTCATCCTCGGCAGCGGCGACATCGGGCTCATCATGGCCCGCCGCCTGACGCTCGAGGGTGCGGAGGTCCTCGGCGTGTACGAGGCCAAGACCACCCCCTCCGCCCTGACGCGCAACATTCACCAGTGCCTGCATGATTACAACATTCCGCTGCACCTGCGCCATACGGTCACGCGCGTGTTCGGCGCCGACCGGCTCACGGGCGTGGAGGTCGCGGAAGTGGACGAGCGGATGCGCCCCATCCCCGGCACGGAGCGGCGCATCGACTGCGACGCGCTCATCGTGTCCGTCGGCCTCATCCCGGAAAACGAGCTGGCAGAGTCGCTCGGCGTCCCGCTCGACGGGCACACCCGCGGCCCCGTCTGCGACGGGCAGCTCATGACGGAGGTGCCTAGTATCTTCTCGTGCGGCAACGCGCTGCACGTCAACGACCTCGTGGATTACGTATCCGCCTCCGGCGAGCTCGCGGGCAGGAGCGCGGCGCACTTTGCCGCGCACACGCGCGACGAGGTCGCGGTCACGATCTCGGACGATTTCGGCTATCTTGTCCCTCAGCGGCTCGACCGCACGGAGGACAACAGCGGCGTCACGCTGTATTTTCGCAGCGCGGCAGTGCTTGGCCCCTGCCGCGTGGTGCTGACCATCGACGGGAAAGAAGTCTGGTCGCGGCGCTACCCCTTCCTGCGCCCGCCCGAGATGCAGCAGCTCACGCTGGACTTTGACAAGCTCGGCATCGCCCACGCGCGCGATATCCACTTTGCAATCGAGGTGGCAGAGACATGAAAGAACTCACCTGTATCGGCTGCCCGCGCGGCTGCACCTTGAAAATCGAACGCGACGGCGACGGCTGGTCCGTCACCGGCAACACCTGCCCCCGCGGCAGGGAGTTTGCCGTCTCGGAGATGACCGCGCCCAAGCGCACCATCTGCTCGACCGTGCGCACGGCCTTCCCGGACGCGCCGGTGCTGCCGGTGCGCGTGTCGGCCGACATTCCGAAGGACCGCATCTTCGATGTCATGGACGCGCTGAAAACCGTCACCGTGACCGAGCGCATCGGCCGCGGCGACATCGTCATTCCGAACGTGCTCGGCCTCGGCGTGGACGTCATCGCCACAAGCAGCCTCCTCAAGCACAGACCCGAATGAATGTTTTGTATAGAGAGCAAAAGTAAAACTTAGGAGGGAATCATCTTGAGCAAACCGCTGGTGCTGACCTGCGACATCGGCACACAGAGCGCACGCGCCCTGCTCGTGGACCCGGACGGCCGGATCGTGGACGTCGTGCAGAGCAAGTATGCCGAGCCCTACTTCTCGAAAGAGCCCGGCTGGGCCGAGCAGAAGCCGGACTTCTACTTTGACCGCCTGTGCGAATGCTGCCGCGAACTGTGCGCGCGCAGCAACGCCCTGCTGCCGGACGTGATCGCCATGACGATCACCGTCATCCGCGACACGGTCGTGTGTCTGGACGCGAACAACACCCCCCTGCGCGACATCATCCTCTGGCTGGATAAGCGCACCGTCGACCCCAACGGTGCCATGCCCGCCAAGAACATGATGCTCTTCAAGGTCGCCGGCATGGAGCCGACGGCAAAGGTGGTGTACGCCGCCTCCGTCGGCAACTGGATCATGCGCCACGAGCCGGAGATCTGGGCCAAAACCGCCAAATATGTCATGCTGCCCACCTACCTCAACTACAAGCTCACGGGCAATCTCATCGACTCGGCCTCGAACCAGATCGGACACATCCCGTTCGATTACAAAAACCGCCGCTGGATGAAGCCCGGCAGCCTCACACGCTGCTTCTGCGACGTGCCGAACGAAAAGCTGTGCGACCTCGTGCCCTCCGGCACGGTCATCGGCACGATCACGGACGAAGTCAGCGCCCTGACCGGCATCCCCGCCGGCCTGCCGCTGATCTCGACCGGCTCGGACAAGGGCTGCGAGACGCTCGGTCTCGCCGTCGTCGATTCCGACAAGGCGTCGATCTCGCTCGGTACGACGGCCACGATCCAGTTTAGCACGACCGAGTACGTCGAGCCGCAGCAGTTCCTGCCGGCCTACCCCGGCGTGCTCAACGACCACTACAATCCCGAGATCGAGATCTATCGCGGTCTGTGGCTGCTGTCGTGGTTCGTCAAGGAGTTCGGCACGGCCGACGCCATCGACGCCAAGGAAAAGGGCGTGGCGCCCGAGGCTCTGCTCGACGAGCGCATCCGCGACCTGCCCGCCGGCAGCGACGGGCTGCTCCTGCAGCCGTACTGGACGGCCGGCATCCTGCACCCGGACTCGCTCGGCGCGGTCATCGGCTTTTCGGATTACCACACGCGCTACCACTTCTACCGCGCCATCATCGAGGGCCTGTGCCTGGAGCTGTACATGGCGCTGCGCATCATGGAGGACCGCTCGGGCCTGACCATTCACGAGATCCGCATCGGCGGCGGCGGCGCCAAGAGCGACGTGGTCTGCCAGATCGCGGCGGACGTGTTCGGCCTGCCGGTCGTGCGCTCACAGACGCATGAGGCGTGCTCCATCGGCTCATCCATGGTCGCGTTCGTGGCCAAGGGTGTGTTCGCCGATTTCGACGAAGCGGCCAGACGCATGGTCCACGTCAAGGATACGTTCCAGCCCAACGAGCGCAACCATGAGGTTTATAACGACATTTACGAGCAGGCATACCGTAAGATCTACCCGCGCCTGCGCCCGATCTATCAGAAACTGATCCAAGTCAAGAGGAGGATTGCACAATGAGCAACAAACCGTACAAAGGATTCGAGCCGAAATGGCTGCTCACCCCCGCACCGGCGGACAGCTACCGCTCCATTTTCCGCTGGGGTGACCCGAACTTCTTCAAATATCCGAAAGAGTCACTGTATACGCTCATGAAAGAGACGTTCCAAATGACGGACGATGATTTCAAGGAGTATTCCGACGACATCGGCTTTGACCCCGTCGACCTCTCCGACCACCCGGTGCAGCTCGCGCCAGAGCACATCGAGGCGCTCAAAAAAATCGTCGGCGAGCAGAATGTCTCCACCACAGACTACGACCGCCTGAGCGTGGCCTACGGCTTCACGGCCTATGACCTGCTGCGCCTGCGCCACAAGCGCATCGACAGCGTGCCGGACGTCGTGCTCTACCCCGAGACGACCGAGCAGGTCGAGCAGATCGTGGCCTACTCCACCGAGCATCACATCCCGCTGTATGTCTACGGCGGCGGCAGCAGCGTCACCCGCGGCGTCGAGCCGGTCAAGGGCGGCATTTCGCTGGATATGCGCCGCAACTTCAATAAGGTCATCAGCTTCAACGAGATCGACCAGACCATCACCGTACAGGCCGGTATGTCCGGCCCCGATCTGGAAAAGACGCTCCAGAGCGCACCGGAGCTCTTCGGCGCCAAGCGGCAGTACACCTGCGGCCACTTCCCGCAGTCGTTCGAGTATTCGAGCGTCGGCGGCTGGACAGTCACACGCGGTGCGGGCCAGAACAGCACGTACTACGGCACCATTGCCGATATCGTCCTCAGCCAGAAGTACGCCACGCCCATCGGCACCATTCAGACCAGCCACTACTCCCGCGAGGCCACCGGCCCGAACCTGAACCAGATCATGATGGGCTCCGAGGGCACGTTCGGCGTGCTGACGGAAGTCACGCTGCGCATCTTCCGCTGGATGCCGGAAAACCGCAAGCGCTTTTCCTACATCTTCAAGACGTGGGACGCCGCCATGAAGGCCGCCCGCGAAATGATGCAGTGCGAGTGCGGCTACTCGTCCGTGTTCCGCCTGTCCGACCCGGAAGAGACCAACCTCATGCTCAAGCTCTACAACGTCGACGAGACGCCGCTGCAGCCGCTGCTCGACAAGTTCGGCTACAAGGACATGGAGCGCTGCCTCTTCCTCGGCTTTACCGACGGTGAAAAGGGCTACAGCCGCAACGTTGCGCGCAACATCGCGAAGATCGCGCTCAAACACGGCGGTATGCCGCTGACCGGCTACGTCACCCGCAGCTGGGAGAAGGGCCGCTTCAATGACCCCTACCTGCGCGACACGCTCATGGACTTCGGCATCACGACCGACACGCTCGAGTGCACGGTCAACTGGTCGAACATGGAGCAGGTGCACGCCGACGTGCGCAAGATCTGCCACGCGCTGCCGAACACCGTCGTCACGACGCATATGTCGCACTGCTATCCGCAGGGCGCGAACCTGTACTTCATCTTCCTCACCCGTATGCAGGATGAGGACGCTTTCAAGGCCTATCACACCACGATCCTCGACGCGATCCAGCGCTCCGGCGCGGCCGTGAGCCACCACCACGGCATCGGCAAGATGTTCGCGCCCTGGCTCGAGGGCTACATCGGCGAGAAGGAGTACGGCGTGTTCCGCGTGCTCAAGGACTACTTCGACCCCGACTACAACATGAATCCGGGCGGCACAATCGGTCTGGATCTCAAGCCGGAGGAAAAGAAGTTCCTGCGCGAATACACCGACTATCTCGAGCAGCCGAAGTTCGACTGATTTTTGCCATCAACCGGCGCCGGAATGGATGCCCGGCGCCGGATCATCTGGCCAGGCGCCAGTGCTGCTGCGTACATGGTTTGTGCAGCAGGGGGGAAGAGAGATGGGGCGGTCTGCCGCCCCAAACGGAAGGAGCAGCCCGGCATTTTGCAATGCCGGGCTGCTTTTTCGTCTGCTGTGGCTTCAGTAAGGGAAACATCGGCTGCACTGCCGGTCGAGCGGGCGCAAAAACGAAAGCGCCGGTGTACGTAACGTCACGCAAAGCCGCCGCTCCGACCGGAGCGGCGGCTTTGCGGTCTTTAGTTTCGATGCGGCTGCAGTGCGCGGCGTGTGACGCGCAGCAGCGTCGGCAGCAGCAGCGCGAGCACAATGCCCTTGCCCGCGCAGATGGCCAGCCGCAGCGGCAGCGTGCCAAAGACGAACACCGGCGAATAGTATCCATAGATCAGGCTGTCAAGATACAGCGCCCCGGTGTTGAGCACCGTGATGCCCAACTCGCCGAACACGGCCAGCAGCGCGAGCTGCCGCGGCGCGCAGTCGTAACCGTGCCGCGCCGACACCGCACCCACGCACAGCCCCAGCAGCACATACGGCGCGATCCAAAGCGCGGTCGTGGCGCTCACGCCATAGCGCAGCAGCTGGTACAGCAGCGTGCCCACACCGCCGATGGCAAGCCCGTCGACCGGGCCGAGCAGCAGCGCGCCGAGAAACACCGGCAGCGCCTCGACCGTGATCTTCAGGTTGCCGGTGCTGATCGATACCAGCCCCAGCACCGTGACCATGGCGGCAAACATTGCGTCCGCCGCGAGGCGGCGGGCGGTCCATTGCGTATGCATTTTCAAGACTCCTTTCGTGACAGTTGCCACGGCGGGGGTCTCCCTTGGTGGCAGCGGAAGCGGCAACAGCACCGCGGGGCGCGCGGCCCCTTCGTCGCCGGACAACTTCCCATCCCGACGCACTTGACGCGCTGTTCCTACTCTGTCCAATGTATTGCAAAGATTTCGTGTACATCATAGCACACGCGGCCCGGCTTTGCAACCGAAAAAGGACGCCCGCCGGGCGTCCTTTTTCCATGCCTTACTTTTTCGCGCGGGTCAGGCGGCGCGTGAGCTCTTCGACGAGCCCGTCCACCAGCTCCTGATGATCAGCCAGGTTCAGCTCGGCCTCGCGCACGATCGTGTAGCCGAACACGTCATCGTCCATGATCTTGGCATACGACAGCAGCTCCGCCTGCATACAGCGGATGGCCGCCATGCTCAGATGCACGGCCGCGAGCGCGCTGCACGCGGTCAGATCGTCGCCCTTGTCCACGACCTCCTTCATGAGCTCGATGCAGCGGCACATGATGTACACGATCTCGTTGGGAATATCGCTCGCGACGCGCAGCGCGCTGTCGAGATCGGTGCGCGTGACCTTCTCCTCGACCTTGCGGCGGTCGAGCGGCTCGCGTGCGCGCAGCTCCTCGTCGATCTGAAAGACCATGTAGTCCGTCATCTGGCGCAGCTCCTCGGCAACGGGCTTGAGCGTCTCGTCGTCCGATCGCAGCGCGCGCACGGCCAGTGACCCCAGCGCCGCCGCCAGCGCCGACACGACCGCGCCGACACTGCCCGCCTGCGGCAGACCGTCCGGGTCCGCCACCGCAGTGATATAGTCCTTGACCGGCATGGCGCCGAAAGTCTGCTTCGGCTTGCCGTCCCCGACGGAGACCACGTGGTCGCCGTCCGCCGTGTGGATCAGGATTTTTTTCTTCTCTTCCGCCATGAGTGCCTCCATTCCCTGCGCGCATAGCGCGCGCAGATATACACACATTATTATAATAGGAATATAGCACGCAGACCTACACATTGTCAAGATTGCGACGGCCGCCGTGTTTGTGGAAAAAGTCATATTCTGCACAAAAAGCGCCCTGTTTTTTCGTCAAATTTCGTCACGCACAAGTGCAATTCCGGCATTTATCTTTGCACCGCTTTCTGATATAGTGAGAGGTAAGCGCAAAAATATCACAGAGGGAGCGTGAAGCGTTTTGGGGATCAACAATGTGATCTCTCTGCTTGGCGGCGTGGCCCTGTTCCTGTTCGGCATGACGCTCATGGGCGACGGGCTGAAAAAGGTAGCCGGCAACAAGCTCGAGATCATCCTTTATAAACTCACGAGCACCCCGCTCAAGGGCGTCCTGCTCGGCACGGGCGTCACCGCCGTGATCCAGTCGTCCTCGGCCACGTCCGTCATGGTCGTCGGCTTCGTCAACTCCGGCATGATGCAGGTGCGTCAGGCCATCGGCATCGTGCTCGGCTCTATCCTCGGCACGAGCATCACGGGCTGGATCCTCTGCCTGTCGGACATCAGCGGCTCCGGCTGGGTGTCGCTGCTGAGCACCGCGACGCTCACGGGCATTGTCGCCGTGATCGGTATCGCCCTGCGTATGTTCTGCAAAGACCTGGCCAAGCACCACATCGGCGACATTCTGCTCGGCTTCGCCGTGCTCATGTACGGAATGTCCGCCATGAGCGGTGCCGTGTCCCCGCTCAAAGACAGCGCCGCGTTTATCCAGCTGCTCACCCGCTTTTCCAATCCCCTGCTCGGTGCGCTCGTCGGCACGCTCTTTACCTGCATCCTGCAAAGCGCCTCGGCCGCCGTCGGCATCCTGCAGGCGCTGGCCATCACGGGTACGATCACGTTCTCCGTGGCCTTCCCCATCACGCTCGGCATCGCCATCGGCGCGGCCGTGCCGGTGTTGCTGTCCTCGCTCGGCGCGAGCGTCAAGGGCAAGCGCACCGCCTATGTCTACCTGCTCATCGACGTGATCGGTGCGCTGGTCTGGGGCGTCGTGTTCTACGCGGTCAACGCCGCCGTGCACTTCCCGTTCCTGGATATGACCATGACCACCGTGACCATCGCGCTGCTCAACACGATCTTCCGCTTTGTGACCGTGCTGCTGCTCACGCCGATGATCCCCCTGCTGGAAAAGCTCGTCACGTTCCTGTTCCCGGACAAAGCGTCCACCGGCGCGCTCGCCGACATCGACCGGCTCGAGGAGCGCTTCCTCGCGCACCCGGCGCTGGCCATCGAGCAGAGCCGCCTGACCATCGACTCCATGGCCCGCCAGGCGCAAAGCAACATCCTGTCCGCCTTCGCCCTGCTGGATAAATTCAACGACGAGCAGTTCGCCGCCCTGCAGGCCGACGAGGAGGCCATCGACCACTATGAGGACAAGCTCGGCACCTACCTCATCAAGATCACAAGCAAAGAACTCACCCCGCGCCAGACCGCCGATGTGTCGAAGTACCTGCACACGATCAGTGACCTTGAGCGCATCAGCGACCACTCGCTCAACATCGGCGAGACGGCACAGGAGCTCTATACGAAGAAGATCGTCTTTTCTCCCACCGGCTCGCGCGAGCTGAAGGTCATGCTCTCGGCCGTGACCCGCATTCTCGAGATCACGATCACCGCCTTCCTCGAAAACGACGTCGCCGCCGCCTACCGCGTCGAGCCGCTCGAGGAGCTCATCGACAACCTCTGCGACGAGATGAAGCTGCACCACATCGACCGCCTGCAGTCCGGCGAGTGCACGCTCAACCACGGCTTCGCATTCAACGACCTGCTCACCAACTGCGAGCGCGTGTCCGACCACTGCTCGAACATCGCCGTTGCCATGATCGAGCTCGAGTCCGACTCGTTTGACACGCATGAGTATATCAACAGCGTCATGGCCATGCACTCGCACAGCTTTGACCAGTATTACGCCGAATACAGCAAAGAATTTCAAATTTAATGCATATATCCACCGCCCGGCCCGCTGCAAAAACGGCCGGGCGGCTGTTTTTACCCGCGTCATCCGGCAAATGTCCCAATTTTGCACGGGCAAGTATGTACATGCTGCACAAGGCATTTTCCGCCCACGGGGCCTGTTTTTTCAAATTTCACAAATCGCTTCGGAATTTTCATGAATGTATTGCATATTTATTCGCTCGGTAGTATATTGGCCTTATATAAATGGATTTTTATCCGCTTGTGAGGGACGAGATATGCATAACGAAAAAACGACCATTTTCATCGACGGCAGTTCCGGTACAGCCGGCCTGCGCATTTATGACCGGCTGGCGCAGCGCAGCGACATCGAGCTGCTGACCCTGCCGCCCGAGCTGCACCACGATATCGAGGCGCAGCGCGAGCTGCTCAACCGCGCGGACATCGCGTTTTTGTGCCTGCCGGACGCGGCGGCCATCACGGCGGCGGATCTGGTCGAAAATCCGGACACGGTCGTGCTCGACACCTCGACCGCGCACCGCACGGCCCCCGGCTGGACGTATGGCTTCCCGGAGCTGTCGCCCGAGCGCGAGGCCGCGATCAAAACCGCCAAGCGCATCGCGGTGCCGGGCTGCCACGCCAGCGGCTTCATCGTGCTGGTCTACCCGCTCGTCGAGGCGGGCATCCTGCCGCCGGACGCACTGCTGACGTGCTACTCGCTCACGGGCTACAGCGGCGGCGGCAAGAAGATGATCGCCGAGTACGAAGCCGATGCGCTCGATCCCCTGTACGTCGCACCCCGGCAGTACGGCCTCACCCAGCAGCACAAGCACCTGCGCGAGATGTGCGCGATCCCGGGCTTGACGCACGCGCCGGTGTTCGCGCCGATCGTCGCGAATTTCTACAGCGGCATGGAGACGAGCGTCGCACTCTTCGCCTCCCAGCTCTGCCCCGGCAAAACGGCGGAGGACATCAAGGCCGCCTACGCCGCGAAGTACACCGGCCCCGTCGTGCAGTATCATGACCCCGCGTGTGATGACGGCTTTTTGTCCGCCGCCGCCATGTCCGGCAAAGATAGCATGTATGTGTCCGTCTCCGGCAATGCGGAGCGCATCCTGCTCACGTCCGTGTTCGACAACCTCGGCAAAGGCGCATCCGGCGCCGCGCTTGAGTGCCTGAACCTCGTCATGGGCAAGGAAAAAGGCTTCGGCCTCGATCTGTAAGGAGGAACGAACGATGAAACAAGTCACCGGCGGCGTGTGCGCCGCACAGGGTTTTTCCGCCGCAGGCATTCACTGCGGCATCCGCAAAAATCAGTCCAAGCGCGACCTCGCGCTCATTTACAGCACCGTCCCGGCCAGCGCCGCGGCGGTCTATACCTCCAACCTCGTCAAGGGTGCGCCCCTGACCGTAACGAAGGCGCATCTGGCCGACGGCAAAGCCCAGGCCGTGATCTGCAACAGCGGCAACGCCAACACCTGCAATGCCGACGGTGTCGCCGTCGCCGAGGAGATGAGCGCGCTCACGGCGGCGGAGCTGCACATCGCGCCGCAGGACGTCATCGTCGCGTCCACGGGCGTGATCGGCCAGCCGCTCGACCTCGCGCCCATCCGCCATGGCCTGCCGCAGCTCGCCGCCGCGCTCGGCGACCACTCCGACCAGGCAGCCGAGGGCATCATGACCACCGACACGCACCGCAAGGAGATCGCCGTGCAGTTCACCGCCGGCGGCAAGGCCTGCACGATCGGCGGCATTGCCAAAGGCTCCGGCATGATCCATCCGAACCTCGCGACCATGCTTGTCTTTCTCACGACGGACTGCGCCATCAGCCCCGCCATGCTGCAGGCTGCCCTCTCCGGCGACGTGCAGGACACGTTCAACATGGTCAGCGTTGACGGCGACACGTCCACGAACGACATGGTCGCCGTACTGGCAAACGGTCTGGCGGGCAACGCGGAGATCACCGCGCCCGGCGCGGACTTCACCGCCTTTTGCAGCGCGCTCAACAGCGTGACCGTCTGGCTCTGCCGCCAGATCGCGGGCGACGGCGAGGGCGCGACGCGCCTGCTCGAGTGCTGCGTCACCGGCGCTGAAGATCACGGCACCGCCAAGGTCGTCGCCAAGAGCATCATCTGCTCGTCGCTCGTCAAGGCCGCCATGTTCGGCGCGGACGCCAACTGGGGCCGCGTGCTGTGCGCCATCGGCTACAGCGGCGCTCCCGTGGATGTGCACAAGGTCGATGTGGCCTTCCGCTCGGCGGCCGGCACGGTCAGCGTGTGCGTCGACGGCGCGGGCATCCCGTTTTCTGAGGAGGAAGCCAAAAAAGTCCTGCTCGAAAAGGAGATCGAGATCCTCGTCGACCTCAAGTCCGGCGACGAGGGCGCCACGGCCTGGGGCTGCGACCTGACATATGACTACGTAAAGATCAACGGCGACTACCGCACCTGAACACGGAGGCACACCACCATGGATATCACGAATCCGCAGCGCGCAAAGGTGCTGGTCCACGCGCTGCCCTACATACAGGAATACAGCGGCAAGATCGTCGTCATCAAATACGGCGGCAACGCCATGATCAGCGACAAGCTCAAAGACTCCGTCATGCGCGACATCGTGCTGCTGTCGCTCATCGGCGTGAAGGTCGTGCTCGTGCACGGCGGCGGGCCAGAGATCACGGAAACGCTCGAAAAGCTCGGCAAGCAGACGCAATTCGTTGACGGTCTGCGCGTCACCGACTCCGAGACGGCGGACGTCGTGCAGATGGTCCTCGCCGGGAAGATCAACAAGACGCTCGTCAACCTCATCGGCCACAAGGGCGGCCGGGCGATCGGCCTGTCCGGCATCGACGGGCAGATGATCCAGGCGCGCGTGCGTGATGAGCGCCTCGGCTACGTGGGCGAGATCACAAAGGTCGACGTCCGCCCCATCCTCGACGTGATCGACAAGGGCTACATCCCCGTCGTGTCTACCGTCGGGTGCGACACGCAGGGTCATGTCTACAACATCAACGCCGACACGGCGGCCGCGCGCATCGCGGGCGAGCTGGGGGCCGAGAGCCTGATCGCCATGACCGACATCAGCGGCATCCTGCGCAACAAGGACGATCCCGCCACGCTCATCCCCGTCATCCACACGGCGGACGCGCTGCAGCTCATCGAGTCCGGCGTCATCAACGGCGGCATGCTGCCGAAGGTGACCTGCTGCATCGACGCCATCCGCTGGGGCGTGCACCGCGTCTTTATCATCGACGGCCGCGTGCCGCACGCCATCCTGATCGAAATGCTGACAAACGAAGGCATCGGCACCATGTTCGTTGCCGGACAAGGAGGAAAATCAGATGAATATCCCGCAACTTGACAGCACCTATATTGCCAACACCTACGCCCGCTTCCCCATGACGATCGCGCGCGGCAAGGGCTCGCTCGTCTGGGACGAGAACGGCAAAGTCTATATCGACATGGCGACGGGCATCGCCGTCAACAGCTTCGGCATCGCCGACCCCGCGTGGATCCGCGCCGTGACCGAGCAGTTGTGCACCGTGCAGCACGCCTCGAACCTGTACTACACCGCGCCCGACGCGCAGCTGGCGCAGCTGCTGTGCGAAAAGACCGGCATGAAGAAAGTGTTTTTCTCCAACTCCGGCGCGGAGGCCAACGAGTGCGCCATCAAGGCCGCGCGCAAGTATGCCGCCGACCATAAGGGTCCGGAGTACAGCACCATCATCACGCTCAAAAACAGCTTCCACGGCCGCACGATCACGACGCTCGCCGCAACCGGGCAGGACGTGTTCCACCACGACTTTCTGCCGCTGACGGAGGGCTTTGCCTACGCCGAGGCAAACAACCTCGCCGATCTCAAGGCACAGGTCGCCGCGCACAAGTGCGCCGCCATTATGATGGAGGTCGTGCAGGGCGAGGGCGGCGTCATCCCGCTGACGCAGGCCTTTGTTAAGGGCGCGGCCGAACTCGCAGATGAGCAGGACATCCTGCTCATCTGCGACGAGGTGCAGATCGGCAACGGCCGCAGCGGCAAGCTCTACGGCTATATGCACTATGGCATCACGCCGGACATCGTCTCCACGGCCAAGGGTCTCGGCGGCGGCCTGCCGCTGGGCGCGACGCTGCTCGGCGAGAAGGTGCAGGACGTGCTCACGCCCGGCAGCCACGGCTCCACCTTCGGCGGCAACCCGGTCTGCTGCGCCGGCGCGCTGAGCATTCTGCGCCGGCTCGACGGCCCGCTGCTGCAGTCCGTGCAGGAAAAGTCCGATTTCATCGTCAGCTCCCTCACCGGCGCAAAGGGCGTCAAGAGCGTCACGGGCCTGGGCCTGATGCTCGGCGTGGAGACCGAGCGCCCGGTCAAGGACATCATCGCCGCGTGCATGGAGCGCGGCGTGCTCGTCATCTCAGCAAAGAACAAGGTGCGCCTGCTGCCGGCGCTCAACATTCCCATGGCGCAGCTCGAGCAGGCGGTCAGCGTGCTCAAAGACGTCTGCGCCGGAGAATAAGGAGGACCACCGACATGAATCTCAAAGGCAACGATTTTCTCAAGCTGCTCGACTACACGCCCGAGCAGATCGACTACCTGCTCCGGCTCGCCGCGAAGCTGAAAGCCGAAAAAAAAGCCGGCATCCCGCACCGTCTGTGCGAGGGCAAGAACGTCGCGCTCATCTTTGAAAAGACGAGCACGCGCACGCGCAGCAGCTTCGAGGTCGCGGCGCACGATCTGGGCATGGGCAGCACGTATCTCGACTCCACCGGCTCACAGATCGGCAAGAAGGAGAGCATCGCCGACACGGCGCGCGTGCTCTCGGGTATGTTCGACGGTATCGAATACCGCGGCTTCGGCCAGTGCATCGTCGAGGAGCTGGCGCAGTACGCCTCCGTCCCGGTCTGGAACGGCCTGACGGATGAATTCCACCCGACGCAGATCCTCGCGGACTTTCTGACCATCCGGGAGCACTTCGGCTCACTGGAGAACATCCACCTCGTCTACATGGGCGACGCGCGCTTCAACATGGGCAACTCCCTCATGGTCGGCTGCGCGAAGATGGGTATGCACTTCACGGCCTGCGCGCCAGAAGGATTCTTCCCCGATGCGCAGCTCGTCGCCGTCTGCGAGGCCATTGCCGCGCAGACGGGCGCGAAGCTCGACTTCATCTCCGACCCCGCCGCGGCCGTGCAGGGTGCGAACGTGATCTATACCGACATCTGGGTCTCCATGGGCGAGCCCGAGGCCGTCTGGGCCGAGCGCATTGCCGCGCTCGCACCGTATCAGGTCAACGCGGCGCTCATGGCTAAGGCAGACCCCAACGCCATCTTCATGCACTGCCTACCGGCCTACCACGACAAAAAGACGGCCATCGGCAACGAGATGTGCACGCGCTTCGGCCGCGAAGCCATGGAGGTCACGGACGACGTGTTTGAAAGCGCGCAGTCAGTCGTGTTCCAGGAGGCAGAAAACCGTATGCACACCATCAAGGCCGTCATGGCGGCGACGCTTGCGGAGATCGAGCTATGAAGCGCTATCTTGTACTCGAAAACGGCGAGGTCTTTGCGGGCCTCGCTTTCGGCGCACCGTGCGATACGATCGGCGAGCTGGTGTTCACCACCGGCATGAACGGCTACATCGAAACACTCACAGACCCGAGCTACTGCGGCCAGATCGTGCTGCAGACGTTCCCGCTCATCGGCAACTACGGCATCATCCCGGCCGATTTTGAGGGCAAATGCTGCGTGCGCGGCTATGTCGTGCGCGAGCAGTGCACCACACCGTCGAACTTCCGCTGCAAGGAAACGCTCGACGCATTTTTAAAGGCCAACAATATCCCCGGCATCGCCGGCATCGATACGCGCGCCGTCACGCGCATCCTGCGCGAGGCCGGCACCATGAACGCCGCCATCTGCGACGCGGTGCCGGACGATCTCACGCCCCTGCGCGCCTACCGCATCACGGACCCCGTGCCGCAGGTGACAACGCCGGATGCCTACACCCTTCAGCCGGAGGGGGACGTGCTGCACCGCGTGGCGCTCATTGACTACGGCGCCAAGCGCAACATCGCGCGCGAACTTTGTAAGCGCGGCTGCGCCGTGACGGTGCTGCCCTGCTCGGCGCGGGCGGAGGATATCCTCGCCGCCGGGTACGACGGCGTCATGCTCTCCAACGGCCCCGGCGACCCGACGGACAACGCCGCCCAGATCGCCGAGATTGCAAAGCTCTTCGGCCGCATCCCGATGTTCGGCATCTGCCTCGGCCATCAGCTCATGGCGCTGGCGCAGGGCGGCAGCACCGTCAAGCTCAAGTACGGCCACCGCGGCGTCAATCAGCCGGTGCGCGACGTGTGCGGCACGCGCACATTCCTCACCAGCCAGAACCACGGCTACGCCGTCGTGCCGGAAAGCGTCCGAACCGGCGTCATCCGCTACGTCAACGCCAACGACGGCACGTGCGAGGGCGTGGACTACCCTGACCTGCAGGCCTTTTCCGTGCAGTTTCACCCCGAGGCGTGCTCGGGCCCGCACGACACGGCCTTTCTCTTTGACCGATTCTGTGACCTGATGGGAGGTGCACACCATGCCGATTGATACCAGCATCCGCAAAGTCATGGTCATCGGCTCCGGCCCGATCGTGATCGGTCAGGCGGCGGAGTTTGACTATGCCGGCGCGCAGGCGTGCCGTGTGCTGCACGACGCGGGCGTCAACGTCGTGCTCGTCAACTCCAACCCCGCGACGATCATGACCGACAAGGCGCTCGCAGACGAGATTTATCTCGAACCGCTGACGCTGACCTCCGTCAAGCGCATCATCGAAAAGGAGCAGCCCGACAGTCTCCTCGCCGGTCTCGGCGGCCAGACGGGCCTGACGCTGGCGATGGAGCTTGACAAGGAGGGCTTTTTGCAGCAGCGCAATGTCCGCCTCATCGGCACGAACGCTGCCGCCATCGACAAGGCAGAGGACCGCGAGCTCTTTAAGGAGACCATGGCCGCCATCGGCGAGCCGACCATCCCCTCCGGCATCGCGAACACTGTGGCCGAAGCGCTCGCCGTGGCCGACACAATCGGCTACCCCGTCATCATCCGCCCGGCGTTCACGCTCGGCGGCGCGGGCGGCGGCGTGGCCTACAGCCCCGAGGAGCTCGGCCTCGTCGCACAGACGGGGCTCGATGCATCCCCGATCACGCAGATCCTCGTCGAGCGCTATATCTACGGCTGGAAAGAGATCGAGTTTGAGACCATGCGCGACGGCGTCGGCAACGTCATCGCCGTGTGCAGCATGGAAAACTTCGACCCCGTCGGCGTGCACACCGGTGACAGCATCGTTGTCGCCCCGGCGCTGACGCTCTCGGACAAGGAGTTTCAGATGCTGCGCAGCGCAGCGCTGAACATCATTTCCACGCTCGACATCGTCGGCGGCTGCAACTGCCAGTTCGCGCTCAACCCCGACAGCTTTGAGTACGCCGTCATCGAGGTCAACCCCCGTGTGTCGCGCTCGTCGGCGCTCGCGTCGAAGGCGACCGGCTACCCGATCGCGAAGATCACGACGAAAATCGCCCTCGGCTACACGCTCGATGAGATCCAAAACGATATCACCGGCAAGACCTGCGCCTGCTTCGAGCCCGCGCTGGACTACGTCGTCGTCAAATTCCCCAAGTGGCCGTTTGACAAGTTTGTCGGCGCATCCCGCCGCCTCGGCACACAGATGAAGGCCACCGGCGAGGTCATGGCCATCGGCACGAACTTCGAGAGCGCGCTGCTCAAGGCCGTGCGCGGTGCCGAAATTCATCTCGACACACTGCACGCCAAGCCCCTGTCCGACCGCCCGGTGCGCGACCGGCTCGCCGACTGCGACGACCACCGCCTGTTCATCGTCTTTGAGGCGCTGTGCAGCGGCGTGTCCATCGACGAGATCCACGACATCACCCGCATCGACCGCTGGTTTTTGTCCCGGCTGCAGAACCTCGTGGACTATGAGGCCAGCATCCAAAACGGTCTGACGCCGGAAAGCTATCAGCGCGGCAAGTACCTCGGCTATCCGGACGCGGCGCTGCGCCGCCTGTCCGGCAGCGAGACGCTGCCCGCCTTCCGCGCAAGCTACAAGATGGTCGACACCTGCGCGGCCGAATTCGACGCGCAGACGCCGTATTTCTACGCCAGCGCGGACGCGCGCTGCGAGGCACGCACCTTCCCGCGCAGCGGCAAGCCCGTCGTCATGGTGCTCGGCTCCGGGCCGATCCGCATCGGTCAGGGCATCGAGTTTGACTATTCATCCGTCCACTGCGTGTGGACGCTCAAGGCCATGGGCTATGACGTCGTCATCGTCAACAACAACCCCGAGACCGTCTCCACGGACTATGACACCGCCGACCGGCTGTATTTTGAGCCGCTCACGGCCGAGGACGTCCTGCAGATCATCGACGTGGAGCAGCCCGTCGGCGTCGTGGTCGCCTTCGGCGGCCAGACCGCCATCGCGCTCACGCAAACGCTCGACCGCCACGGCATCCGCATCCTCGGCACATCGGCCGAGGGCATCGACATCGCCGAGGACCGCGAGCGCTTTGATGAGCTGCTCGAGCGCTTCCACATCTCGCGCCCGAAGGGCATGGGCGTGCAGACGCTGCCGGAGGCCCTGCACGCCGCGCAGACGCTCGGCTACCCCGTGCTGCTGCGCCCGTCGTATGTCATCGGCGGCCAGAACATGAAGATCGTGCACGACGACGCCGAGGTCACGACCTATATGCAGCGCATCCTCGCGCAGGGCATCGACAACCCCGTGCTCGTGGACAAGTACATGATGGGCACGGAGCTGGAGGTGGACGTCATCTCCGACGGTACGGACGTGCTCATCCCCGGCATCATGGAACACATCGAGCGCGCCGGCGTGCACAGCGGCGACTCCATTGCCGTCTACCCGCCGTACAACCTCAACGACATGATGACGGAAAAGATCGTCGACAGCTCGCGCAAACTCGCCCTCGCGCTCGGCACGAAGGGGCTTGTGAACATCCAGTACCTCATCTGGGAAAACGAGCTCTACGTCATTGAGGTCAACCCCCGCGCCTCGCGCACCGTGCCGTATATCAGCAAGGTCACGGGCGTACCGATGGTGGACGTGGCCTCGCGCGTCATGCTCGGCGCGCCGCTGCGGAGTCTCGGCTACGGCACCGGCCTGCACCCGATCCCGCCGTATTACGCGGTCAAGGTGCCGGTGTTCTCGTTTGAAAAGCTCGGCGATGTCAACGCCTACCTCGGCCCCGAGATGAAGTCCACGGGCGAGGTGCTTGGCCTCGGCAAGACGATGCAGGAGGCGCTGTTCAAGGGCCTGACCTCGGCCGGCATGGTCGTCGGCCAGCATCCGGACGGCCGCCACGGCGTGTTCGTGAGCGTGGACACGCACGACCTCGGCGAGATCGTGTCGCTGGCCAAGAAGCTCGACGACCTGCACTTCGCCCTCTACGCGACCGAGGAGACCGCCGCCGCCATCGCGCGGCTCGGCATCGACGTCGTGACCGTGGACGGCATCCGCGAGAGCGACCACGCCTTCGCCCTGCTCGAGAGCGGCTGCATCGACTACATCGTCTACACCGGCGCGCTCAAGGACGCAACCACGGACGACTACATCGCCCTGCACCGCCGCGCGCTGCAGCTCGGCATCCCGTGCTTCACCTCGCTCGACACGGCAAATGCCTTGGCAGACATCATCGCCAGCCGCTACAACGAGCGCAACACCGAGCTTGTGGACATCAACCATATGCGCACCGAGCGCCAGAGCCTGAAGTTTGCGAAAATGCAGGCCACCGGCGACGACTATATCTACGTCGAAAACTTTGACGGGCACATCACCTGCCCCGAGTCGCTGTGCATCCCACTCTGCTCGCGTCACCGCGGCATCGGCGGCTACGGCATCGTGCTCATCGAGCACAGCGACGTGGCCGACGCGAAAATGCGCGTCTTCAACCGCGACGGCAGCGCCGGCGGTATGGGCGGCAACGCCATCCGCTGCGTGGCCAAGTACCTGTATGACAACGGCATCGTGCCGCGCGACGATCTGACGATCGAGGCCGGTGGCCGCGTGCACCGGCTGCACCTGTATACGCGCTTCGGCACGGCCGGCCTCGTGACGGTCGATATGGGCAAGCCCGCGTTTGAACCCGCCAATGTGCCCGTGACGCTCGAGGGCGATCGCGTGATCGACCGGCCGGTGACCATCGCCGGCGGGGAGTACCGCATCACGTGCCTGTCGATGGGCAACCCGCACTGCGTCGTCTTTGCCGACCGCGTGGATGAAGTAGACGTCGCGCACCTCGGCCCTCAGTTTGAGCACGCGGACATTTTTCCCGCGCGCACGAACACGGAGTTTATCCATGTCGTCAACCGCACGACGATCAAGATGCGCGTCTGGGAGCGTGGCAACGGCGAGACCCGCGCCTGCGGCACGGGTGCGTGCGCAGCTGTGGTGGCCGCCACGGAAAACGGCCTGTGCCCGAAGGGCGAGGCCATCACCGTCAAGGTCAGCGGCGGCGACCTGATCGTCACCTATGACGACGACGGCGTGCGCCTGACCGGCAACGCCGAGCTCGCCTTCACCGGCGTGACCACGTACTAAAACCCAGAAACGGCAAACCACCCGCATCCGGTTCGGATGCGGGTGGTTTTTTGCTGCCGGGCTCAGCCGCGCATGGCTGCAGCGAACGCGTCGATGCGCGCGATGTCGAGTTTCGGCTCGGCATACTGCGCGCGGTACTGCGGCGATGTCATCAGTGCGCCGAAAAGCTGCTTATATGCGTAGCTCATCTTCTCGTACTGCATCTTGCCGCCGAGGATGTCCTTCGCGGCCGCGTGCGCGAGCAGTTCCTGGGAGAAGAAGTGCTCCAGATACCCCTCGGTGCCGGGTGCGGTATAACAGCACAGGTACAGGCCGAGCTTCTTTCCCATGAGCGTCTTCTCGTTCCGGCGCAGGAAGTGCTTGATGTGCTTATTGAGTTTGAACAGATACACACAGCTGCCGATGATGACCGTGTCATATCCGTCGAGCGTGATGCCGCGCTCGCGGATGTTGCGCACCGTCACATCGCCGCCGACGGCGCTCTTGAGCATATAGGCGATCTCCTCCGTCGCGCCGTAGCGCGAGGCGAACAGAATCAGCGTTTTCATGCAGTGGCCTCCTTTGCCCGCCCTGCCGGGCGGCCCCTTCTTTATGTTAGAGTATAGGAAGCCGCCGCGCCGCTGTCAAGCGCTGCGCACGATTTTTTTACCCGACCGGCACGGGCTCTTTTTGCTGCGGCGCCGGCTCTCTGCGCCGCGCCTTGGGGATGTTAATCGTCAGAATGAGCGCCTCATCCGTCTCCTGCCGGTGCATACCGGCGTCGATGCCGCCCTGCTTCATGAGGTCGAGACTGTGCGAGATCGTGTTGAGAAACACGCGCACGTCCTTGAGGATAAACGTCTTTTGCGGTTCGCTCTCGGGCGCGGTCTTGGCCTCGAGCAGGCGCTCGATGTAGGCATCCGTCGCGGCGACGTTCAGGTCACGGCTGAGGATGTAGGCCAGCGCCTCGCGCTGCTCCTGCGGTGTCTCAAGACGCAGCAGCGCGCGGCCGTGCCGCTCAGTGAGCCCGGCATTGCGCATGGCGTTGAGCACATCCTCCGGCAGACGCAACAGACGGAGCTTGTTCGCCACGGCCGACTGCGACTTGCCCAGCCGCCGCGCGCACTCCTCCTGGCTCAGGCCGAAGAGCCGGATGAGCTGCGCGATGCCGCGCGCCTCCTCGAGAAAATCGAGGTCGTTGCGCTGAAGATTTTCCACCAGCGCGATGAAGCTCGCCTCCTCAAGATCCAGCTCCATGATGATGCACGGCACCTCGCTCAGGCCCGCCATGCGCGCGGCGCGCAGGCGGCGCTCGCCGGCCACGAGCTCATACCCGCCCTGCCGCGGCCGCACGGTCAACGGGCTGAGCACGCCGTACTCGGCAATGCTGCGCGAGAGCTCCTCGAGCTGCGCCGGGGAAAAATTCTGCCGCGGCTGGACCGCGCTCGGCGCGATCGCGTCCACCGCCAGATACACGATGCTGCCGCGGGCCGCGCGGCTGCGATGGTTGGAAAACTGCATAGCACACCCTCCATATCTTGTGTTTTACAACACAAAAATAATCCACATATTGCGCAAAACGCGGCGAAATCGGGCGCGCGCAGAAAAAAAGAGGGCGGACTGCTTGCAGTCCGCCAAAAACAGGGTCGTGGGATAAAGATATGAGCCGTGGCTTCCAAACTGCGAAAGTCAATTGGATAAGCTGTAATGGTATTGTATCGCCGGGCGCGGAAAATGTAAAGAGCGAACGGTGCCGGAACAGCACTAGTTTTGTCGGCGGCGGAATCTTTTTTCGCGCGCCGGGCATACTGACCGGGAGTACACAGCAAAGGAGATGGAAGCATATGCAGGTGATCGACCGCATCGCGCTGATCCTCGCGATCGTCGGCGGACTCAACTGGGGCAGCATCGGTCTGTTCCGGTTCGATCTTGTGGCATGGATCTGCGGTGGGCAGGCCTCCATGGTCGCTCGTGTGATCTACACGCTTGTGGGGCTGGCCGCGATCTGGTGCATTTCCCTGCTCTTCCGCGGCCGCGACGAGATTGACGGCGGCACGGAGGACGCATAATGCCACCGGCAGCGAAAAACGGCATGGCCGACGCCATGCCGTTTTTTTGCGTGCAGATGCTTCAGCCCAGCCGCTGCATTGCCAGCGCGCTGCCCGGGAAGCGGTCGAACGCGTCGATCGGCGGCAGATACGCCTCCAGCGCGTGCACCAGCTCGCCGCCGAGCAGACCGCCGAGCGTGTTGAGCATCAGGTCATCCACATCGCACAGGCGGTACGAGCCGCGGAACACGAAAAACAGCCCCGTGAGCTGCCCCAGCTCAATAAACGCCGAAAAAGCGAGCGAAGCGAGCGCAACGCGGCCAAGGTCCAGCCCGCAGACATAGCGCAGATACATACCAAACGGCAGCAGCATCAGGATGTTGCACACGACCTGCAACACCGTGCGGTCCAGCAGCGCCGGCAGATAGGTGCGCGCATCGGAGAGCACAAGCGGCGTCTCGCGCAGAAAATCGGCCACGAACTGAAACGGCACGAGCTGGATCCTGTGCGTGCTCAGCTTTGCCGCCTGCGCCGCGTCCGGCAGCGGGAAGAACACGAGCGCCAGCACGCACAGCACGTAAAACAAAAACAGACCGCCGAACACAGTGCGCACCCAATTCAAGCAGCGCGCACGCATCTGCCGGTAGAAAAACGGCACGGCCACCAGCGCCGCGATGAGCGGAAACGCATAGACCGCCAGCCGGATACTGCTCAGAAGATTCATGATCCTTGCCTCCCATCGGGGCGCTCCCGCCCCGGTTTCTGGCATCAGTATAGCCCCGGACGGCATCACATTGCCATCGTTTTGGCTTACAGCTGGCTTACATCTTCGTAAGGCAGCGCGGCAAAACGAAAAAGCCGGGCGCGTCCCTATGGACGCGCCCGGCAATGCGGACAACAAACGCTCGCGCTCAGGCGATGAGGAAGAACTTCACAAGGAAGAGCAGCGAGATGACATACGTCAGCACGGAGACCTCCTTGCCCTTGCCCGTGCAGAGCTTGAGCACGGAGTAGCTGATCAGGCCCAGGCCGATGCCGTGGCCGATGGAGCCGGAGATCGGCATGGAGATGAGCATGATCGCCACCGGCAGGCTCTGATAAATATCGTCAAAGTCGATCTTCTTCAGACCGCCGAGCATCAGCAGGCCGACGTAGATGAGCGCGGAGCTCGTCGCGGCGGCGGGGATGATGGCGGCGATGGGCGCGAGGAACATACTCACAAGGAAGAGCACGCCGGTCGTCAGCGCGGTCAGGCCCGTGCGGCCGCCGGCCTCAACACCGGAAGCGGACTCGACGAACGTCGTGACGGTGGACGTGCCGGTGCACGCACCCGCGACGGTGCCGACGGCATCGGCCAGCAGCGCCTCGCGCATACGCGGCATATTGCCGTCCTTGTCGACCATGCCGGCGCGGCTCGCCGTGCCGACGAGGGTACCGATGGTGTCGAACATATCAATGATGCAGAATGTGATGACGAGCGTCACGACCGTGAACCAGCCGATCTCGCCGAGGGCGGCAAAGTCAAACTTGAACAGGGTCGTCGCGGTCATGTCGCCGAACGCGGGCACAAACGACGCGCCCTTGAGCGACGCGAACGGGTTCGTGTGCAGGAAAATGGCCTCGCCCGCCCAGTAGATGCCGGACGCGCACAGCATACCCAGCAGCACGGAGCCCTTGATCTTCTTGTGCGCAAAGAGCACGATCAGAAACAGGCCGACGAACATGGTCACGACCGTGAGCACCATCTGCGGGTAGCCGTCACCCATGTTGGCCTTGGCAAGGCTGGGCGTGAGCGCACCGAAGAAATCGCGCATGACGTAAAACGGTCCGCCGTCGCTCGAGTACACACCGGCGTTGGAGCCGATGCCGATGTTGAGCAGCATGAGGCCGATGGCCGGCGCGATGCCAAGCCGGATGCCGAGCGGGATGGCCTCGACGATCTTCTCGCGCACCTTGAGCACCGAGAGAATGATGAACACAATGCCCTCGATGAGGATGACGCACAGCGCCGTCTGGAACGACTGCAGGTAGCTCATGCCGGTCAGGCTCACGATGTTGGCCACGACAACGGCGAAGAAGCTGTTGAGGCCCATGCCGGGCGCCATGGCAAAGGGCTTGTTGGCCGCGAACGCCATGACGAGCGTGCCGACGGCGGAGGCAATGCAGGTTGCAAGGAACACGCCGTTCCAGAGCTGCGAGCCGCCCTCGGCGCCAAAGCCGGTCAGCAGGTTCGGGTTGAGCGCGATGATGTACGCCATGGTCATGAACGTCGTCAGTCCGGCGACGATCTCGGTGCGTGCGGTGGTGTGGTTTTCTTTCAGGTGAAAGAGCTTTTCCATTGGGATCCCCTCTCCATAAAGTTTTTGCCGGAAAACGCAAAACGCCGTCAGTATAACGCGATTTGCCCCACCTGTCAACGGCAAAAGCCGGACACGGCATACACCGCGTCCGGCCGTAAACTTTCCGGCGTTTTCTCACCCCTGCGCGGGGCAGTCGCGCTCGTGGCAGGTGAAGAGAATGACCTGCCGGTGCTGCGCGATCTCGCGAAAGAGCGCCATGGCGCGTTTGGCGCGCGCATCGTCAAAATTCACGAGCGTGTCGTCGAGCACGAGCGGACACGGGTCGTCCGCCGGGCACGTCAGCTCGCACAGCGCCAGACGCACGGACAGGTACAGCAGGTCCGCCGTCCCGGCCGAGAGATAGGCCGTGTCGCGCGGCGTCGGGTCATCGGCACTGCGCGCCTTGGCCGACAGGTCGCGCGCGAGCACGAGCTCGTCGTAGCGTCCATCGGTGAGATAGTCCATATAATCCGCCGCCTTTTGCGCCAGCTGCGGCGAAAAGCGGCTCTGCAGCTCCGCATCGGCCCGGCCGAGCGTCTCGATCGCGAGGGCAATGGCCGCGTATTGCCGCTCGAGCGCATCGCGCTGTTCGAGCAGCTGCGCACGCTCACTGCCGAGTGCCATCGGGTCGCCGATGGCCAGCGCCGCCCCCGTGAGCTGCGCCTGCTGTGTGCGCAGGCGTGTGCGCACACGCTCGAGTGCGCACTTGCGCTGGTAGAGCGCGGCGGCCTCGCCCGTGCCGCTCTCAAAGTCCAGACTTTGCAGCAGCCGTTCGTGCGTCTCGCACTGGTGCTCGCGCGCGTCCTCAAGCGCGGCGGCAGCTTCCTGTTCGGCCCGCATGGCGGCCGCACACGCGCGGTAAGCCGCCCGGTGTATCTCCGCCTGATCGTAAATATCGTCCGCGTCCTGCGCACCGTAGCCGCGCAGGAGCTCCCCGAGCGCCGCGGCGGCCTGTTGCGCGCGCTTTTTGCCGTTCATCGCCGCGATCAGCAGCACGATGGCCAGCACCGCGAGCGCGATGGCCGCATAATACAGCGGCTGCGCCACAAGATAACCCAGCACGGCGCACAGCGCGGCCAGCACGAGCGCCGCGACCCAGAAAAACGGCTTGCCGCCGTGCGCCGCCGTGTCGGCAAGGGACTCTGCCCACTGCGCGTCGCGCTCGGCAATCTCGCCGGCCTCGTCCGGCGTCTGCACGCCGAAGTGCGTCTGCTCGAGCGCGGTGCGTTTGGCTGCAGCGTCCCGCCGCGCCTGTTCGAGCGTCTGTTCCAGCGTACGCAGGTTCGATTTTTCCTCGCCCATACTGCTCAGTGCCGCGCGGCGCTGCCGCTGCCGGGCGGCGTTCATCTGCTCGGTAACCGTTTGCAGCTCCGCGTCCGTCTGCTTCAGCTCGGCGGCGCAGGCCGCCTGCTCCTGCGCATTGCGCTCGAGCCGGTGCAGCTGCTCCTCCACCGTTGAGATGCGGCCCTCCAGCTTCGGCAGTGCGCCGTGCTGCCCGCTGCGCCGCCGGTGCAGCCATGCGCGCAGCTGCGCATCGGCCTCGGTGTAGGAGCTTGCCTCCTCGCCGGAGGTCACGATGGCGGAGATGCGCTTTTCCAACTCCGGCGTGCCCGTCACGACGAGACCGCCCTGCCCGATGAACGCGCTGCGCGCGAACACCTCGGCCGACACGCCCGTGAGCTGCTCGCCCGCGTCCGTCGCCGTCAGCCCCGGCACCGGGATGTCCGTACCGGTGTACACCGCCGAAAAACCACGCATTGGCGCGCTCTTTGCCTCCGTCCAGCGGCGGATCGTGATGCGTTTTCCGCCCTGCTCGAGCTCCAGCTCACCCGCCATGGGCTTGCCGCTCCAGGGCGCATATTTCTGCTTGTCGGGCACGAACCCGGCGCGCGCGCGCTGAGACGTGTCGATCCCGTAGAGCATGACGCGCAGGAAGGCGCACCATGTGCTCTTACCGCTCTCATTCGGCGCGTAGATGATATTCAGGCCCGTGTCGAGCCGCAGCTGCTCGCCGTCGAGCGTACCGAACGTGCCCTGCATATGCCGGATGATCACAGTGTCACCACCTCCTCGTCGTGGTCCAGTGCCGCAAGCCCCCAGCGCGCGGCCATGACGATCGTCTCTCGGTCGCAGTCGGAGTCCGCCGCGTCGTATTTTTGCTTGAGCTGCGCGAGAAACTGTCCGCGCAGCGTGCCCTCGCCTGCGCGCGCCCAGAGATCCCGGCGCGCACGCGTCTCGTCGCGCAGCTGCACCGCGAACGCCCGGCCCTCAAGTGCCGCGCGCAGTGCGGCGGGGTTCGGCGCGCGGTCGGTCTCGCCAGTGAGCACGATGCGGTAAATGTTGCGCGCGGCCCCCTCCGGCAGCGCGGCACACACCGCCTGTACGGGATCCGCGTCCGTGACGTCCACGCGCAAAATCTCATACCGCCGCCCGGGCACGGGCAGAAACCGCGCCTGCACATCGCCCGCGGCAACGTCCACGAGCAGCACGCCTTTCTCCCCCGTCTCGTCAAAGCCGCGCCCTTCCATGCAGCCCGGCCACGCATACACCGTGCCCCCGGCGCGCTGCACGCCGCCGAAGCGGTGCGTGTGGCCGAAGGCGGCGTAGTCCAGCCCGCTGTGCGCAAGGTCCGCCGCCGACACGGGGTTATACGCCGAGGCGGGATTTCCCACCTCCGCGTGCATACACAAAACGTCCAGCAGCCCCGGCTCCTTCGGCACGGAAAATCCCCGCAGCAGCGCGGGACAGCGGCTGTCGGTAAACGCCGCGCCCCAGACGCGCACCCCCAGCTCCGGCAGCTCGACCGCCTCCAGCCGCGGCGAGCGGAAGATATGTACGTTCTCGGGAAACGTCAGGCGTGCATATGGCGCGCCCGCACTGTAATAGTCGTGGTTGCCGGGCGCGAGAAACACCTCTGCCCCGCAGCCGGCAAGCGTCTCGGCAAGCGCCTTGGCCGTCTCGGGATAGGGGCTGCCGCTGTCGAGCAGGTCGCCGGCAAGCAGGATGATCTCGACGCCGTGCGCCCTTGCCAGCTCCGGCAGCGCGCGTAGCAGGTCGCGCTGCTCGCGGCGGCGCTGCGCCGCCTGCGCGCCGGTCAGCGCCTCAAACGGCGAATCGAGGTGCAGATCCGCCGCGTGCAGGATGCGCACGCTCATCTCAGGCGCACCAGCTGCACGTCGCGGCAGCGGCCGGTGTCGCTGTCGACCTCGAAGATCGCGCCCTCGAGCTTGGCCGCGCCCATCGCCGCCTCGTAGCGCCGCGGCGGGTCGCCGAGGAATTTGCCGATCGACTGCTCCGGCGCAATGCCGAGCACGGCGTTGGCCGGGCCCGTCATGCCGAGGTCGGTCAGGTAGCCCGTGCCCTCGGGCAGCACCTCGGCGTCGGACGTCTGCACGTGCGTGTGCGTGCCCCAGACGGCCGTCACGCGCCCGTCGAGATAAAAGCCCATGGCGCGCTTTTCGCTCGTGGCCTCGGCATGCATATCGACCAGGACAATCTTTGCCTGCGTCTGGTCGAGAATATCGTCCACGACGAGAAACGGATTATCCGTGTTCGCGTCGAGCGTGAAACGTCCCATCAGGTTGATGACGCAGATCGGTCCGCCGCGCACCGAATATTCGCCCCAGCCGCGGCCCGGGCACTGCGGCGCGAAGTTCGCCGGGCGCAGGATGCGCTTTTTCTGCTCGAGATACGGCTGTAGCTCGTAGCGCGTCCACGTGTGGTTGCCAAGCGTGATCACATCGGCCCCAGCGGCAAAGATCGCGTCGGCCTGCTTTGGCGTCACGCCGACGACGTTGGCGTTTTCTCCGTTGACGACGGTGAAATCAATGTGTTCCTGCTCCTTGAACGCGCGCAGGCGCTCGGCCAGGAACGCAAGGCCGGGCGCGCCCACAACGTCGCCCACGGCCAGAATGCGCAAAATCATGACAGTCCCTCCCATTCGCTCGGAAGAAAATTGATAATAAAAATAGTATACCACCGACGGCGGCGGAGAATCAATCCAGAAACTGGCCGCGCGCAGATTTCATAGCTTTCCACACCCACGCGCATACTATCTGCGCAGCAAAGCTGTTGCGAAGGGAGGCAAAAACGTGAAAGGAGACAGCAAGATGAACGCAATGCAGTTTGCCAAAGGCATGAGCATCGGCATGGGTGTCGGCATGGCGGTCGGCACGGCGGCGGGCTGGATGATGCACCCGCAGAAAAAGCGCACGAACAACATCGTGGCGGACGCGGTGCGCACGGTCAGCGATGTGACGGACACCATCCGCGACACGATGGGCTGGTAAAAACACAAAAAAGGAAACTTTTTTGAAAAAGGGCTTGCAATTCCGGCGGAGCTGTGCTACTATACTTAGGCGCGTTAGGAGCGCACTAAGCGCCGTTAGCTCAGCTGGATAGAGCGTCTGGCTACGGACCAGAAGGCCGGGGGTTCGAATCCCTCACGGCGTGCCAGAACCCTGCAATCGTGTGATTGCAGGGTTCTTTTTACACTGTAGCATTGCAAAAAAGATTGGGTGCAGCCATTTGGTAAGGATGGCTGCACCCTACTTTGTTCTTCGCAGTTTTTGCCCGATTATTTGTACGATGCCCGGTAAATATCCAAACAGTCTTCGTCTGACAGCGTTACGCTGTCAGATTGGAACAGATAACCGATAGATGTCGTTTGCTGTCTGTGAATCGCAGGCGGCAAACCCTTCAGCTTTGCCTTGATTCTGCGGTTATAGCAGCTCGCTGTTGAGCAGCCCGAAGAAATTCTCAATCCCAGCATTGTCCAGACGGTTGCCTTTGCGGACCTTCTATTATTATTGAAGATTACATGGTCGAGGTTTGGCTCGACTTTTGCTGCAATGATTACAACACGAGAAACATCTCTCTCGACACCCGGCGCAGGCATCTAGGATTCTCTTTATAAAAAGAGGAGCGCCAAAAATGGAAACCGCATTCCCAGCCGCATCCCATAAAACGATCCCGCAGGGGGTACCCTGCGGGATCGTTGCATATTCGGAAAAGGATCAGCCCTGCTTGCCGTTGGCGCCGGCGCAGGCAGGCTCTGCCTTGCCGGCCTTCTCCTTGCGGTGCGGCAGCACGGCAGCCACGGCGCCGAAGAGCACCGACGGCAGCACCCACGCAAAGCCCAGCTCAAACAGCGGCAGTTTGTGCAGGAACGTGAGCGGCACACCATAGCCGTCGAGCGTGCACAGGATGCTCATGAGCAGCGCGCCGATGGCCGCGCCGCGGCTGATGCGGTCGGGCAGCCGCGGCACGACAAGCGAAATGAAAATGAGGACGAGGGTAGGCGGATAGACGATATCCAGAACCGGCGCGGCGATGGCCACGATGCGGTCAAGGCCGAGGTTCGACACGACGGCACTGAACACGCAGATCGCGATGACAAACACTTTGTACGACACCCTGCCGCGGCAGAGCTTGGCAAAATACGCGGCGGCGGAGCTGGTGAGCGCCACGGCCGTCGTGATACACGCGAGGCCGACGACGATGCCGAAGATGATCATGCCGGTCTTGCCCATAAGGGCCTTGACGATGGCCATGACGAGCTGTGCACGGCCGATCGTGCTGTCATACTGGGCGGAAACGGTGGCGCCGAGATAGGCAAGGCCCATATAGACCGCCAGCAGCAGCACGCACGCAAGGATGGACGACCCGCTCATGATGCGGAACTTCCTGCCCGACTCGGTGTAGCCCTTGTCGATCACGCTCTGCAGCACGAGGATGCCGAACGGCAGCGCGGCAAGCGCGTCCATGGTCTGATAGCCGGCCTTAACACCGGTGACGACGGCGCTGTCGATCTTCGCCTCGGCTGCGATCGTGCCGAGCGGTGTGACGACGCCCTTGATGATGATGGCCGCAAGACCGATGAGCAGCAGCGGCGTGAGCACCTTGCCCACGATGTCCACCACGGCGGACTCGCGGATGCACAGCGCGAGGATGAGCGCAAAAAACAGCACCGAGAACACCACGGCGGACACGCCGGGCAGGTTCGGGGCGATGGCCATCTCAAACGTGCTGGCCGATGTGCGCGGGATGGCGACCATGGGGCCGACACACAGAATGATCGCACACATGAGGATCTCCGACGGCACGCGGCCGACACGCTGGAGCACAGCCTCGCTGCTGCCGACACGCAGCAGGGCGAACATGGCGGCGAGCGCCAGACCGATATCCGCAATAAAATACGCGCTGAATCCGGCCAGCCACTGCGGGCCGGACTCCATGCCCAGGTACGGCGGGAAGATCACATTCCCGGCGCCGAAGAACATGGAAAACAGGGCGAAACCGACAACGATAATGTCGCGTACCGCCCGATTTTTCGTCTCTTTCATGTTTTCTCTCCTTCTTGCCCGCCCGAAGCGGGACGGCTGCTTTCAATTTCCGAATATAGCGTATCATCCTTTTTGATAAATGAGAAACGAGAGTTATTCATGGGTATATGAAAAAGTCGAATGATGTCGGTCGAAAAATTTCATCGGTTGATTTGCGGGAATTCGTGGTATGATGAAAAGAGAATCACGGAAAAGGAGGCAGCATATGGACGACGGAAAACTGCGGGCACTGCTGACGGCAGTCGAATGCGGCAGCTTCAGCAAGGCGGCGGCCCAGCTGGGCTACACGCAATCCGCCATGACACACCTGGTCAACAAACTGGAGGCCGAAGTCGGCTGTACGCTGCTTGAGCGTGACAGTCAGGGCATCCGCCTGACGAACGCGGGCAGGAACCTGCTGCCCTACATTCAAAATGTGGTCTGCGCGTGTGATACGCTCCTGCAGGAGGCTGCCGAGCAAAACAACCCGCGCACACGCACGCTGCGCATCGGCTGCTTTGCGAGCATTGCCCGCGCGCGTCTGCCGGAGCTGCTGCGTGCCTTCCGCGAGCTGCACCCTGAGATCAAAATGGACGTGCTCGTGCGCGGCGACGAGCTGCCGGCCGCCCTCGCAAGCGGGGCGATCCAGCTCGCCCTCGTGGACGAGGCGCGCGCGCAGGGGTTCGACTTTCTGCCGCTGGCGGACACGCCGCTGGTAGCCGTCGTGCCGCCGGACTTCCCGTGGGAGGGCGATACCATCCCGCTCGAGCGTCTGCTGCGCGAACCGTTTTTATCGAACCCGGACCAGTATATCGAGCCGTTTCTCCCGCCGGACACGCCGCGGCTGGAGGTCACGGCGTCGGACGATGGGTCGATCCTGTCCATGGTCGCCGGGGGACTCGGCGTGTCGGTGCTGTCGTCGTTTTCCCTCGTCGGGTACGAGGGGCAGGTGCGCGTTCTCCAATTGGAAGAGCCCATCGCGCTGCGCCTCGGCGCGGCCGTCAAGTCCATGAACAGCGTCGGTACGTCCGCACGGATGTTTCTGTCCTTTCTGCGCACATACTACGGCAAGGAGGACAAGGCATGATCCGTGACCTCTGCACCGACACCGCTTTCCTCGCGCAGCCGTCCGAGCCCGCGTCGGAAGCGGATCTGCCCACGGCGCAGGATCTGCGCGATACGCTTGCCGCGCACACGAAAACCTGCGTCGGCATGGCCGCAAACATGATCGGCGTGCGCAAGCGCATCCTCATCTTTGACGACAACGGCGTCCCCACCGTCATGCTCAATCCCGTCATTCTCCGGCAGTCGGGACCGTATACGGCGGAAGAGGGCTGCCTGTCGCTGCCGGGCAAGCGCACGGCCAAGCGCTGGCGCAGCATCAAAGTCCAGTGGCAAAACGAGCAGCTGCAGACCCGCATCAAGACTTTCACGGGCTGGACGGCGCAGATCATCCAGCATGAGCTCGATCACTGCAGCGGCATTCTGATCTGAGCCGGCCAATTCCGCAAAGCAAATAACACTGCGGCCCGCACCGAATGGTGCGGGCCGCTTGCGCTGTTACAGGAAACGATCTCAGTTGGAAAGCTTGCGCACAGCTGCATATGCGTCGCCAACGGCAAAGAGAATCTTGCGCGGCTGCTGTGCATCACCGATAACCGTCACGGGCGCAACCGTCTCAAACGCGGCAGCGGTCTGCACCGTCGGAGCAAAGCCGAGCGCCAGCAGCACCGTATCACACGCGAGGACGCGCTGCTCACCCGCGTGCTCAACCGTGACGCTGCACGTGAATGCATCCCCATCGATGCGCACAAGCTTCGTCGCAGGGCGGAAGTCAACATGAGAGCGCACCATATAGTCCCGCATCAGCATGTCGTTCATCTTAAAGCCGGGCTCCGACGGGATCGTTTTGGCCATGTCGATGCACGTCACCTGTTTGCCCCACATATCCATCTGCAGCGCCGTCTCGACGCCGACGAGTCCGCCGCCGATTACGACAACCCGGTCGCCCACGTCGCAGCAGTCGCACAGGGCCTCGGTCGCAAGGTACACCTTCGGGCAGTCGAGCCCCGGGATGGCCTTCGGCACAATCGGCCGGCCGCCGGCCGCCCAGAGGATGTGGTCGGGCGCATAGGCCGCCGCCAGCTCCGGCGTCGCCGTGGTGTAAAAGCGCACGGGAATGTCGTGCACGAGCAGCTCGCGCTCAAAATAGCGGATCATGCGGTGCATGTCGCGCTTGAAAAACGGCTTGCAGGCACACAATGCGTTGCCGCCGATATGGCCGCTCGCTTCCCAGATTTCCACCGAATGGCCGGACTGCTTAGCATAGAGCGCCGCCATGCAGCCGGCAGGGCCGGCGCCGACGATCAGGAGCTTTTTCGGGTGCGCAGTCGGCAGAATATCCATACTGCCGTCCTCGTGTCCGCAGCGCGGATTGAGTGCGCAGGTCGCCGTCTCGCCATTGTAGACGCGGGCAATACAGCCCTCGTTGCAGGAAATGCACGGACGAATCGTATCCGGCCGGCCGGCAAGCACCTTGTTCGGCAGTTCAGGATCGGCGAGCAGCCCGCGGCCGATGACCGCAATGTCGCACACACCGTCTCGCAGGGCAGCCTCCGCCTTGTCCACGTCGCCGAAGCGGCCGTGCGTCATCACGGGCACGTCGACCGCGCTCCGGATGATCTTGGCCGAGCGCGACTGCCGTGTCATCTGCTGCATGCCGGCGGGCGGCATGGCATTGGGCCAGTTTTCGTGGCAGCCGGCGTCGATGTGCAGCGCGTCCGCCCCGGCGGCGACGATCAGCTTTGCCAGCTCGATGCCCTCGTCGATGGAGCGGTAGCCCTCACCGTCCATGTAGTGGTCCGGCGTGAACTTGACAATAACGGGGAAGTCTGCCCCGCCCTCCTCCTTACAGATGGCAATGAGCTCCGTGAGAAAGCGCGCGCGGTTCTCCAGGCTGCCGCCATAAGCGTCGGTGCGCTTGTTCCAGCGCGCAGTCAAAAACTGATCCGTCAGATACCCGCCGTATGCGTGAATGCCCACGCAGTCGGCTCCACAGCGCAGTGCAATCTGCACGCTGTGGCGGAAGTCATTCTCCAGCTCGTGAATCTCGTCGATCGTCAGCGCATGGCAGCGCATACGCGGTACTTGCATCCAGGAGCAGGCGGACGCGCTGATGGGCACCTTATAGCGCACGGACGGCCCGCCGATGCGGCCGTCTCCCGGCTGGATCTGCGCGGCGAGCTTACAGCCGCAGGCATGACACCGCTCAGCCAGATCACGGAACAGCGGTTCGGTCGTTTCATTGAGGTAAATCGAGTGCTCGCCGGATTCCAGCGCGAGCGAGGCGCGGATGTTGCAAAACACCATGGCCGCGCCGCCCTCGGCGCGCGCGGCAAAGTACGCCGCCGAGGCAGGGCTCAGGTTTCCGACGGTGACGCCCATCGGCGCCATGACCATGCGGTTTTTGAGTTCCATGCGGCCGATCTTGATCGGCCGGGACAGAATAGAAGCCATATCGAATCTTACTCCCCTGGTCACTTCTGCACGGCCCAGCCGCCGTCGACCGGCAGGCAGACGCCGTTGATGTACCTGGCCTCGTCCGAGCAAAGATACACGACCGCCCAGGCCGCGTCCTCCGGCTGGCCGACATAGGGCATCGGGGTCGTGGCCTCAAAGTGCTCGCGGTACATGTCCCAGACTTTCTCCTGCTTGGGCACCCAAACATAATTCGGAGCAAGGCAGTTGAAGCGGATGCCGTACTTCTTGCTGACCTGGTTGACCATGTTCTGCGTGGCCAGCTTGATGCACGCCTTCGAGAACGGATAGCCCTGCACGGCCGAGCCGTTGTAGGCCAGCGCCGTCGAGGACGAGAAGTTCAGGAAGCTGCCGCGAATCTTCTTTTTCATCATATAGCGCAGCACCGTTTGATACGAGTAGAGCATGGAATCAATGTTCACACGCATCACGTCCTCAATCATCTCAGATGTGATGTGCGCCCAGTCGTGCGTCGGCGGAGAAAACGCCGCCGCTCCGTTGACAACCGTGTCAATACGCCCATATTTCTCGTCTGCCAATTTTTTGAGCTGCACCCATGTGTCGCGCTGCGCCACGTCAGCTACGACCGCGATGCTCTCGCCGCCGTTGGCGTTGATCTCGGCGCTGAACTGCTCGACCTGCGGGTCGATGTCGACCATGACGACCTTCGCGCCCTCCTGGCAAAACAGCTCAGACGCCTTGTGACAGATGCCGCCGGCCGCGCCTGTGATAATGGCCACCTTTCCTTTGAGTCTATCCATGTTATTTTGTCCTCCTCAGTTGTCCTTCGAGTACACGGTACGTCAGACGCAGCGTCTGAATACGCCAGCGCTCATCATCGCATTTGACCAGATCATCCACGTACAGGCCATAGCCCGAGTACGTCTGGCCGTTGTCCTTGTAGGTATGATAGTCGTGCATTTTGGTCAGCAGCTGCGCGCTGCGCGGCCCGGTAAAATGCACGATCTGGTTGTAGCCGAAATGCATCGGCACCATGTCGTCGCCGCAAGTGATGCGGTTTTGGGCTACCTGCGCATCCCGGTCACGAAAACCGGGACGTCCGCTCCAGAAGGTGCGAAAACCCGTCTCCGTGAATACATCCGGCATCAGATCAAACTCCTGGTTGTCAATGCACCAGAAATAGCGGCTCTTCGCCGCAAGAATCGCCGGGATTTCGGCAAGCTGCTCCGGTGTATACGGCAGGCCGGCATCAGCAATGATCGCGCGTGCCAGCTCCCGGATCTTCCGATCGGCATCAATGGTCAAGTGCAGTCCCTCCTTTAGAAATCGTATTGTCTGGTTTGTCGTTGATTCCGGCAGGCAGCCGGCGCCTTCGGCGCTGACTCGGGAAAAGCCCCCGGAAATTGTGATTATCTTATCACACGTCCCCGGTTCCTGCACAGTGCATCCGCTGGAAGCAGCTTGTATTTCGTGCACAAAAGTTTCCCGAACTTGACGAAACGTTTTCCCGTAACTGCGCCAAAAAAGTGGGAAATCCTTCGTTTTTTCGTGCTCAGACTTGTCTGTGCAGCCGCGAGCGCGTATACTAAGAGGGAAAGATGCGCGATTATTGTCACAAAGTCAAGAAATGCACACCACGAGGAGGCGATTACATGACGTTCGGGCGTACCCTTCAGGAGCTGACGCGGCTGTGCGGCGTCAAACGCTGCAATCTCGCCGACGCGCTCGGCTATGACCCGTCGTACATCAGCCGGTGGATCAACGGCGTCAAGCACCCATCGCTGCGCAGCAACGACGCGCTGCCCGCGCAGATTGCCGCCTACCTGACCGCCAACGCCGCTCCGGACGTGCGCGCGCGCATCGCCGGACAGTTTGATTTGCGCTGCGCCCCGGAGGATGACGCAGGGTTTTCTTCGGCGCTGGCATCCCTGCTGGCCGACACGATCACTGCCGACCGGGCATCCGGCGCCAAACAGCCGCAGACGGACGGCACGGAAAATGCCGCCCTGCGTCCGGTCAAGGATATTGCGCTCTTCCCAGAGGGAATCTTCGCGGCGCTGCAGCAGGCGCCGCCGGCCGCACGGTTGGACATGATCTGCACAATGCCAATCCATATTCAATTCAAAAACAACGACAACTTTTTCCGCCGCGTGCGCGGCATTCTCTCCGCAGGCACGGCACTGCGCGTGGTGCAGTTTGTGGACATGGAGGACGTCGCCGCACGCACGGACAGTTTCTGCCGCTCCTTTTGCTACCTGATGGGTCTCGGCAGACAGATCCGGTATGAATTTTACGAGTTTCGCGCCAGTCGCTCAGGATATGTTTACCTCATCCGCGATGCACTCATGCTGCAGTATCTGCACGAGCCATTTTCGCGCGAGGTATATCTGCTAGAGACGGCGGACCCCGCGCTCGTCGGGCGCTACTGTGCCGCAGCCGATGCCTATATCCGCGACCGGCTGCCGCTTGCGCAGACACCGAACCTGCAGCAGCTGCGCCGCCAACAGTATTTTCTCGACTACTTCACCCAGCCGCATGGTCGCTGTCTGCTGCGACATATGCAGCCGTTTTTCCTGCCCGCCCCGCTGCAGGAGCAGTTTTTAGCCCGGCATCCGGAACTCCGGCAGGAGCTTCAGCTTTTCCTTGGCAGTGCGGAATTTTTTGAGACGATTTTTCTTTACCAGCTCGCACTGGTGGACTATATTTATACCGGTCGGCTGTACTTCCTCGGCACTGTCATCGATGTGCCGCCGGAAGCGCGGCGCGAGCACCTGCGCAGCATGATCGCCCAGCTGCGTCAGGCACCGGAACGGCTGTGCATTCTGTGCACGCAAAACCGTGTCTGCAATTATGACGATCTGACGGTATCCGTGTTCGTCAATCAGCACGCCGCCTTCGTGCTCGACAAAACTCCCAACGATACACAACCGGCCTATACCGTCCGCTCCGGCGCACTGGTGCACCAGCTCAATGTCTGGATGGATCATTTCCGAAAGCTCCCGGCCTCTCAGCGGCTGACCGGGCAGGACGCCATTGACTACCTTACCCGCTGCATGCACCTGCTGTAAGCTGCGGTGCAGCCATTTTTCAAGGAGGCCATACCATGCGCAACACCACACTTTGCTACATTGAGCGCGGGGAACAGTATCTTATGCTGCACCGCGTGAAAAAGGAACACGACCTCAACCACGACAAATGGGTCGGCATCGGCGGCAAATTTGAGGCCAACGAAACGCCGGACGAGTGCCTCCTGCGCGAGGCGTATGAGGAGACCGGCCTGACACTGACCGACTGGCGCTGCCACGGCGTGGTGACCTTCCTGTCCGACGAGTGGGAGGGGGAATATATGTACCTCTTCACGGCGACGGAATTTACCGGCACGCTGCGCGAGTGCGACGAGGGCGAGCTCGCGTGGGTGGACAAGGCAGCCGTGCCGTCACTGCCGCTGTGGGAAGGCGATCGGATTTTCTTCCGCCTGTTGGCGGAGGACGCGCCGTTTTTCCTGCTCAAGCTGCGCTATGCCGGCGACACACTCGTTGAGGCCGCGCTCAACGGCGCGCCCATCTCCCTTTGAAACGCCCATTCACGGCAGGACGAAACCCTACATGAGCCGCAAAAAAGCCCCGTTTCCGGACAGGAAACGGGGCTTTTTCGTGGTTATCGTTCTTCTCGGAAGTATGGCAGGCCGAGGCTTGCGGGGGGCTGGTTCTCGCGCTTGGAGCGCACGCTCGTGATGATGAGCACGATGATCGTGACAACATAGGGGATCATCTTGTACAGCTCCTTGACGGCGAGATTGGTGCCGCTCGGCAGGAAGATGTGCAGGATGTACAGTCCGCCGAAGAGGAAGGACGCCAGCACGCCGATGTTCGGCTTCCAGACCGTGAAGATGACGAGCGCGATGGCCAGCCAGCCGCGATCGCCGAAGGCGTCGTTCGACCAGACACCGCAGGCGTAGTCCATGACGTAGTACAGGCCGCCCAGACCGGCGATCATGCTGCCGACGCAGGTAGCGATGTATTTATACTTATTGACGTCGATGCCGGCGGCGTCGGCCGTCTGCGGATTTTCGCCGACGGAGCGCAGGTGCAGGCCCACGCGCGTGTGCTTGAGCACGTAAGCGGCAATGAGCGCAATGGCCACGGCGAGGTAGGCGAGAAAACCGTAGGACAGGAAGATCTGGCCGAACCAGCCGAGCTTCGACGCGAACGGCAGCGCCTTGGAAAAGTAGCTGTTCGTGGCCGAGAGCGCGATGGACGGCACCTCGCTGCCGGTGAGCTTGATGAGCGAGCCGCCCATGAAGTTGCCGAAGCCGACGCCGAACGTCGTCATGGCAAGGCCGGTGACGTTCTGGTTGGCGCGCAGCGTGACCGTGAGAAAGCAGTACAGCAGACCCATGAGCAGCGAGCCGAGCAGGCACGACAGCAGCGGGATCATGATGGCGAGAAAGCCGTTCATCCCGGCGGCCCCGCCGGCCGCCTGCTCATACAGGAACGCGCCGATGACGCCGCTGATGCCGCCGACATACATGATGCCCGCGATGCCGAGGTTGAGGTTGCCGGACTTTTCGGTGAGCGTTTCGCCGGTGCTGCCGAACAGCAGCGGGATACCCTGCACGATGGCGCGGGGAATAAAGGACACAAAATCAAACATGCTCCGCCGCCTCCTTCTTTGCCGGCTTGCGGAAGCTCAGCCGGTAGGTAATGAAAAACTCACAGCCGATGATAAAGAAAATGATGATGCCGCTGAGAATGTCGGCAAACGACTGGTTGAGGCCGAACACGGTCGAGATCTCGCCCGCGCCGCGGTCGAGGAACACGAGCAGGAAGCTCGTGAAGATCATGCCGAGGGGGTTGAACTTGGCCAGCCACGAGACCATGACGGCCGTGAAGCCCTGGCCGCCGGCGATGGTGGTCGTGATCGTGTGGTCGGTGCCGGACACGAGCAGCACGCCCGCAACACCGCACAGTGCGCCGGACAGCAGCATCGTGCGCACGATGACCTTGCCGACCTTGATGCCGACGTAGCGGGCGGTGCGCTCGCTCTCGCCGACGACGGAGATCTCGTAGCCGTGCTTGCTGTAGTTGAGGTAGATATAAACGAGAATGGTCAGCACCGCGACGACGAGAATCGTCAGCAGGTACTTGTAGCCGCCGATCTGCGGCAGCCAGCCGGCCTCGGTGCTCTGGTTGATGATGCCGACCTTGCCGGAGCCCTTCGGCGACTCCCAGACGATGATGAAATAGGCCACGAGCTGCGTGGCGACGTAGTTCATCATGAGGGTGAAGAGTGTCTCGTTCGTGTTCCATTTTGCCTTGAAGATCGCGGGGATCACGGCCCAGACCGCGCCCGCGACGATGCCGGCGGCAAGGATGAGCACGATGAGCAGACCATTGGGCAGCTTGTCGCCGAGGCAGATCATGCACGCCGCGGCGGCGAGGCCGCCCGCGAGCACCTGACCCTCTGCGCCGATGTTCCAGAAGCGCATCTTGAACGCGGGCGTCACGGCCAGCGAGATGCACAGCAGGACGGCGAGGTTCTGCCCCAGAATCCAGATCTTGCGCGGCGAGCCGAACGCGCCGCTGAACATGGTGCCGAACACCTTGAGCGGATTGAGGCGGGTGCACAGCGTCGTGATGAGCGCGCACAGCAGCAGCGCCAGAACGATGGCGATCGCGCGGATGCCCCAGGCCTGATACCAGGGCAGCGTGTCGCGCTTGACGATATGGAACAGCGGTTCCCGGACTTTATTCTGCATGGGCTTCGTTCCCTCCCAACTGCGTCATCATCATGCCGACGTCGCGCTTCGTGGCGCCGCGGCCGGGGACGATGCCGCTGACCTTGCCGCCGCAGAGCACAAGGATGCGGTCGGCCAGTTCGAGCAGCACGTCCAGATCCTCGCCGACGTAGATCACGGCGACGCCGCGCTCCTTCTGCCGGTTGATGAGGTCATAGATCGTATAGGATGCGTTGATGTCCAGGCCGCGCACGGCGTAGGCCGTGAGCAGCACGGTGGGGGCGGAGGCAATCTCGCGGCCGACGAGCACCTTCTGCACGTTGCCGCCGCTCAGGCGGCGCACCGGCGTGGACACGCCCGGAGTATTGACGTCGAGCTCCTCGACGACGGTCTCGGCGAGTTTGCGCGGAGACTTGCGGTCGGTGAGGATGCCGCGGCCCTTGCGGAAGGAGCGGAGCATCATGTTGTCCGAGAGGTCCATGTTGCCGACAAGGCCCATGCCGAGGCGGTCCTCCGGCACGAAGGACAGCGCCACGCCCATCTCGGCGATGCGCAGCGGATCCTTGCCGAGCAGCTCCTCACGCGTGCCGTCGTCATCGACGTAGCAGATGCTGCCGCCCTCCGTCGGCTGCAGGCCGGCGATGGCCTCGAGCAGCTCCTTCTGGCCGCAGCCGGAGATGCCCGCAATGCCGAGGATCTCGCCGGAGTTGGCGGTGAAGGACACATCGTCGAGCTTGACGATGCCGTCGATGCTGCGCACGGTGAGGTTCTTGACCTCGATGCGCGGCTTGGGCTCGACCGGGTCGGGCCGGTCGATGTTGAGCGTCACGGCGTGGCCGACCATCATGTTCGTCATTTCCTGCGCGTCGGTATCCTTCGTGAGCATATCGCCCACGAACTGGCCGTGGCGCAGCACGGCCACGCGGTCGCTCAGTGCCTCGACCTCGTGCATCTTGTGCGTGATGATGACGATGGCCTTGCCATCATCGCGCATACTGCGCAGGACGGCGAAGAGCTTGTCCGTCTCCTGCGGGGTGAGCACGGCGGTGGGCTCGTCGAGGATGAGGATGTCCGCGCCGCGGTAGAGCGCCTTGACGATCTCGACCGTCTGCTTCTGGGACACGGACATATCATAGATCTTCTGGTTCGGGTCCAGGTCGAAGCCGTAGCGCTCGCAGATGTTGCGGATGCGCGCGGCCGTGGCCTTGAGATCGAGCTTTTCCTCAAGGCCGAGCGTAATATTTTCAGCGGCGGTGAAGACGTCGACCAGCTTGAAGTGCTGGTGGATCATGCCGATGCCGTAGCGGTAGGCATCGCGCGGGGAGCGGATGACGACCTCCTCGCCGTCGATGAGGATCTGTCCCTCGTCGGGATAATAAATGCCGGAGAGCATATTCATGAGCGTGGTCTTGCCGCTGCCGTTTTCGCCGAGCAGCGCCAGGATCTCGCCCCGGTAAATATCCAGCCAGACGCGGTCATTGGCGACGACGGAGCCGAAGCGCTTGGTGATGTCACGCATTTTGACCGCTGCGATCTTGTTGTCCAATATGGTGTCCCTCCCGAAATGCCGGCAGATGCCGCGCTGCGGCGGCGCGCTTTATTTAAAGTACATATGAGGGAAGGCCTGGGTGTGACAGGCCTTCCCTCTGCGGTGGATTCAGATATCAGCTGCCAAAGTTCTGGTCGAGCAGGTTGATGCCGTCGATCTGCACATTGAAGTACGGAGCGGCGCGGAACTCGGACTCGTGGAAGTAGCCGTCGCTGATGGCCTCGGTGTCGCCGGTGTTGTCGGCGTCGGTGTCGACATCGGCCATGTAGCTGGTCAGGGTCTCGCCCTTGACGGTGAAGGTGGAGGTGTCAAAGACGTGCAGGGTGCCGTCCTCGAGCTGCTTTTTGACCTCGGCAACCTTCTCGGCAGTGCCCTTGGCGGCAACCTTCTCGTTGAAGTCGGTCAGCACGACGGAACCGGTCTTGAGCGTGCCGGTCCAGTCGGAATCGAGCGAGGTGCCGTCCTGGACGGCCTTGATGACCATCTCATAGTACGGGGTCCAGTCGATGCGGGAAGAAACGATGAAGGTGTTCGGGCAGGCAGACTCGGTGCTGCCGTTGTAGGAGACGTTCGGGATACCGGCCGTCTCGCAGGCGGTCGGAGCGCCCATGGAGTCGGCGTGCTGGCTGATGAGCTTGCAGCCGCCGGAGATGAGCTTGTTGGCAGCTTCCTTCTCAAGGGCCTCATCGTACCAGGAACCGGTGAAGGTGACATCCATGGTGACGGTCGGGCACACGGACTTGGCGCCCAGGTAGAAAGAGGTGTAGCCGGAGATGACTTCCGCGTAGGTGAAGGCGCCGACGTAGCCCATCTTCGCCTGATCGGCGGTGAACTCACCGGCCTCGATCATCTCGTTGAGCTTCATACCGGCAGCGACGCCGGCGAGGTAGCGGCCTTCATAGATGGACGCGAATGCGTTGTGGTAGTTGCTGAGGTTCTCGGTGTGGGCCTTGGTGCCGGTGGCGTGGCAGAACTGCACATCCTTGAATTCCTTGGCGGCCTGGATCATGAAGTCCTCGTGACCGAAGCTGTCGGCGAAGACGACGTTGCAGCCGGCGTCCACGAGCTCGGCCGCGGCGTTGTAGCACTCCTGGCCCTCGGGGATGTTGGTCTTGATGATGTACTGATCCTCGCTCAGGCCGAGGTTCTTGCAGGCGGCCTTCGCGGCGTCGATGAAGTTCTTGTCATAAGTGGAGTTCTCGTCATGCAGGCAGATGAAGCCGACCTTGATCGTGCTCTCGGCTTTGTCGCCGCCCTCGGTCTTGCTGCCGCAGGCGCACAGTGCGAACACCATGACGAGCGCGAGCAGCATCGCTACGAACTTTTTCATTCTCAGCTCTCCCTCAAATAATCAATTTTATTTATCTGCATTGCTTGCGCAAAGAAGATACAAAAAAACATTGGCAGGCGCGGCCATACACGGCGCTCCTGCCAATGTGGAACCGGGAAGATGCCGATCCGGCCATCTCCCGCGGGGAATTTCACATCGATAGTCCGGCAATTTACGGTGCCGGGTAGAAACGCCAAGCCATATCCTTTGGTATATATCGACTGCTATTTTCGACTGCTATTTACGATTGCTCCCGCATCGCGGGAACACTTATACGTTATCATGCGCGACCGGGGTTGTCAACCGTCGAAACGAGCGAATTTCACACTTTTGAAACATTTTCCCCGTCGTTTTGCACAATCCCGCTCAGCAAAACACGATGCCGGTCACCGGGTCCATGTGCTGCACGCGGGCGAGCGATTCCACGCGGTAGCCGCGTGCGCGGATGCGCGCGCCGCCGGGCTGAAACGCCTTTTCCACCGCGATGCCGGCGCCGACCACGGTCGCGCCCGCGCCCTCGATGAGCGTAATGAGTCCGTCAAGCGCCGCGCCGTTGGCGAGAAAATCGTCGATGACGAGCACGCGGTCGCTCGGCGAGAGATACTCGCGCGAGATGCGGATGGTGTTGTCATTGCCGTGCGTGAACGAGTGCACGACCGTCGTGTAGGCATCGTCGGAGACGTTGCGGCTCTTGGTTTTCTTGGCGAACACGACCGGGCAGTCGAACACGAGTCCGGCCACGGCCGCGATGCCGATACCGCTGGCCTCGATCGTGACGAGCTTATTCACGCCGCAGCCGTCAAACAGCCGCTTCCATTCCTCCGCCATCGCCAGAAACAGCTTCGGGTCCATCTGATGGTTCAAAAACCGGTCCACTTTCAGGATCTCGCTGGATTTGACCTCGCCCTCGGCAAGGATGCGCTGCTCAAGAAGCTGCATATCGCTCCATCCTCCCACAATCACTAAGATGGTTTTTATCGTAGCACCCGCGCCGGGCGCGCGCAACCGTTTTTCGCAAAAAAACCGGCAAATCGCCGAATGGACGGTTTTTGCGCCGGGTGCGGTTGACTTTCCCGTCGATGTGCGGTATCATCGGTTCCTACAAGTAGGAAAAGTATGAATTTCTGCAACAGGAGGCGAGGCTATGCCCGGAGGCAAGCACGTGCTCGGCCAGAGCCGCGACCGGCACATCTTCGGCACGGTGAAGGTCGGTGAAAAGGGCCAGATCGTGATCCCGAAAGAGGCGCGCACGGTCTTTGGCATCCAGCCGGGGGACACACTGCTCGTGCTCGGCGACGAGGCGCGCGGCATCGTGGTCACACGGCCGGAGGTCATGCGCGACGTGGCCGCAAAAATTTTCGACGAATCTGATCAATCACAAGGAGAGAAACGATGAATACAGAGTCCATGTACACCGCGCTCGGCATCACGCCGGCGGTGCACCGCTTCGGCGAGGAGGTGCTCGTCGGTCTGCGCGCGCGCTTCGACGAGATCGACCGCGTCGCGGAATACAACCAGTGCAAGGTCATCGGCGCGATGCAGCGTAACCGCGTTGACGCGACGCACTTTGCCGCCACCACCGGCTACGGCTACAACGACGCCGGGCGCGACAATCTCGAGCGCGTCTATGCCGACTGCTTCCACACCGAGGCCGCGCTCGTGCGCCCGCAGATCACCTGCGGCACGCACGCGCTGACCGTGGCGCTGAGCGCCAATCTCTTGCCCGGCGACACGCTGCTCAGCCCCGTCGGCGCGCCGTATGACACGCTGGAAGAGGTCATCGGCATCCGCCCGAGCGCCTGCTCGCTCAAGGAATACGGCGTGCACTACCGGCAGGTCGATCTGCTGCCGGACTACGGCTTTGACTATCCGGCCATCGAGCAGGCGCTGCGCGGCGGCGTGAAGCTCGTGACCATCCAGCGCTCGAAGGGCTATGCCACGCGGCCGACGTTTTCCGTGCAGCAGATCGGCGAGCTGATCGCCTTCTGCAAGCGCATCGACCCGAACGTGATCTGCATGGTCGACAACTGCTACGGCGAGTTTGTTGAGACGATCGAACCGTCCGACCTCGGTGCGGACATGATCGTCGGCTCGCTCATCAAAAACCCCGGCGGCGGGCTCGCGCCCATCGGCGGGTATATCTGCGGCCGCCGCGACCTCGTGGACCGCTGCGCCTACCGGCTCAGCGCCCCGGGCCTCGGGCAGGAGGTCGGTGCGAACCTCGGGCTCATGCCGGCGTTTTATCAGGGCTTCTTCCTCGCGCCGACCGTCACGACCGGGGCGCTCAAGGGCGCGGTGTTCGCCGCGAACATCTATGAGCGGCTGGGCTTTCGCTGTATTCCGAACGCGACGGAGCCGCGGCACGACATTATCCAGTGCGTGGAGCTCGGCTCGCCGGAGCGGATGGTCGCCTTCTGCAAGGGCATTCAGGCAGCCGCGCCCGTGGACAGCTATGTGGACCCCATCCCGTGGGCCATGCCGGGCTATGATTCGGAGGTCATCATGGCTGCCGGCGCGTTCGTGCAGGGCTCGTCCATCGAGCTGTCGGCCGACGGGCCGATCCGCCCGCCCTACGCCGTGTATTTTCAGGGCGGCCTGACGTGGTATCACGCCAAACTCGGCATTCTCATGAGCCTGCAGAAGCTCGTGGATGCCGGTCTCGTTACACTTGATCAACTGGAGGAGAAATAAAGTATGTGGTTCTGGCTTTCTCTCATCGCCCTACTGTGCTGGTCGGGCTCGGATCTGTTTTCCAAGATCGGCTGCCGCGACGCGGACGATCATCTGGCGCATTTAAAAATGGTCATCGCCGTCGGCGTCGTCATGGGCCTGCACGCGGCGTATGAAATTTTCATCGGCGGCGTGAGCGTGACGTGGCACGTCATCTGGACGTACCTGCCCGTGTCGCTGCTGTATATTGTGTCCATGGCGCTCGGCTATGTCGGCCTGCGCTACATTGAGCTGTCCATCTCGTCGCCGATCTGCAACGCCTCCGGCGCGGTCGTCGCCGTGCTGTACCTGTGCTTCGGCGGGCTGGACGAGGACCTGTCCGGCGGTATGCGCGTGCTCGTGCTGCTGGCCATTGCGCTCGTGTGCGTCGGCGTGATCGGGCTCGGCGTGGTCGAATCGCGCGAGGATGACGAGCTGCGCCGCGCACGCCAGGCAGCCTCGAACTACCGCTACACCAAGAGCTGGCTCGCCCTCGCGCTGCCGGTGGCCTACTGTCTGCTCGACGCAGCCGGCACGTTTGCCGACAGTCTTGTGCTCACGCGCCTTGACGAGGGCGCCGCCAACTGCGCCTACGAGCTGACGTTTCTGTTCGCGGCGGCAGTGTCATTCGTGTATGTCAAGCTCATCCGGCACGACCGCTTCCTGCCCAAACGCGAGGGGCCGAAGTACGTCGGCGCGCTGTTCGAGACGGCCGGCCAGTTCGCCTACATCTACGCCATCGCGGACGAGGATCACGTCATGTACGCCGCGCCCATCATCTCGGCCTACTGCGCCGCGTCCGTGCTCTGGAGCCGCATCTTCCTGCGCGAGAAGCTCTCGTGGCGGCACTATCTCATGCTGCTGCTGATCGTGATCGGCATCGTGCTGATCGGCATCCTTGACCTGTGACGGGAAAGAAAACCTGCGGCCGCTCTTCAAAACAGGGCGGCCGCGTTTTTGCGCAAATATTTGTCAAGTGTGTAACGGCGGCTTGCATTTGTCCGTGTGTCTGGTATAATGATGACACATCTGCGCCTTTCGGCGCGGTATTTTGGGAGAAATGTGAAAAATCAGGAGGGGTTTTTGTGGATACAGAAATCAAATCCAAACGCGGGGGCTGGGGCAGCAACTTCGGCTTCCTCATGGCCTCGATCGGCTCGGCCGTCGGCCTCGGCAATATCTGGGGTTTCCCGTATAAGATGGGCAAAAGCGGCGGCGCCGTGTTCCTGCTGCTGTACCTCGTGCTCGTCGTGCTCGTTGGCGTGACGGTCATGCTCGGCGAGCTCGCGCTCGGCCGCCGCAGCGGCAAGAGCGCCGTGAGCACCTACCGCAGCCTGTCGAAGAAGTACACCTGGCTCGGCTATGCGGGCATCGTGTGCGGCTTTTGCATCATGTGCTTTTATTTCGTGCTCGGCGGCATCGTCCTGCGCTACGCCGTCGGCTACTTCCTGGCCATCTTCGGCGGGAGCGACTTTGCCTGGTCCGGCCAGGGCACGGGCTTTTTCGGCTATTTCCTGACGGACACCAACAGCATGATCCTGTTTTTCGTGCTCTACATCCTGCTCAACATCCTCGTCGTGTCCGGCGGCGTGCAGGGCGGCATCGAGAAATTCTGCAACGTCGGTATGCCGGCGCTGTTCTGTCTGCTTGTGTTCATCATCCTCTACATTGCCTGCCAGCCCGGCGCGGCCGAGGGCTATAAGTTCATGTTCAGCCCCGACTTCTCCGTGTTCAGCAACCCGGACATCGGCTTCGGCCGCGTGCTCAAGAGTGCCGCCGGGCAGATGTTCTTCTCGCTGTCGATCGGTCTCGGCGTCATGATGACCTACGGCTCGTATCTCGGCAAGCAGGAGCACCTGCAGCGCAACGCGCTCATCGTCTGCGGCGCAGATACGCTCATCGCCGTTATGGCTGGTATGGCCGTCATGCCTGCCTGCTCCGCCTTCGGCGTGGAGTACGGCGCCGGCCCCGGACTGCTGTTCGCCTCGATGCAGACGGTGTTCTCCCACATGGGCAGCGTCGGCAATTTCATTGGCTTCATCTTCTACCTGCTCGTGCTGATCGCGGCGCTCACGTCGTCGATCTCCATGCTCGAGCTGTGCACGGCCTACGCCGTGGATAAGCAGCTCGACAAAGGCCTCACGCCCAAGCGCGCCAAGCACACGGCCAGCGTCGCGGCGCTCGTGTTCGTGGCCGGCTCGCTCGTTGCGCTCGACGGTCTGGGTGCGGGCGTTGCCGGCGGCGCCGCCGTCGAGACGCCGGCCACCCTGTTCGGTCTGAGCGTGCACGGGTGGAACGACTGCTGGCTCGACCTGTACGACATGATCGCCGAGGGTGTCCTCATGCCGCTCGGCGCGCTCGTGATGACGATCCTCATCGGCTGGGTGCTCAAGCCCGAGGTCGTGCAGCTCGAGTGCGAGCAGAGCGGCGTGAAATACCGCGCCGCCGGCTACTTCAAGGTCTGCTTCAAGTTCATCGTGCCGGTCCTGCTGGCATTCATCCTCTTCTGCCAGCTCATCGACTTCTTCGGTCTGAAGATCCCCGGCCTGAGCTGAATCCCGTGTAAAAAAGCTCGTCAGCGTCTGCCCCACCGGGCGGGCGCTGACATTTTTATAACGTTTGTTGAAAAAGCGAAAACGCTCTATTATACTGGCCCCACGCCGCACCTGCGGCAGAAAGGAGCGACCCGCCGTGCGCAAAGCGGCCGCCTATGCCTTCCATCATTCGATCCCGATCCTGATCGGCTTCTTCCCCGTCGGCATCGCCTACGGGCTGCTCATGCAGCAGGCGGGCTACAACTTCCTGTGGTCCGGTGCGTGCAGCCTGTTCGTGCTGGCGGGCTCGCTGCAGTTTCTCATGGTCACGTTCTTTGCCGGCGGTATGTCGCTTGCCACGGTGGCCGTGCTGGCGCTGCTGCTCAACAGCCGCCACATTTTCTACGGCCTGTCGTTCATCGACAAGTTCCGCTCCTTCGGCCCGTAGCGCTGGTTTCTGATCTACTCGCTGTGCGACGAGAACTATTCGCTGCACTGCTCGCACGATTTCGGCCCCGATGTCAACGAGAAGTGGGCCTACGTGTTCACGGCCGCGCTCGTGACGTTCTACTGGGTAACGCTGTCCATGCTCGGCGGGCTCGTCGGCTCGCTCATCACGTTTGACACTACAGGCATCGACTTTGCGCTTACGGCGCTGTTCACGGTCATCGTGGTCGATCAACTGCGGGATGCGCGCACACGCGTCCCCGCCGTCATCGCGCTCGTGTCGAGCGTGGCCGCCCTGCTGCTGCTCGGGCCGGACAACTTCCTGCTGCCGTCGCTGCTCGTGACGGTCGCGGTGCTCACGCTGCTGCGCCCGGTGCTCGAGCCGAAATATGCCGAAGGAGGTGCGCAGGCATGACCCTCTCCGTCGGACAAAGCATCGCCATCATCGCGGTCTGTGCCGCGTGTACGTTCCTGGAGCGCTGGCTGCCGTGGCTGCTGTTCGGCCGCCGGGCCGTGCCGCCGGTCGTGCAGTATCTGGGCAAGGCCCTGCCCATGGCCGTCATGGTCTCGCTGCTGGTCTACTGCCTGCGCGGGATGCAGTTCACCTCGGCCGCGTCATGCGTGCCGCAGCTCATCGCCGTCGCCGTGACGGCCGGCCTGCACTGGTGGCGGCGCAACACACTGCTGAGCATCGCCGCCGGCACCGTGTGCTATATGCTGCTCGTGCAGCTCGTCTTTTGATGCCAAACCGGGCACTCCAACTGGGGCGCCCGGTTTTCATTGCATTTTTCCTGCATATCCGTTATAATATAAAGCTCTATCAGAAACTTCTCCTGCAGCGAGGTCTGTTCATGAAACATGATAAGAAAAAACAATGGCTCTCGATCGGCCTGCTGACGCTCGGCGCGGCGGCGCTGGCGGTGTTCGCCGCCGCAACGCTCGACGCCGGCGACGTGCGCGCCTCGCTCGCCGCACTGCTGCCGGGCTGGACGGTCGCGATCGTGGGGTGTATGCTGCTGTACTACCTGTGCGACGCGCTCAAGTACCGGCTCATCACGCGCGCGTTCGGCTGCGCGCAGCCGCTTGGCGACAGCATCGACGTGACGATGATCGGCTTTTTCTACTCGGCCGTGACGCCCGCGGCCGCGGGCGGCCAGCCGTTTCAGGTGCTGCATATGCACCACCGCGGCATCCCGACCGGTACGGCCACGTCCGTCATCTGCACGGTCTACAGCCTGTGGAACATCGCACTCGTGACGCTCGGCATCGTGGGTATGTGCCTGTGCGGCGGCACGCTCGCGGCGCAGAGCGCGGCGTGGATCCCCGTGCTGGCGCTCGGCCTGCTCGTGCACGCGGGGCTGCTGTCACTCGTGCTGCTCTCGGCCATTTTCCCGAAGCCGATGTCCGCGTTCGGCACGGCGTGCATCCGCTGGCTGTACCGGCGCAAACCGTTCGTCCGCCGGGGCACGGACCCCGAGGCGGCCGCCGGCAAATGGTGCGCCTTCGTGGCGGAGTATCACGATGCGTTCGCCGCCGGCATTCAGCACCGCGGCAAGCTCGCCGGCGCGCTCGCACTCGCGCTGGGGCAGTGCGTGGCATATATGTCGGTCGCCTATTGCACGTACCGTGGCTTTGGCCTGCGCGGCGTGCCGTTCTGGCAGATCACGGGCACGCAGGTGCTGCTGTACATTGGGGCAAGCTGCTTTCCCATGCCGGGCGCGTCCGGCGCGAGCGAGGGCTCGTTCTACCTCGCCTTCTCGCCGCTGTTCGGCGACTATCTGACGACCGCCATGCTCATCTGGCGTCTGGCGTCGTATTATCTCACGATCGTACTGGGCTATATCGCCGTCGTGGCCGAGCGCGTGACGCTGCGCCACGCCGAGGAATGAACGGGCACCCGCCGACGGAGAAACGGAAAAAGCAAAAGCGACAGTTCTCATCAGGAACTGCCGCTTTTTTGGTGCCGGCGGCGGGGCTCGAACCCGCATGGTGCTGCCACCGAGGGATTTTAAGTCCCTTGCGTCTGCCTGTTTCGCCACGCCGGCACATTCCGTCACATCGTACCACCGCGGCCGCCGCCTGTCAAGCGCAGGAAACCGGCCGTCCTGCGCACCCGAGATCCGGCAGATACCCGACACACCCCTCTTGCATCCCGCCAAAAAATTTGATAAAATAATAAATTATTTCTATAGGTATCGTTTTGGGATTCGAGGCACATTGCACTTATGAAATACCGCAACTGGCAAATTCCATACACGGCGCC
>DBFWVW010000071.1:0-4115 GCA_048217285.1 Oscillospiraceae bacterium
ATGTCTTGTGTTATACTCTTGCTCATGAGGAATATGGTCTCCTTTCGGGCTGGTTTGGTGTGGTAACTTAACTATAACCCATGAGACCATATTTCTCATAGCTTTTTCTTCAATTGTCCAACATGTATTGTAGTCCTACACAATGTCGCCGTCACGGAGGAGAAGACCCATTGACGCGCAGGACGTTTTATGGTATCATAAACGTTAATTTATCTTCCGACCGGATAGGCACCGGACGGAAGAGGTATTCAGGAGTGTGATGATCCGCAATGGACGCTGGCCCTAAGCAGGACTTATGGAATCTTTTGCCTGTTATCATCGTGCTGCTCCTTGGTGCGGCCTATTTCGCCATCATGGAGACAGCGTTTGCATCCGCGAGCCGCATCCGGCTCAAAGCCGCCGCTGACCACGGCAACCGCCGCGCGCAGCAGGCGATGTATGTGCTCGACCACTTCGATCAGGCGATCACGACGCTGCTGATCGGCACGAACATTCTGCACCTGACGATCGCGACGCTCGTGACCGTGGCCGTGCAGCGGCAGTGGGGTATGTGGGCCGTCACCGCCGGCACGCTCATCACGACCGTGGTCGTGTTCTTCGCCGGGGAAATGCTGCCCAAGAGCATCGCCAAGAAATACGCCGAGCGGCTGGCCATGCGCACGGCGCGCTCGCTGCGGTTTTTCATGGTGCTCTTCAAGCCCTTGTCCGCCGCCCTCACCGCCTTCGGCAACGCCGCCGCCCGCCGCATCCAGAGCGAGCCCGCCGTGACCGTGACGGAGGATGAGCTGGCCGACATCATTGAAAACATGACCGACGACGGGGAACTGACCGCCGAGCGCGGCGAGCTCATGAGCTCGGCCCTGTCGTTTGCCGAGGTGCCGGTCGAGAGCGTCATCACAGCGCGCGTGGACGTCGCCGCCGTGGACGTGGACGATCCCCAGGAGGAGATCCTCGCCTACGTGCGCGAGCAGCGCCACAGCCGCCTGCCCGTGTACGCCGACAGCATTGATAATGTGATCGGCATCCTGCAGATCCGCAAATACATCAAGGCCTGCATCAAAGCCGGCGGCAAGGCCGTGGACGTCCGCCCCCTGCTCGACGAGCCCATGTTCGTGCACCAGAGCACCCTCATTGCCGAGGTGCTGCCCGAGCTCAGCCGCCGCAAGGCCAATCTCGCCATCGTCACCGACAACTACGGCGGCACCCTCGGCATCGTGACCGTGGAGGACATCGTTGAGGAGCTCGTCGGCGAGATCTGGGACGAGGACGACGTCGTGGAAGAGTCGTTCGTGCCGCTCGGCGGCGGCCGCTACGAGGTCGATGCCGAGATGACTGTCGGCGAGGTGTTCGACCGGCTCGACTACGCCGACCCCGAGGACGACGAGGAATTGCAGTATAAGCTGCTCGGCGAGTGGACGTATGAGCAGTTTTCCTACATCCCGCGCGAGCGGGAGGGCTTCCGCTATCACCGGCTCGACGTGCGCATCTCCGACATGAAGCAAAAGCGCATCGTCAAGCTCGTCGTGCGCCTGCTGCCGGAGGAGCCCGGCACGGACGCAGCCGCCGAAGCGGCTCCCGGGAAGGGAGGCGAGACGGCATGAGCATCGTGTGGTATTTTGCCGCGCTCGTGGTGCTGATCGCGCTCAGCGCGTTCTTCTCCGCGTCCGAGATGTCCTACTCCTCAGCCAACCGGCTGCGGCTGGAAAACGCCGCCGAGGACGGCAGCCGCCGCGCCAAAACCGCCGTCGGCATTCTCGACCATTTCGACCGCACCCTCAGCGCCATCCTCATCGGCAACAACCTCGTCAACATCGCGGCGTCGTCGCTCGGCTCCGTGATCGTGATCCTGCTCGCGGGCGAGCAGTGGACGTGGGTGTCCACCGTCGTGCTGACGCTGCTGGTCATCATCTTCGGCGAGACGATGCCGAAGATTGTCGCCAAGAAAAACGCCAACAGCCTTGCCCTGCGCAATGCTTACGCCATCCGCGCGCTGTCGGTCATCCTGTATCCCGTGATCTGGCTCGTGGTCGGGCTCGTGCATCTCATCACGCGCCCGCTGCGCGGCGATACCGGCGACGGCGACCCCGAAGAGGCCGCCTCGCAGGAGCTGCAGTCGATCATCGAGACCGCTGAGGACGAGGACGTGCTCGACGAGGACCGCAGCGAGCTGCTGCGCTCCGCGCTCGACTTTTCCGACATCAGCGCGAGCGAGGCCATGACGGCCCGCGTCGACATGGTCGCCATCGACATCGACGACGATTGGGACGACATCCTGCGCATCATTGACGAATCGTCGTATTCCCGCCTGCCGGTCTACTCCGGCAGCGTGGACAATATCATCGGTTTTCTGTATCTCAACCGCTTTTTCAAGGCCATGATGGACGGACGGCCGGACGATCTGCGCGCGCAGCTCATAGCGCCGTGCTTCGTCTACAAGACCACGCGCCTGCCTGACGTGCTGGCAAAGCTCCGCCGCGAGCAGAAGCACCTCGCCGTCGTCACGGATGAGTTCGGCGGGACCCTCGGCGTCATCACGATGGAGGACGTGCTCGAGGAGCTCGTCGGCGACATCTGGGACGAGACCGACGAGGTCGAGCGCGCCGTCGTCGAGCGCGACGACGGCGGCTATGAGCTCGACGGCGCCATGACGCTCTCGGACTTTCTCGAGCTGCTCGACTGGCCCGAGGACGCCCTCGACGATGCCGACAGCACCACCGTCGGCGGCTGGACGCTCGAGCGCTTCGGCACGTTCCCGAAGCCGGGCGACAGCTTCCGGTACGAAAACCTCACCGTCACGGTTCTCGCCATGGACGGCCGCCGCGTCGAGCGCGTGCTCGTGCAGCCCGACCCGCCGGAGGACAAGGACGAATAACGCGTTCCCGCTGGATGATCCGGCCTGTGCAAAGATTGCACAGGCCGGATTTTGCTTGCCCGTGTGCGCTGTCTTGTGCCGGAAGTGGGAAAATTTGCCCAAATGCCGCAAGATGTGGTGATTTGTATCAGAAATCAATTAGTGCGTGAAAGATTTTGCACAGGAAGCGGCGCGAAGTTTCATTTTTCGCTTGATATTCGCAGGAATTGCAGGTATAATGAACGCATATTGAATCTTTTCAAGAGGAAAATTTCAAAAAGGAGAGACAACTATGAAGTTCAACAAAATCGTGGCGCTGGCGCTCGCCCTCGTCATGGTGTTCGCGCTGTGCGCCTGCGGCGGCGGCGACACCAAGAAAAAAGACGATTCCGGTTCTGCGGCCAAGGTCGACACCAACACCGTCTCCGTCGGCGCGGTCGTCATCGCGCGTGACGACGTCCCGGCCGACCAGATCTATGCGTTCGTGTCCACCATCTTTGACAATCTCGACGCCATCACTGCCCAGCACGCCAAGGGCGCGGAGCTGAGCCTTGAGGCTGCCGCCTCCGTCAAGGGCGTGCCGTATCATCCCGGCGCTGCCAAGTACTTTGAGGAGAAGGGCGTCAAGGTCGACGCGGTCAAGGACGGCGCCGGCACCGGCACCGCATCCGCCCTCAGCTTCGGCACCGGCGGCGAGTCCGGCACCTACTACGCCTTCGGCGGCGTGCTCGCTTCCTATGTTTCCAGCAACTCCGACTGCAAGGTCACGGCCCTCACCTCCGGCGGCTCTCAGGCCAACGTGGAGGATCTGGCCAACGGCAACGTGCAGCTCGCCTTCGTGCAGAGCGACGTTATGAATTACGCCTACAACGGCCAGCGCCTGTTTGACAGCCCGGTCACCGGCTTCTCCGTCGTGGCGCAGCTGTATCAGGAGCAGGTCCAGATCGTCACCACCAACCCCGAGATCAAGACCGTTGCCGACCTCGCCGGCAAGAAGGTCTCCATCGGTGCAGCCGGCTCGGGCGTGTACTTCAACGCCATTGACGTGCTCAGCGCCTATGACCTCAAGGAGAGCGACATCTCCGCCGTGTACCAGAGCTTCGGCGACAGCGCCGAGAGCCTGAAGGACGGCAAGATCGACGCCGCGTTCATCGTCGCCGGTGCGCCCACCACGGCCATCACCGACCTCGCCACCGCCGGCAGTGTCTACCTCGTCAGCCTCGACGACAGCCACGTGCAGTCGCTGCTCTCGTCTTCCCCGTAC
>DBFWVW010000072.1:0-28144 GCA_048217285.1 Oscillospiraceae bacterium
TGCCCTCCTGCCCCAGCTGCGCCATCAGCGCCGAGGCAAAATCGATGCCCGGCAGCTTTGCGCGCAGCGGTGTGCCGAGAATTTTTGCGCCGTAGATCACGCCGATCCCGTCCGGCAAGACGAGATCCGCCCCTTGCACGGCCTGCATGGCCGCGGGATCCTCGCGGCAGAGCATCACGATCTCCGGATTTGGCGTGACGACATAGGCCGCGCGCCGCTCCGCCATTAGGTCACGCGCACGCGCAACCGCTTCGTCCATCGTCAGGCTGTCAAACCCGACGCCCATTACGTCAATTCGCATGAAAATCTGTTTCCTCCGTTATACCTTGGCAAAAACTTCGCCGATCTTCTCATGGATGATGAGATTTGCCTGATCGTCATACGGCGTGGCGCTGCGGTTGATGAGCACCAGTTTGCTGCCCCGATAGTAATTCAAAAGTCCCGCCGCGGGGTACACGGCCAGCGACGTGCCGCCGACGATGAGCACCTCCGCCTCGCGGATATAATGGATCGCCTTGGACACGACATCGTCGTCCAGACATTCCTCATAAAACACAATGTCCGGTCGGATGATCCCGCCACAGTCGCAATGCGGCACCCCGGCGCCGTGGTTGACGCGCTCCGCCGGATACGGGCGGCCACAGCGCATACAGTAGCAGCGGTGGATGCTGCCATGCAGCTCAAGCACGTTCTTACTCCCGGCCGCCTGATGCAGGCCGTCGATATTCTGCGTGATGACCGCCTGAAGCTTTCCCGCGCGCTCCAGCTCCGCCAGACGCAGGTGGGCGCGGTTGGGCTTTGCCCCGTCGACGACAAGCTTGTCCCGGTGGAATTTGTAGTATTCCTCCGGGTGCGCCATAAAGAAGGAATGACTCAGGATCGTCTCGGGCGGATAATCATACTTCTGGTTATACAGGCCGTCCACGCTGCGAAAATCCGGGATACCACTCTCGGTTGAGACACCGGCACCGCCAAAAAACACGATCCGGTCGCTACCGTCAATCCACTGTTTCAACTGCTGAATGTTGTCCATGGACACTGCCTCCTGTTACACTTCCCCACAAATGGGTGTTCTTTCTTATCATACAACGCTTCACGCGCCCGGTCAACTTTGCGCGAGCAGAAAACGCTCAATGGCCTCGGCCACACCGTCATGGTCGCAGTCCGGCATGACGTACCGCGCCGCAGCCTTCACATCCGCAATGGCGTTGCCCATCGCGAGCGGCAGACCGGCGTCCCGCAGGAGCGGACGGTCGTTTTCCGAGTCGCCGATGGCGATCGTGGTGCTGATGGGAATATTCAAGCAGCGGCACAGTGCCTGCAGACCGCTCCCTTTATCGGCGCCGATGGCGTTGACCTCTACGCCCGCGCTCTCGCACGGGACGACCCAGGCGGGCGCATCCTGCACACGCGTGAGGAACTTGGCGCGCTCTGCGGAATCCACAAAGTAAAAATCCAGCTTCTCCACCGGATACGGCGCTGCAAGAAAGCGCCGCTCCATATCCGGCCAGGCGGTGCAATGGCTCTTAAAGTTCTCCACATAGGCGTCCATGCCGAAGTGCTGCGGATCATCGAGCAGCTCCGGACGGTAGAGCGCCTCTCCGTTGGAGAAAATGATCGGAAATCCATCCAGTCCTTCAAAGGCGCGGACAAGCTCTGCTGCCGCGTCGGCAGAGAGATTCTGCGCCGAGATGATCCGATCCTGCGCGCAGTCGGCTACGGCAGCGCCGCTAGACGTGATGGCATAGCGCATGGCCGGAAACTGCGCCATGTACGGCACGATCTGCCGGTAGCAGCGGCCGGTCGTCATGACGACGTGATACCCGCGCTCGAGCGCTGCTGTAACAGCAGCCACCGTGCGCGGCGTGATCTCTTTTTTCGAATTGAGCAAAGTGCCGTCCATATCGACGGCGATGAGCTGATATGCCATGGAAAGTTCCTTTCTGCACAATTTCACAGTATATATTGTACTCGTTTCGCCCCGGCATGTCAACCTAACGTGTGGGACTTGAACCCGCACGCCAAAGCCGCTATAATGGCGGCACACCGATTTTTAAGGAGTTGACACCATGTTTGTTGACCGCAAATTATATCACGACCGTCCGGAATCCGGGCAGCGGCTGGACAAGGAGCTGCGCTGCTACGACCTGCTCGACCGGCTGGGGCTTGCCTACGACCGGGCCGATCACGACGCAGCCGACACAATCGAGGCCTGTGCCGCCGTGGAGAAAGTGCTCGGTGCCGGGATCTGCAAAAATCTTTTCCTCACGAACCGGCAGCAGACGGCATTTTACCTGCTTCTGATGCCGGGGCACAAGCCGTTTCGCACGAAGGACCTCTCACACCAGATCGGCAGCGCGCGGCTGTCGTTCGCATCGCCGGAGCATATGCTCGAGCTGCTGGACATCACCCCCGGCTCCGTGAGTGTGCTGGGCCTGATGAACGACCACGATGGGCGCGTGCGTCTGCTCATCGACCGCGATCTGCTTCAGGATGCGTATCTCTGCTGCCACCCGTGCATCAACACATCCACACTCAAGCTGCGCATGGCGGACGCTATCGATATACTCATCCCCGCCATGAAGCACGCACCAACGTATGTGGACCTGCCGGTATACGAACCGCAGGCCTGAAAAGGCAAAGAAAAATCCTGCATCCGAAGATGCAGGATTTTTTGGTTGCATTAGTAGTAACGCTTATTCTTGTTCTTGCGTGCAGCCTCCGACTTTTTGCGGCGACGAACGCTGGGGCTCTGGTAGTACTCCTTGCGGCGCAGATCAGACATGACGCCGGCCTTGGCACAGCTGCGCTTAAATCTCTTGAGCGCGTTGTCCAGAGACTCATTCTCTTTGACGTAGATTTCAGACATTTTATTCCCTCCCTCCAAATACGCCTTGCGGCGCTTCAAGGGCCATCATACATGGCTTTAGCGTTAATATTATAATTGCAATTATCGCCGATGTCAAGATGAAGTTATGCCTTCGGCTTCAAAATCAGGTTGACGAGCTTGTTCGGGACGTGGATGACCTTCACGATCTGCATACCGTCCATCTGGCGCTGAACCTTATCCAGCTGCAGCGCCGCATCGACGACAGTCTGCTGGTCGCTGTCCTTGGCCACGGTCACAGTTCCTTTGAGCTTGCCGAGCACCTGCACAGCCATGGTGACGGTCGTGTCGACCGTCTTGCACTCATCATACGTCGGCCAGTCACACTGGCAGCACATCTTACCGTACTTGGCGGCAAAGCCGAGCCGCTCCCAGAGCTCCTCGACAATGTGCGGCGCAAACGGGCTAAGCAGGAGCAGAAGCTGCTCCATATCGCCCTTCGTGCAGCCATTGGCGGCAAACTCGTTGGCCATGGTCATCATGGATGCGATGGCGGTATTCATCTTCAGCTCGTCGATATCCTCCGTGACCTTTTTGATGGTCTTGTGGATGATCGCCTCATTCTTGTCCGAAATCGTCAGATCATCCGTGCAGCTCTCCGCCAGATTCCAGACGCGGTCGAGGAAGCGTTTCGAACCCTTGACGGCCTCGTTCGACCAAGTAACGGCCTTCTCAAAGTCGCCGATGAACATGATGTGCAGACGCATGGTGTCCGCGCCGTACTGATCCACGATGTCATTGGGGTTGACAACATTGCCGCGGGACTTCGACATCTTCTCGCCGCCCTCGCCGAGGATCATGCCATGGCTGGTGCGCTTCTGATACGGCTCCTTGGTCGGCACAACGCCAATATCATACAGGAACTTATGCCAGAAACGGCTGTAGAGCAGGTGGAGCGTGGTGTGCTCCATGCCACCGTTGTACCAGTCGACCGGGCTCCAGTACTCCAGCGCTTCCTTGGAAGCGAGTTCTTTATCATTGTGCGGATCCATGTAACGCAGGAAGTACCAACTCGAGCCGGCCCACTGCGGCATGGTATCGGTCTCGCGCTTGGCAGGGCCGCCGCACTGCGGGCAGGTGGTGTTGACCCAGTCGGTCATCTTGCTGAGCGGACTCTCTCCGTCGTCGGTGGGTTCATAGCTGTCCACCTGCGGGAGCACAAGCGGAAGCTGATCCTCCGGCACCGGCACCCAGCCGCACTTCGGGCAGTTGACGAGCGGGATCGGCTCGCCCCAGTAACGCTGGCGGCTGAAGACCCAATCGCGCAGCTTATAGTTGACCTTTTCCTTGCCAATGCCCTGCTCCACGACATACTTCTTCATGGCGGGGATGGCTTCTTTGACAGTCATGCCATTGAGGAAGCCGGAGTTGACCATGACGGCGCTGTCATCCTTGGCGACAAATGCCTCTTTCGTCACATCGCCGCCGGCAACGACCTCGACAATGGGCAGACCGAACTTCGTGGCAAACTCCCAGTCGCGCTGGTCATGGCCCGGAACGCCCATGACGATGCCGGTGCCATAACCCATGAGGACGTAGTCCGAGACGAACATGGGCAGCGCCTTATGCGTCACGGGGTTCATGACCTCGATACCCTCAAGCCGGACGCCGGTCTTTTCCTTGTTGAGTTCGCCGCGCTCAAAATCGGACTTATGCGCAGCCTCTTCCTGATAGGCAGCGACGGCGTCCCAGTTGGCAATGTGCTGCTGCCACTGCTTGAGCAGCGGGTGCTCCGGTGAGATGACCATGTATGTCGTGCCGAAGAGCGTATCGGCACGCGTGGTGTAAACCGTGATGTCGTCACCGACGTTGGTCTTGAACGTGATCTCCGCGCCGGTGGAGCGGCCGATCCAGTTGCGCTGCTGCGTCTTTACACGCTCGATGTAATCTACATCGTCCAGATCGTCGATCAGGCGCTGAGCGTACTTCGTGATGGCAAGCATCCACTGGCTCTTCTCCTTGCGCACGACCTCACTGCCGCAGCGCTCGCAGACGCCGTTGACAACCTCTTCGTTCGCGAGCACACACTTGCAGCTCGTGCACCAGTTAACCGGCATCGTGGTCTTGTAGGCCAGGCCGTGCTTGAACATCTGCAGGAAGATCCACTGCGTCCACTTGTAATAGGCCGGGTCGGTCGTATCGACCGCACGATCCCAGTCGAAGCTGTAGCCGAGCATCTTGAGCTGGCTGGTGAAGTTGGCAATGTTGTTTTTCGTCACAACAGCCGGGTGAATATGGTTCTTGATGGCGTAGTTCTCGGTCGGAAGACCGAATGCGTCAAAGCCGATCGGGAACAGAACGTTGTACCCCTGCATCCGGCGCTTGCGGCAGATAATATCCATCGCCGTAAACGGGCGCGGGTGGCCGACGTGCAGGCCCTGACCGGAGGGATACGGAAACTCGATCAAACCGTAAAACTTCGGCCGCGGGTCACCGGTAACGGCTGCAAAGGGCTTTTCTTCTTCCCAGCGCGCCTGCCATTTCTTCTCGATCGCCTGAAAATCGTACTTCATAGCATTCACTTCTCTCTGCAATTTCAAATGTAGATTATGGGGCGGCAATGCTCCGCCCCGGTTGGTTCACTGCCGGTGCTTTAAGCGCGCATATCGGAGATGTCCACGACCTCCGCGTCGCTCCAGAGCCGCTCCAGATCATAAAACTTGCGGGCCTCATCCTGAAACACGTGCACGATCACGCAGCCATAGTCGAGCAGGACCCAGCTGCCGCTGCGGTGCCCCTCCCGGCGCAGGACCGGTTCACCCACGTCATCCGCCGCCGCTTCCACAGCGTCGGTCAGGGTCTTGACGTGCGTCGAGGAGCTGGCCGTACAGATGACAAAATAGTCCGCCAGTGTCGTCAGCTCCCGGGTTCTGAGCAGCTGAATATTCTCGCCCTTTTTTGCGTCCAGCGCCTTGACGATGACCGCTGCGAGCTCATTAGCAGGCATCATAATGATACATCCTTCCTTTTCGTTACCATTTGTTTGGGCCCTGGACGGTGCCGGAAGTGGCCACGACCTGCCCATTGGATTCATAGAGAATGTCCACATTTGCGGACGTGATCTCCGTTGTATAGGGGTTGAGCCAGGTGTTGAGACACTCCAGCCACTCATCCACGTGGATAAACACGTAGGACATACCGTTTTTGCTGCCGTTGTAGTTGGCCGGGATCGTCTCAAACGAGATGGCGCTTTCGTCAAGCTTCAAAAACTCCTTGACGTAGAACATCACGTTGCCTGCCGACAGGTTCGTCGTGACTTCCTTTTCATAGATGTCAATGACTTTGCTGATGTTGGGAATGTTGTGCAGCTTTAAAAACTGACTCGTCATAGCCTTGAGCAACTGGTGCTGCACGTCGATACGGCCGATGTCGCCATTGGCATATGTGTTGCGGAAACGGAACACGCCCATGGTCTGGTAACCATTGAGGTGCTGATAACCCTTCTGAACGTGGATGCTCAGATCCTGACTGGGATCGTCATAGTCCATATCGACCGGAACATCGAAATCAATGCCGCCCATGGCGTCAATCAGTTCAACGAACACCTCCACGTCAAAGAGCGCATAGCTGTCGACCCGGTAGCCGAGGATCTTTTCCGCGCCGCCGATGAGCGCCTCCACGCCGTCCTTGCCGTTGTTCTCGGCCGCGGGGTAGTACTGGTTCATCTTCTTTGGCTTGTAGGCCACGTTCACAGCCGTATCTCGCGGGATGCTGACAAATTTCAGAGACTTGTTCTCCGTGTCGAGCATACCGACGAGCACCGTGTCCGTCAAGCCGGCCGCGCGATCCTTACCGGCGATAAGGAATGTGTAGCATCCCTTCTTGCGACCGTCGGCACTGACATCGATCCCGTCGTCCGGATTGCCGTCGCTCAGGCCGCCAGTCAGACTCGGGGGGCTGACCCAGTGGTTCATCAGGATCGCAAACTCGCCGACAAGCAGCGCCAGCACCACGACCACGATGACCGTGATGCGCACTTTTTTCTTTTTCTGGCGTTTCGCCTGCGACTTCTGCGCCTGCACGCGGTGATTCACCGCCGCGGACGCCTCGGAAAACGGGACATCCTGAAAGCCGCTGCCGTCATCATAGTCGTCGTAACGGTTGTAGCCCTGATCGTCATATCCACCGTAATCGCCCGGATAGCGATCGTCACTCTGTCGTCTTTTCATATTCTTTTTCCCTGCCTTGATACCAGTTTAATGCCTGCACCGTGTTCTCGTGCGGCGTGATGCCGCCGGCACGCAGATCCTCGAGGCTCATTTTCAGCCCCAGCACCATGGCCGCGTCGAGATCGGTATAAGCGAGCCGCCGCAGCTCGTCCACGCCGTCAAAATCCCGTGACGGCTCGATATAGTCAGCCATATACAGCACCTTTTCGAGCGTGGTCATATCGGGCTTGCCGGTCGTATGCCAGCGGATGGCATTTTCTATTTCAAGCGGTACGCCGAAACGATCCTTTGCCACAGCCGCGCCGGTTTTCGCGTGCAGGAGCTTGGTGTTGGCCGTTTCGACCGTATCGTTTATGATACCATATTTTTCAGACAATAGCAATTGGTCAGATAGCTCTAATTTTTTCGTGCAATCGTGCAAAATTCCGGCCTCCGCAGCAGCATCCGGGTCACAGCCCCAGCGCTCGGCCAGCTTGCGTGCCTCATGCTCGCACCCCCAGACGTGGGAAATGCGCCGCGGCTTGAGCATGGGGTAAGCCTGCTCACGCAGCCAGTTGAGGTCCGGCTTTGCGCCGTAGAGCCGCTGCTGAATGATATGCGCGTACACATTCGGCGCAAGGTACTCACTGCCGCGCCGCTGCGGCAGCAGCGCGCGCACGGCTGTGCTCGTGACCGGGATCGGCTCCGCCGGCAGCGCGATAACCTGTGCCGCATACGTCTGGCGCAGGTAGGCGCTGAAGCGCTCGACCTCCGCATGCTCATCGCCCGTGCGGGCGAGTGCGACGAGCGTCACCTGCCCGAGCAGATACCGAAAATCGTGCCACTGCTCGAATGTCGTGAGCATATCCGTGCCGATGACGAGATACAGCTGCGCATCCGGATTACACGCGCACAGCTCGCGCACGGTGTCGGCCGTGTAGCTTTTTCCGGAGCGGTGCAGCTCCATGTCGGAGACCTCCACGCCCGGCTCATCGACAAAGGCCATCATGGTCATGAGCAGGCGCTCCATCGGCTCCGGGCTGCCCGCCGTCAGCTCCTTGTGCGGCGGGATGCGGTCCGGAATGACCAGCGTCAGGTCCGGTTGGATCGCCGCGCGCACCGCGCGCAGCGCGGCTATATGTCCCAGATGCGGCGGGTTGAAGCTGCCGCCATAGATGCAGATCTTCATTTTTTCGCCTTTTTCGCGAGCTCGATCTTCGGCTTCTGCTCGTTGCGCTTATAGAGCACGAACTTCGAGCCAATGACCTGCACCGGCTCGGCACGGCAGACTTCAGCGAGCTGGTCGCAGGCCTCGCGCGCGGTCAGGAGCGAGTTTTCGAGCACGCGGCCCTTGACGAGCTCGCGCGCCTTGAGCGCGTCGCTCATCTGGGTGATGATATTCTCCGTGATACCGCCCTTGCCGATGTGGACAATGGTGTCCACATCGGCAAGCCCGCGCAGCTGGGCGCGCTGTTTACTTGTCAGCATAGTAGTTCCTCAATTCTTCTTTCAGGATTTTGAGCGCATTCCCACGGTGGGAAATGGCGTTTTTCTCTTCCGGACGCAGCTCGGCCATGGAGTAGGCATAGCCGTCCGGCTGAAACACCGGGTCATAGCCGAAGCCGTTTTCCCCGCGCGGCGCGAAAAGGATGCTGCCCTCGCAGGTGCCGCGGGCACGCAGGGCATCGCCGTTCGGGAACGTGCAGCAGATGCACGACACGAACCGGGCCGTGCGGTCGGTGCGGTCGCCGAGATTATGCAGCAGGAGCGTATAACGCGCTGCATCCGAGTCCTCGTGCCGGCCGGTATAGCGCGCCGAGTGCACACCGGGCGCACCGTCCAGCGCATCGACCATGAGGCCGGAATCATCCGCAACAGCAGGCTGCCCCGTCGCGCGGGTCACGGCGATTGCCTTCAGATAAGCGTTTTCCTCGAAAGTCTCCCCCGTCTCGTCCACCTCAAAGTGGCAGCCGGCCGCGCTCTGCGGGATAATCTCGATGCCCATGTCCGCAAAGATGGCGCGAAACTCCTCGAGCTTATGTGCGTTGTTGCTCGCAAGGATCATGACAGCAGCGCCTCCACAAATTCCGCAGGCTTGAACTCGAGCAGGTCGTCGATCTGCTCGCCGACGCCGACGTATTTCACCGGCAGCTGCAGGTCGTTTGCAATGGCAAAGACGATGCCGCCTTTCGCCGTGCCGTCGAGCTTTGTGAGCACGATACCGGTGAGGTCGGCCGTGTCGAGAAACTGCTTGGCCTGGATGAGGCCGTTCTGACCGGTCGTGGCATCGAGCACCATAAGTGTTTCGATGTCGGCCTCCGGCAGCTCACGGCGGATGACGCGGGTGATCTTATTGAGCTCGTTCATGAGGTTTGCCTTGTTGTGCAGACGGCCGGCCGTGTCGATGATGACAACATCCGTGCCACGGGCCTTCGCTGCCTGAATGGAGTCGAACACCACAGCAGCGGGGTCGGAGCCCTCTTCATGCTTGACAATATCCACGCCCGCACGCTGTGCCCAGACGGTGAGCTGGTCGGCCGCCGCGGCGCGGAACGTATCCGCAGCTGAGAGCAGGACGCGATTGCCCTCTTTCTTGAGCTGGGCAGCGAGCTTTCCGATCGTCGTCGTCTTGCCGACGCCATTGACGCCGACAACGAGCACGACCGACGGCTGCGTCGTAAGCAGGAGCATGGTGTCCTGCACCTTGAGGATGCGCGTGAGGATCTGCACAAACTCCTTTTTCACCTCGGCGCCAGTGCGCAGCTTCTTGAGCTCAATGGCTTTGCGCAGCTGCGCGATGGCCTTAGTCGTCGTCTCCACGCCGGTGTCGGCGAGGATGAGCGTTTCCTCAAGGTCCTCGAAAAATTCCTCGTCACCCGGCTCATAGGCGGCAAAAATGCCGGTCAACTGGGCATCCATCTTCGTCTTGGTCTTGGTCAGGCCCTGTTTGATCTTATCAAAAAATCCCATAGAACTATCTTCTCCGTTACGATATGGTTTTAGCCGCTTCATCCAGCGAAAGCTCAATGACGCGGGATACGCCTTTTTCCTGCATGGTCACACCGAACAAATGGTCAGCCTCCTCCATGGTACCGCGGCGGTGCGTGATGACGAGAAACTGCGTGTTCTTGGCGAGGCGGCGCATATACTGCACATAGCGCGTGACGTTCGCCTCGTCCAGCGCGGCCTCAATCTCGTCCATGACGCAAAACGGCGTCGGCCGCACCTTCAAAATCGCAAAGTAGAGCGCGATGGCCACGAATGCCATCTCGCCGCCGGACATCAGGCTCAGCGTCGAGAGCGCCTTGCCGGGCGGCTGCACCGTGATCTCGATGTCGCTGTCGAGCACGTGCTCCGGGTCCTCAAGCACAAGCGCAGCCTTGCCGCCGCCGAATAACTCCAGGAATGTCTGACGGAACGCCTGGTCGATCGCCTGAAACTGCGTGGTGAAGATGCCCTCCATCTCCCCCGTCACGTCGGCGATGATGCCTGTCAGCTCGCGCTTAGCCTTGAGGATATCGTCCCGCTGGCCGGTAAGGAAGGTATAGCGCGTGTTCACGCGCGTAAATTCATCGATCGCGCCGAGATTCGGCGTGCCCAGCGCGCCGATATTGCGCCGCAGCTCGGCGATCTGCCGGTTGGCCTTCGTCATATTCTCGATCGGCTGGCGCAAAGCCTCGGCCGCCGTGCGGCTGAGCTCATAATTGTCCCAGAGCTTATCGAGGATCTGTTTTTCCTCCATATCGGCCGAGAGCTTTTTCTGCTCGAAGCGCGACACGAGCCCCTGCATATCCAACAGGTCACGGTTGCGTGCCTGCGCGTCGCGGTCAGTGCGTGTGCGCTGACCCTCGAGCTCCAGCTTTCGGCTGCTGCACGCGGCAAGTTCGGCGCGCAGTGTCTCGGCGCGCTGGCGCAGCTCGGCCAGACGGCGCTCGTGCAGCTGCAGAGTCTGCTGCAGCTGCTGCGTGCCAGCCTCGGCCTGCTCGATCTGCGCAAGGCGGGCCGTGCGGTCGCCGGTCATTTCCTCGAAGAGTTCGTGAATCTGCCGCGTTGTGCGCGTAATGGTCTCGCGTTCAGCGTCCAGAGACGCCGACTCCGCCCGCAGGCCGGCCAGTTGATCGGCCAACTCCTGACGGCGACGGTCAAACGCGCCGCGGCCCAGCTCGCTCTGATCGCGCTCGGCGCGGAGTTCGGCAAGTGTCTGCTCCGCCGCCGCCGCGTCGGCGCGGGCGGCCGCGATGCGATCCTGATTTGCCTTTTGCTGCGCGCGGCAGGCGTCGATGGACGCATTCTGCCCCGCGATGGTCTCCTGGGCGGCGTTTTTCAGCAGCGCGACCTGCGCCGCCTCGGACTCTGCCTTATGCAGCGTCTCGACCGCCTGCTCCAGCTGCGCCTGCACGGTGTCCAGCTGCGCGTGAGCCGCGTCAAGCGCCGTCTGCGCGTCCTCGAGTCCGGCCTCGCACTGCCGCTTTTCCAGCGTGAGCGTGTCGAGGGTTCCACGCAGACGCTTGAGCTCGTTCGCGCGTGAAAGGATGCCGCGGCCCTGGGCGGCGCTGCCGCCGGTGAGCGAGCCGCCGGCGTTGACGAGCTGACCGTCGAGCGTGACGATGCGATAGCGGTGGTCATAGCGCTTCGAGATGGCAATCGCATCGTGCATCGTCTCGGCCACAACGGTGCGGCCAAGGAGATTGCTGACGATATTGCGGTAGGCAGCGGCACAGGTGACGAGCGTGTCGGCCACGCCGACATAGCCAGGCTCCTGATCTGGCACGCTGCTGAGATGCATCGGCCGAATGGTATCGAGCGGTAGGAACGTCGCGCGGCCGGTCTCGCGCCGGCGCAGCAGCTCAATGGCCTGCGCGCCGCAGCTCTGCGTATCGACGACGATGTTCTGCGCCGCGGCGCCGAGCGCCGTCTCGATGGCGAGGGCGTAGCGGTCACCGGTCTTGATGAGGTTTGCGACCGGTCCGCGCACGCCGCGCAGCGTTCCCTTCTCGGCCGCGTGCATGACGGCCTTGACCGCACGGTTGTAGCCCTCGAAGTCCTTTTCCATCTCGGTGAGCATATGGATGCGCGACTCCGTGCTGCGCAGATCGACCGTCAGGCCGGACAGCCGCTCCTGCTGCTTGGTCAGCGTCTGCTCACACGTAGAGAGACGCAGAGCCTTTTCCCTTTGTTCCGCACGCAGAGCATCGCAAGTGGTATGCGCCTTCTGCTGCGCAGTCTGCTTTTCCTGCGCCTGCGCCTCCAGCGCCGCCAGATGCTCAGCCGCTTCTGCGGCGGCTGTGGCGACGGCATTTTCCTGATCGAGCAGCTCCTGCGATTTGTCGGCCAAGAGCGTGATGCGCGTGCGGCACTCGGCCAGCGCGTTACTCTGCTCGCTCTCTTTGGCAAGCAGCTCCGTATACGCACGCTCGGCCTCGCCGGAAGACGCCGCGTTGCGGTCGATCTCATCCAGCACAGACTGGATCTGCTGCACGTGCTGCGCCTTTTCGGCCTCGATCTCCTGCAGACGTCTCTGCTGCGCGTCGATCTGTGTCTGCAGGGCGGCGGCTCGATCCGCCTGTTCGGACACCTCCACGCGCAGGCGCGCGATGCTATCGGCGCTGTTTTGCAAATTCGTGCGCACAACGGCCGCAGCACTCTCGCACTCGGCGGCTGCGCTCTCAGCCTCGGAGATCTGCTCGCGCGTGCGCTCGGACTCGAGATCCTTTTCCCGCATCTTCTGCGCGATGTTCTCGGACGCTGCATAGAGCTGTTCAAGCTCGCGCTGCGCGCCGGCAAGATTTTCCTTCGCGGTCTGATAGTCGTGGTTGACCGTCTCGGCTTGCGCGTGCAGCCGGTCGAGCGTCTCCATCCAGACGGAAACTTCCGCGCTCTTGAGCTCATCGCGCAGACGCAGGTACTTCTTTGCCGTCTCAGCCTGTTTGCGCAGCGGCTCGACCTGCAGCTCCAACTCATCGACCTTGTCGTTGATGCGCAGAAGGTTCTCTTCCGTGCGGGCGAGCTTGCGCTCCGACTCCTCTTTGCGGTAACGGTAGCGTGAGATGCCGGCCGCTTCCTCAAAGATCTCACGGCGCTCGTTGCTCTTGCCGGAGACAATCTCAGCGATACGCCCCTGCCCGATGATCGAGTATCCGTCGCGGCCGAGGCCGGTGTCCATGAGCAGCTCGTTGATATCGCGCAGACGGCAGGCCTCGCGGTTGATATAATACTCGCTCTCGCCACTGCGGTAATAGCGGCGAGTGATCATGACCTCGGTGTTCTCGGTATCAAAGATGCCGGTGCTGTTGTCAAGGATCAGCGACACCTGCGCAAAGCCCATGGGGCTGCGCTTTTCCGTGCCGCCGAAGATCACATCCTCCATTTTGCCGCCGCGCAGCGTTTTCGTGCGCTGCTCGCCCATGACCCACAAAATGGCGTCCGATATGTTCGACTTGCCGCTCCCGTTCGGGCCGACGATTGCCGTGATCTCCTGGTCAAAATTCAGGCGCGTCTTGTCCGGGAAGGACTTGAAGCCCTGAATTTCCAATGCTTTTAAGTACACAAAATCCCTCGCATATCCGGCTCCTGCACGTGCAGGAGTGCCGCTGATATCTCAAATCAAAGTAATACAAAGTAGAGTATACCGCCAAAAATGCCATTTTGCAACGGCCGGAGCACATTTTTTCAGATGTGAAAAATGCAGCCGCCTGTAGCAATACAGGCGGCTGCACACCGTTATTGTGTCATCTGTTCGAGCGCGCGCCGGGCGGCAGACTGCTCTGCCTCCTTTTTCGTGCGCCCGGTACCGCGGCCGATCTCGCTGCCGTTGAGCAGCACGGCCATGGTGAACGTCTTGTTATGGTCCGGGCCGTTTTCGGCGCAAACGGTATAGGAAAGCGACTGACCGGCGCGGCGCTGCACGCGCTCCTGCAGCTCGGTCTTGTAATCCTCGACGTGGTGGATCTCCCCCTCGGCCAGACCACTGAGGATGTGCGCGAGGATAAAGTGCTGCGCGGGCTCCAGCCCGCCGTCAAGATACATGGCGGCGATGACCGCCTCCACCGCGTCGGCGAGGATGGACGGCCGCTCCCTGCCGCCGCTGCGCTCTTCTCCGTGGCCGAGGCGAATATAATCGCCCAGATGCAGCGTAAGCGCCACGCCGTGCAGTGCCTGCTCGCAAACGAGCTCAGCGCGCAGACGGCTCATCTTTCCCTCCGGCATATCGGGATAGAGCTGATAGAGCCGCGTCGCCGTGACCATGCCGAGCACGGAATCGCCCAAAAATTCGAGCCGCTCGTTGCTGGTATAGCCGCGCGCACGGTTTTCATTGGCATAGGAGCTGTGCATGAGCGCATTTTCCAGCAGCCGCCGGTCGCGGAACGTATAGCCCAGTCGAGCCTCCAGCGCCTCCATCAGTCCAGCTCCTTTGCCGCGTGCTTGTCCACGCGCATATAGGAGATATTGGCCGTGATGTCATCAATGATACCGGAATCCACAAAGGCGATCGCCTGGCGGATGGCATTATAGATCGCGCGCGCATCGGATGAGCCATGCGCCTTGATCACCGGCTTGCTGATGCCGAGCATGGCTGTGCCGCCGACTTCATTCGGGTCGAGCGAGGCCTTGAGCGCGTGGAACTCGTCCTTGATGGCAAGGGCGGCCATCTTGGTCTTAAAGTTTTTCATGAAAATGCCCTTGAGCTGACGCGTCATGTACTTGATGCTGCCCTCTATGCCCTTGAGCAGCACATTGCCGGTGAAGCCGTCCGTGACAACAACGTCCACATCGCCACTAAACACCTGCGATGCCTCAACGTTACCGACAAAGCGAATGCGGCCGGCAGCGTCCGCCGCCTTGAGCAACGGGAACGTCTCGTGCTGGAGCTCGGAACCCTTGTGATCCTCGGTGCCGTTGCTGAGCAGGCCGACGCGCGGTGCGGCGATACCGAGCATGGTGCGGGCGTAGTAGCTGCCCATATAGGCAAACTGCAGCAGGTACTCCGGCGTGCAGTCGGCGTTCGCGCCGCAGTCGATGAGCATAACGCCAGCGTCTCCGTTCGGCAGTACGGGGGCCAGTGCCGCGCGGCGGATGCCATGGATGCGCTTGACGATGAGCGTGGCGCCGGTGAGCAGCGCGCCGGTGCTGCCGGCAGAAACAACTGCATCACCCTTGCCGTCACGCAGCATATTGAGCGCGACGGTCATGGAAGCGTCCTTCTTGCGGCGGGTCGCCGTGCTGGGGTCGTCGTCCATGGTGATCACTTCACTGGCGTCGATGATCTCGAGCTTGGCCTGCTCATTGCGCAGGCAGGTCTCAATGGCGGCGCGCTGGCCGACGAGTACGATCTCCGCGCCCAGCTCCTGCTGCGCGTGCACTGCGCCCTTGACGATCTCGTCCGGGGCGAGGTCACCGCCCATTGCGTCCACAAGAATTCTCATAGATGAAAAACCTCCTTTTGTTTCAGCCCGTCCAGAATCTGCAGGCTGCGTGCCGAGATCTCCGCATTCTTGTTGCGCTTTCCGCGCACACGGTGATCCAACGGCGTGATGATGCCGAAGTTGATGTTCATAGGCTGAAAATCGCCGACGCTGCCGCCGGAAATATACAGTGACAGTGCGCCGATGGCCGTTTCCTGCGGAAAATCGACCGGCGGCAGACCGAGCAGCTGCGCGGCCGTCTCGATACCGACGAGCGCGCCGGACGCGCACGACTCCACATAGCCCTCGACACCGGTCATCTGCCCGGCGAAGCGGATGCGCGGCTCCCGCCGGAGCCGGTAATACCGGTCAAGGAGCTGGGGGGAGTTTAAATAGGTGTTGCGGTGCATGACGCCGTAACGCACAAACTCCGCATCCCGGAGCGCCGGGATCATGGAAAAAACACGCTTTTGCTCGCCAAACGTCAGATGTGTCTGAAAGCCGACGATATTATACAGTGTGCCCTCGGTATTGTCACGCCGGAGCTGCACGACGGCATAGTTGTCTTTCCCGGTGCGCGGGTCACGCAGACCAACCGGCTTGAGTGGGCCGTAGCGCAGGGTGTCCTCCCCACGGCGGGCCATGACCTCGACCGGCATACAGCCCTCAAAGACCGCGCCGTCGTCAAAACCGTGGATGGGCGCTTCCTTTGCATTGCGCAGTTCCTGCACGAAAGCGGTGTACTCCGTCTGATCCATAGGGCAGTTGACATAGTCAGCAGTGCCCTTATCGTAGCGGCTGGCAAAAAAGGCGCTGTCCATGTCCACACTCTCGAGCGTAACGATGGGCGCCACGGCATCGTAAAAATGCAGGTCAAACTCCGGGCAGAGCCGCTGAATCTGCTCGGCCATGGCGTCGCTCGTGAGCGGGCCGGTCGCGATGACGACCTCCCCCTCCGGGATGGCGTCCGCCTCAGCGCGCACAACAGTGATGTTCGGATGCGCGCAGATGCGCTCCGTGATCTCGCGCGCGAACGCCTCTCGGTCCACGGCGAGCGCGCCGCCGGCGGCGACGCGGTTGTGATCTGCGCTCGCAAGCACGACGGAATTGAGCCGGCGCAGCTCTTCCTTGAGCAGACCGACGGCGTTCGTGAGCTCATCACTGCGCATAGAGTTGGAGCAGACCAGCTCCGCAAAATTTTCGGATACGTGCGCGGGGGTCATTTTCTGGGGTTTCATCTCGATCAGGCGCACCGGGATGCCGCGTCTGGCCAGCTGCCACGCGCACTCGCATCCCGCCAGTCCCGCACCGATCACGGTCACCGGGGTCATAGCGTTCCTCCTCGAAAAAGGCGGCCGGTCAGGCCGCCTTTCCAATTATGCTTCCTTCTTGGGTTTCGTCGTCTTTTTTGCGGCCGTCTTTTTGGCGGCCGTTTTCTTCGCTGCCGGCTTTTTGGCAGCGGCGCTCTTGGCTGCCGGCTTCTTGGCTTCCGGCTTTGCCGTCTCTGCCTCAGTCTCGGTCTTGGGCTCAGCCGCGTCGTCCGCCGGCTTCGGTTTGCGCTTGTAGCCGCGCTTGTCGGGCGGCAGGTAATTGGGGCACTCGGGGTTGATGCAAAACGGCTTGTTGGCGCCCTTGCCGGCGCGCTTAAACATGGTCTTGCCGCATTCGGGGCAGTAGTCCTTCGTCGGCACGTCCCAGGTCATGAAGCCCTGGATGTTCTCGCCACCCTCGCCCTCGCCATGTCCCGGGCAATCATGCCCGCGCTCACAGGCATAGTAGGCAAAGCCCTTGCGGGACGTGCGCTTGAGCAGACGACCGCCGCAGGCCGGGCACTTGCCGGGCATCTCGACCACAATCGGCATCGTAAAGCTGCACTCCGGGTAACCCGGGCAGGCAAGGAAGCGGCCGAACCGGCCGTTTTTATACACGAGCTTGCGCCCGCAGTTCGGGCAGACCTCATCCGACTCCTCATCCGGCACCTTAAGGTGCTTGCCCTCGAGCTGGATCTCGGCGTTGTTGAGGTTCGCGTCAAAGTCCTTATAATATTCTCGCAGCACGTCTTTCCACGCCATCTTGCCGGCCTCGATCTTATCAAGATCTGTCTCCATGTTGGCGGTGAATTTCAAATCGACGATATTACGGAAATACTCCTCCATCATCTCGGTCACGACGATGCCAAGATTCGTCGGGCGCAGGTAGCGGCCCTCCTTGACAACATAGTTGCGGCTGAGAATGGTCGAGATCGTCGGCGCATACGTAGACGGACGGCCGATGCCCTTTTCCTCCATGGCACGGATGAGCGTTGCCTCCGTATAGCGGGCAGGCGGCTGCGTGAACTGCTGCTCCTTTGTGACCTGCTTGAGGTCCACGGCATCGCCCTGTTTGAGCGACGGCAGCGGACGGCGCACCTCGCTCGTCTCCTCGTCCTTCGCCTCTTCATACACGGCGGTATAGCCCGCGAACTTCTGCTCGGAGTAGTTGGCGCGGAAGAGGTAACCCGCGCTGCCGGCATCCACAACAACGTTGTCATACACGGCGTTGGCCATCTGGCAGGCCGTGAAGCGGCCCCAGATGAGCCGGTAGAGCCGGTACTGCTCCGGCGTGAGGTCATGGCGCACGCGATCCGGCGTGAGCGTGACGTCCGTCGGGCGGATGGCCTCATGCGCGTCCTGCGCGCCGGCCTTGGTCTTATACGTGCGCGGCTTGCCGGGGTGATACTCCGGGCCGTAGTGCTCGACAATAAACGCCTGCGCGGCGGCGAGCGCCTCATCGGACAGGCGCTGTGAATCGGTACGCATATAGGTGATGAGGCCGATCGTTCCGCGATCGGTGATATCCACGCCCTCATAGAGCTGCTGCGCGACCGACATGGTGCGCCGCGGCGTCATACCCAGGCGGCGGGAAGCCTCCTGCTGCAGGGTCGAGGTGATGAACGGGGGCGACGGACTGCGCTGCTTTTCGCCGCGCTTGACGCTCGCAATCTTGAACGGCTCAGCCGACACGGCGGCGATGATCTGATCGGCCGTGGCCTCGTCCGGGACGTCCATTTTCTTATCGGTCGTACCGTAAAAACGCGCCGTAAATGTGCCCGCGCCGCAGTCAAGCAGCGCGTCGAGCAGCCAGTACTCCTGCGGCTGGAAGGCGCGGATCTCGTTTTCGCGATCGACCACGATACGCGTAGCCACCGACTGCACACGGCCGGCGGACAGGCCGGGCTTGACCTTGCGCCAGAGCAGCGGGCTGAGCTTATAGCCCACGATACGGTCGAGAATGCGGCGCGCCTGCTGCGCGTCGACCAGGTCCTGATCGATCTCGCGCGGGTGCTGGATGCTTTCGGTGACGACCTTTTTCGTGATCTCGTTGAACGTCACACGCTTGGCCTTGTCATCCGGCAGATTCAGCAGCTCCTTCAGATGCCACGAAATGGCCTCTCCCTCGCGGTCAGGGTCGGTCGCGAGATAGACGGTGCCGGCAGCCTTGGAGCGCTTTTTCAGGTCGGCGATCACGTCCGCGCGGTCTTTCACGGGCAGGTACTGCGGCGTAAAATCGCCGTCGATATCCACGCCCATGGTGCTCTTGGGCAGGTCACGCAGATGACCCATCGAGGCCACGACATGATAGTTGCTGCCCAGATATTTTTCGATTGTTCTGGCTTTCGCCGGAGACTCGACGATCACCAGATCGGTTTTTGCTTTTGCCATCGGGTCTACTCCAACTCCTTATGATTCCTGCGCAGTGCCTGCGCGTATATTCAATGAAAAGCGTTTGCCCGGCTCCTGCCGGACCACGCCGCGTATCTGCAGCACAGTCAGCTCCGCGAGCACTTTGCTCGCCGGGAGCTGCGTCTTTTCGATGATGAGATCCACCTGTGTACCGGGCGCATCAATTGCCGCGACGATCTGCAGCTGCTCGGTCGTGAGTGATTTTAGCTGCGCTTCCAAGTCAATATATGCCTCCGGCTGCGGCTTGTCAATCCTTTTCTCCGCGACCGGGCGGCGCACCTGCGCAAAGCCGCTGCCCGTTTCCGGAGGTGCTTCGGGCGTCGGCGTCTCGGGCTCGGGCGCGATGCTCTCATGCAGCGTACCGGGAAATATACGGCGAAAATCGCTCAGCACGTCCCACGCGCACACGGCCAGGCGGGCCCCGTCCTTGAGCAGCGCGTTGCTACCAACCGAGGCGCGGGAATCCGCATTGCCGGGTACGGCAAAGACCTCCCTGCCCTGCGTAACGGCATCGTCGGCAAACAGGAGCGCGCCGCTTTTCTCCGGCGCTTCGACCACGACCGTCGCGACCGCCAGGCCGGATGTGATGCGGTTGCGCAGCCGGAAGCCAAAACGCGGCACGGACATATTGGGTGCAAACTCACTCACGACGGCGCCGCAGCGCACGACCTCTTGCGTGCACACACCCGCAAAATCCAGATTGACCGCCGTACCGGATACACCAACGCAAATACCACCGGCGTGCAGTGCGCCCTCGGCAGCCGAGCGATCGATCCCGGCGGTAAGGCCGGAGAGCACAATGCCGCCGTGACGCACGATTTCAGATCCAAACTTGCGCGCAGTGCGCATACCATACGGTGTTGCGCTGCGTGTGCCCACCACGGCGACGGCCGCACGGTCATCGAGCTGCGGCAGCGTGCCGCGCACATAGAGGACCAGTGGCGGATCATAGATCTGCAGCAGACGCTGCGGATAGGCCGCGTCCTGAATCGTCAGGATACGGATATGCTCCCGGTCACAGATGGCGAGCGCGCGGTTGGCCTCTTTCAGATCTTTGTCCAGCAGCAGCCGGAGCTCCTCCGGGCGCAGCGGAACACGGACGCGGTAATCCGCCTCCGTGGCAAAATACACATCGCGCGGCGTACCAAAATGCTCCACGAGCGCGAGCTTCATCTTCGGTCGCACGCCGAAGCGCATGGACAGCCAGACCCAGTATTGCAGCTGCGACATCGTAGGTCCTCCTCACATCCCGGCGCGGGCAATCTCCCACATGACGACCGCCGCGGCCACTGCCGCATTGAGCGACTCGGCTCCCGGCTGCATGGGGATGATGATCTGCCCGTCGCACTGTGCGAGCAGCTGCGCGCTCAGGCCGCGGCCCTCACTGCCGATCGCCACAGCGGCCGGCGAGAGCGGCACACGCCGCAGATCCTGCGCCGTATCCGTCAGCGCCGCACCGTAGAGCTTCAGCCCGTGGGTGTGCAGCAGATGCGTCAGTTCATCCATCGTGCACATCAGAACCGCCTGGCGGAAGAGCGCGCCCATCGTGGCGCGCACGGTCTTGGGGCTGTAGAGATCGGCGCACGCGCCGGTGAGCACCACGGCATCCATGCCAAGGGCATTCGCCGTGCGGATGACGGTGCCGACATTGCCGGGATCCTGCACACCCTCCAGCACGATGACGTGCCGCAGCCGCTCCCGCAGACACATTTCCGGGATGCGCACGGTAAAGACAGGCCCCGGCGAATGCATGAGCGGCGAGGCATACTCGACGAGTTCGGCATCGGCCGTATACTGCGCAACCTTGTCCGGCAGCGGAAACGCCGCCGTATCGCGCCAGAGCACGGATGTGACCTCTGCGCCAAACTGCAGCGCTTCGCGCAGCAGCTTTTCGCCATCGCAGACATACTCCCCCACTTCTCTGCGTGCATCACCGGACTTTCCCAGTGCGCGCAGGTGCAGAATGTATTGATTTTTCCGCGACCGAATCTGTTCCATGACTCTTTTCTCCGCATATTCTATTACAATGTAATTCAAATATGTTCTTCATCTTATAACATCGCTCCACATTTTTCAAGTCCCGAGTTTCAGGAATTTGCAAAGCGCTGTAAATTTTCCGCCGCATATGTCAGCAGTGCGGTTTTGTCGTTTGCAACCGCTTCTTCCATGACCGCGTCCAGACACGCCTGCAGCGCCGCACCGACCGCCCGGCCGCGCAATCCGAGTGCGAGCATATCGCTGCCATTGACCGCAAGGTCCCTGAGCGAGAAGCAGGCATCCGTCTCCAGCAGCGCATCGAGCACTCGCTCTGCCTGCCGGTACGTCTCCACCCGGCCGGCGCAGATCGCCGACTGCCCGCAGGTATCCGCAATATGCAGTGCAAAGAGCTGCCGCACAGCCTCGACCCCGAGCTTGTTCATCAGCCGGCGGATCGGCTTCGGCTCCGGCACAATGGGCAGATCGTGATAGCGGATCAGCTGCGTGATGCGCGTGCGCCCGGCCGTGTCAAAGCGCAGGCGCGCGAGAATGGCATCCGCCAGTTCGGTGCTTTTTTCCGCATGGCCGTAAAAGTGGCCGACGCCGTCGGGCCCGAGTGAAAAGCACGGCGGCTTGCCGACATCGTGCAGCAGCGCAGCCCAGCGCAGCACCGGCTCCGGCGGGATGTGCTCCACAACTGCGACCGTGTGAAGCCAGACGTCCCGGTCGTGGTACGGGTTGTGCTGCTCAAAACCGAACATTGGCTGAAGCTCCGGGATCAAAACAGCCAACACATCAGCAAATTCCCGCAGCACCGCGCCCACGTTCTGTCCGCAGAGCAGTTTCGTGAATTCGCTCTGCACGCGCTCGGCCGCAAGATACTGCAGCAGCGCGCGGCTGCGGTGGATGGCTGCCGCCGTCTCCTGTGCAATTTGAAAACCGAGCACGGACGCGAAACGCAGCGCGCGCAGGAGGCGTAGTCCGTCCTCCTGAAAGCGGCGATCCGGCTCACCCACACAGCGCACAATGCCATGTGCAATGTCTTCCGCTCCGCCGCAGATGTCCACAAGGCCCATGCGCGGGTTGTACGCGAGCGCGTTCATTGTAAAATCGCGGCGCAGCAAATCCTCGCGCAGACTGCGTGTAAAGTGTACAGTGTCCGGACGCCGGTGGTCGGTATAGTCCCCATCCACGCGGTAGGTCGTAATCTCAAGCGGCAGACCATCGAGCAGGGCGGTCACGGTGCCATGCTTCAGCCCCGTCTCAATGAGCCGCTCGCCGGCAAAGACCCGCTCAACCTGCGCGGGCTCGGCATTCGTCGTGATGTCCCAGTCCCCCGCCGGGCGGCCGCGCAGCGCATCGCGCACCGCGCCGCCGACCACGTAGGCCTCCCAGCCCGCCGCCTCAAGGCTGTCGAGCGCCGTATGCACTTGTGACGGCAGAGCCAACATGGACATAACTCCTCAGTTGTGGTGATAGATCTTCTTTTCCAGCGCAAAGATGCGGGCGCTGAAGCTTCCGGCCGGCACAGTCGGCAGCGTTTCCACATAGATCTCCATGCGGCTGTCGATCAGGTCGATGTACGACAGGAGCTCCGCCTCGGCGCACATGGGCCGCACGGCCGCACCGAACTCCGGCTCGCCGTGGTGCGAGAGCAGCAGGTGCTGCAGCAGCATGGACTTTTCCTCAGGAGTTTCCAGCTCGCGCGCGACGTCCGCGACCTCCTGTGCCCCCATGACCAGATGGCCGAGGAGCTGTCCTGCCGTAGAATATTCCGTCACGATACCGAGATCGGAAAACGCAAATTCCCGCTCCTTGCCGAAATCGTGCAGCAGCGTACCGGTCAGAAGCAAGCTGCGGTCAATGACCCCCGGATACAGGCCGGCGAGGAAATCCGCCGTGCGCAGCATATTGTAAGTATGCATCAAGAGGCCGGACAGAAAACTGTGGTGCACGCTCTTGCCGGCCGGAATGCGCCGGAACGCATCGAGGTGCTGCGCCAGCATCGTCTCGGCAATGCTGCGATAATCCGCGTCCGTGATCGAGGCGACCATCCGCTGCACATCCGCCAGCGCGGCATCCGTGTCGATCGGCGCCGTGGGCACGAGCAGCGACGTGTCGTAATCATCCGCCGCTTCGGCCATGCGGATGCGGTGAACGCTGACCTGCAGCGCGCCGCGATATTCCGAAACGCTGCCGCGAATCTTCACGACGCGGCCGGTATCCTCCGGGCGCGCGCCGATGGGGCCGCTGTAGTCCCAGATCTTGATTTCCACGCTGCCCGTGCGGTCGCAGATCGTACCGCTGAGAAACGGCTTGCCGCTGTTGGTCGTCTTGAGCGCCGCCGCGCGCAGAATATAAAAGCCCTCGACATCCATGCCGGGGAGCATATCCGAAATCGGTTTGTTGTATTCCATGACTCCGCCTTTCCGCCCGCAGAGCGGGACGTTCATATCCATTTATAAATATACATTGCCGTGATTTTGCTCGCCTGTCAAGCCCTTTCGCACAAAAATCCGCCCCGCTGCCGGTCTCCCGGCTTACGGGGCGGAAGAATTCAGTGCTCGGCACGCGCGATCCGTTCGGCCGCTTGCCGGCCGGTCGGCGTGGCGGCCAGACCACCAAGGCCGGTCTCACGCAGGCTGGCCGGGAGCGCATCGCCGACCTCACCCATGGTGTCGATGACCTCATCGACCGGGATGCGGCTCGTGATGCCGGCAACGGCCATGTTCGCCGCGCTCACGGCGTTGACAGCGCCGATAACATTGCGTTTGACGCATGGCACCTCCACGAGGCCCGCGACCGGGTCGCAGACAAGGCCAAGCAGATTGCCGAGCGCGATGGCGTACGCATCCGCGCACTGCTGCGCCGTGCCGCCGAGGATGTGCGTCAGTGCGGCCGCCGCCATGGCGCTGGCCGTGCCGATCTCCGCCTGACAGCCGCCCTCCGCCCCGGCAACACTCGCACGCAGCGCCGTGACCTGACCGAAACCTGCCGCAATGTACAGCGCCTCAAGGATCGTCTCCTGCGCAACATCCCGCTCTTCCGCCAGCGGGATGAGAACCGCCGGCAGCACACCGCAGCTGCCCGCCGTGGGCGCGGCGACAATGCGCTTCATACACGCGTTGCACTCGGCGACTTTGAGCGCCTCTTCCGTCACGCGCTGAAAATATGTCCCACCGAGGAGGCTGCCGCTCTCTGCCGCCGCGCAAAGCTTGGCCGCATCGCCGCCGATGAGCCCGCTATTGGAGCGATCGGATGCACAGTATTGCCGGCTCGACTGCTGCATTGCCGTCCAGAGCGCCATGATCTGGCGATGGGACGCCGCAGCGTCATAGCCGTTTTCCTGACAGTCCGCGTCGCGGATGACGGCATAGAGCGGCCGTCCGCTCGTCTGCGCCGCGGAAAGCATAGATGCAATGCTTGAAAAGCTCATACCGGTTCCTCCTGGTTAAAGATCGTGATCTTCTGAATGCCCTCGATGTGCGACAGCCATTGTTCAATGTCCTTCGGGATCGGCTGGTCGCACTCCAGAATCATGACCGCGTAGCCGCCCTGCTCACTGCGGTAAAGCTGCATGGTGGCAATGTTGACATGCCGCTGCATGAGTGCCGCCGTCACGGCAGCAACATGGCCGGGCGTATCCTGATTGTGGACGATGAGCGTGTTGTGCTCACCGGAAAAGTTCGTCTCAATGCCATCAATGGAGCGAATGCGGATGCGCCCGCCGCCGACGCTCTCGGCCACGATGTCGAGCGTGCGGCCGCTGGCGTCCGTGAGCTGCAGACGCGCGGTGTTCGGGTGCGCATTGCGCATCTGCACATTTTGGAACACAAACGTCAGCCCCTGCTTTGCCGCAATGGCAAAGCTGTCCGGAATGCGCAGGTCATCCGGCTGCATACCGAGCAGGCCCGCGATCAGCGCGCAGTCTGTGCCGTGGCCGTGACCGGTCAAGGCAAAGCTGCCATGCAGCGAGATGTCCGCGTGCACGGGCTGGTCGCCGAGCAGCTTGCGGGCGGTCAGACCGATGCGCACGGCTCCGGCCGTGTGACTGCTGGACGGGCCGACCATGACCGGCCCGAGAATATCGAATAAACGCATGGTGCGCCTCCTTGGATGCCAAGATACTTTTACTTTTGCACATTGCAGTGCGACAGAAAAGAAATATGAGATATTATACGCGCCCTGCACGCAAAATGCAATGCCGATTCTCCGGCACCGCGAAAAATAGCCGCAAAAAGCCGGCTGCCAGCCGGCAGCCGGCAAAAGCCCGGAGCTTCAATGCTCCTGGATCATCATGCGGATGATCGTGCGGTCGGTCTCGCGCATACCTTCGCTCGCGAGCGTACCAATGTTGCGAATTGTATTCTCCACGCCCTTAACAACGATGCCGTCGCCGCCATAGAACTGGCTCTCGTGCATCTGCATCTGCATACCCAGCAGGCCTGCCTCGACCGCCGAGGCGATCTTGGCCGCGCAACTCGCCTTCGCGCCGTCGCAGATCATGCCGGAATCAATGGCAATGGCATTGACAACAGTGTGCGCGATTTCACGGAACTGTCCGCCATACAGATACGTCACACCCGCGGCCGCGCCGCAGCCGGCCGCCGTTGCGCCGCAGTAGGCAGACAGGCTGCCAATTCCGGTTTTCAGATGGATGGTGACAAGATTGGACACCACAAGTGCGCGGTAGAGCATCTGCTGCGTGACACCCAGTTCTCTAGCGTAAACGATGACCGGCAGCGATGCCGTCAGTCCTTGATTGCCGCTGCCGGAATTGATGACTACCGGCAGATCACAGCCGTTCATGCGCGCATCCGAACCGGCTGCGGCGTAGGCCTTGGCGCGGTTGTGGATTCTCATACCGTAAGACTGCAGCAGAATGCGGCCAATGTTCGCGCCGTAATCCCCGCGCAGTCCCTCCTCGGCGATGGCCCAGTTATAGTCGATCTGCCGCTGGAGCGTCTCCTGCACATCGGCAATGTCCACTTCGTTTGCAAAAGCAATGATGTTTTCGACCGTCAGCAGACTGCGGTCGGTGGTGTGCTGGCTGCCGGACTCCTGATAATCCTTGTGAAACTGCACAATGCCGTTTTTTTCGATGCGGATCACGTTCGTGTGGTAGCCCGCTATCTCGACGAACGCGCTGTCCGCACCCGCCGCAACGCGCACCTGGATATCGAACACGTAGTCCTTATCCGCGCGGCGGACAGTGAAGGCCGCCTGCTGCAGATATGCCCCGACCGCATCCGTCTGCTCCGGCGTGAGGCAGGCGAGCACCTGCAGCTGCGCATCGGCATTATCGGCTATGATGCCCGCCGCCGCGGCCGCCGCAATGCCGCGCTGGCCGTTCGTATTCGGCACGATGACACTCTTGACGTTTTTGATGATGTTCGCACTCGCAAGTACCTCTACCGTTTCCGGCAGCGCGCCGAGTGTCTTGCGAGCCAGCGCCGCGCAGTACGCCACGGCAATCGGCTCGGTACAGCCCATGGCGGGCTGCAGCTCCTCTTTCAGGATCGCGACGTATTCGCGATAGATCCGCTCGTCCATATTTCTCTCCTCCGGTTTCTGTTTTTCTCCGTTTTTCAGCAGCGAAACCTCCGCTTTTTGTAATAGTATAGCGAAAAGGCGGCACATTTTCAACAAAAAAGATACCGGCAAACGTACCGGTATCTCAGGACAAGTCCGGCTTTCACTTTTTACAGCAGACGTGCGCGAGCGCCCAGAGCGCATAGCCAAGCACGCCGCCGGTCGTGTTCGTAATCACATCCGTAATGTCCGAACTGCGAAATGCGTGCAGCAGCGGCTGCACAACCTCGATGCCGACGCTGAGCGCCAGCGTCAAGAGCAGACAGCGCCAAAAGCTGCACCGCTTACCGCGGCAGCTGCGGCACAGCGGCAGCAGCACGCCAAATGGAATAAACAGGACAATATTCAGCACGATCTGCCGGACATAATCGCCGCGGCAAAGAATAACGTCCTCAAACGGCATCATGTGCATGGGAACATACGGATGGTCAAAGCAAAACGGAAGTGCCGCCAGCACCGGCATGAGCGTAAAGAGCGCAATACCGGCCAGGCACCCGTACATGAGCGTATAGACCGCGAGCGTTCTGCGCCCCAGCGGCCGCCACTTCGGCAGCAGCCAGACGCTGTAGATGGCCGCGAGCACAGCCAGATCCATGAGAATTTTTGCGTTTCGGCTCATGCTCGGCCTCCTCCCTCTCTGCCGCTCGGAAAGCGCTCGTTATCCGTGCAGCCACTGCTCTAGTTTCGGTTTTGCGCCCTCGACCGCGCTGCCGCGCAGGGACAAGCCGCGGGCAACCTGTGCGCCCTTCGCCGCGCGCCGGATATCCTGCTCCGTGTTCGACAGTCCGCTGCCCTCGTTGGTGCAAAACGGATGAATGACCTTCCCCCGCCAATCATAGTGCTCGAGAAAGGTATAGACCGCCATCGGCATGGTGCCGCAGTAGCTCGGATAGCCGAGGTATATTTCGTCATAGTCGTCCAGATTTTCCGGCAGCGCCGTCAGCTCCGGACGGGCGTTTGCGCGCAGATCGCGCCGCGCCTCAGCGACGCAGGTGTCATAGTCGTCCGAATACGGCACCTTCTGCTCGATGTGAAACAGCTCCGCGCCCGTCAGCTCAGCGAGCAGCTGCGCCGCCTTCTGTGTATTACCGACGGCAATGACGCGGTGCGCCCCGGAAAAGTAATTCTCTCCCGCACGGGAGTAGTAGGCAATGAGTTTTTTCATCATCTGTTCGCCTGTAAGCAGGCGCTCCTTTCTAGAAATCAAGAACACTGCAAAAGCATACCGCAGTTTTCCGCATTCGTCAACCGCCCGAACCAGGCAGAAAAGCACCGCAGTGTAGGACTACAATACATGTTGGACAATTGAAGAAAAAGCTATGAGAAATATGGTCTCATGGGTTATAGTTAAGTTACCACACCAAACCAGCCCGAAAGGAGACCATATTCCTCATGAGCAAGAGTATAACACAAGAC
>DBFWVW010000073.1:0-2712 GCA_048217285.1 Oscillospiraceae bacterium
GCCGCAAAGTCGCGGTTCAGACCCGGCGCGCGGCCTTTCGCGGCCAGCGCCGCCTCGATGGCGATCGTGCCGCTGCCGCAAAACGGGTCGCAGAAATCGCCGCGGCCGCGGTAACCCGCGATGTCCACAAGCGCGGCAGCCAGCGTTTCGCGCAGAGGCGCGGCCACGTGCGCCGGACGGTAGCCGCGCTTGTGCAGCGGCGTACCGGTCGTGTCGAGATAGAGCGTGGCCGTGTCGTGCACGAGCGAGAACTGGATCTGGTACAGGACGCCGGTCTCGGCAAACCAGGTCACATGATAGCGCTGCTTGAGGGACTCGACGACGGCTTTTTTGATGATCTTCTGGCAGTCGGGCACCGAGTGCAGCGCCGACTCCAGACTGTAGCCCTTGACGGGGAAGGCCGCGTCTGCGCTCAGGTACTGCGGCCACGGCAGCGCCTTGACGCCCTCGAAGAGCGCGTCGAACGTCGGGGCGGGGAAGCTGCCCAGCTCGAGCAGCACGCGCTCGCCGAAGCGGCAGCGGAGGTTCATGCGCGCGATGTCTGCGTCCGAGCCCGTGCAGCGCACGCGGCCGTTTTCGGGCATGACATCACGCAGACCCATATGGCGCAGCTCGTTGCCGAGCGGGCCCTCGAGCCCGAACAGGCACGGTACGCACAGCTTGTGCTCAGGCATCGGGCGTGTCCTCGGTTTCGTTGGATTTTTCGGCCTCAGCCGGGGTTTCCGGTTCTGGTTCGGCCGGGGGTTCCGGCGTTTCCTCCGGGGTGGTTTCCGTGGCTGCCTCCGGTGTGTCGTCATCGGGCGTCATGTCCACAAGCTCGAACGTGATGTCCGGCAGCTTCACCTCGTCATACTTGCCGCAGAGGATGCGGATGAGCACCACGATGGCATAGATCAGGCAGGCAACGGCCGCGACCGTCAGCCCCTCGACCCAGCCCTGCGGGATGCTGCCGACATAGTCCACGCGCACGATCGCGTCGGGCAGGTAGTCGGCCGCGTCCTCGCTGTCGCCGATCGCGCCGATCTGCTGCAGATCGTCATGGTTTTCCGTGTACCAGCTGTAGAGCTCGGATGACACGGCCTCCGGCATGGCCTTGACCGTGCCGGTGACGCGGATGAAGCTGTCAACCGAGTAGCTCTGGCCCCGCAGGATGCTGTCGGTCGCGTCGGCAATGGTCTTGACCGAGGCGTCCCACCGCGCGGGAAAGCGGAAGGCCACGAGCTGCCCGCCGATGGGCACGACGGCGTACTGCGCGCTACCGCCGGCGGGATCGTCAAACGTGTCGAGAATGAACACAATGTCGTGCTGCACGAACGTGCCGGGGTCGGCATCGAACGCACCGGAGATGCTCTGCGCGCCTCTGCCGAGGCGGAACACGCCGAAGCCGGACGCTGCCAGCAGCACCACGGCCGCCAGCACGCCCGCAATGCCGCGCCAGAGCGCGTGGTGCCAGCGCGGGCCGTGCCCGGCCTTTTCCGCGGGCGCGGAGGCCGGAGCTTCCGGAGCCGGGGCGGCTGCTTTGACTTCGGCGGTCTCCGGGGCCGCCGGGGCGTTCGTATTGGGGGTCCGTTCTTCCTGGGTTTTGTTTTCGTCCATAAGGAACTCCTTTCTCAGATCGTAGCGGCTGTGTCGAGCATGGCGTCGAGCACGCAGCAGGCGAGCGCGGCCTCCATGACCGGGATCGCCCGCGGGGCGAGGCACGGGTCGTGCCGGCCGTTGATACGCAGCGGTGTTTCCTCCATCGTGGCCAGGTCGACCGACGGCTGCTCGCACGCGATCGACGGCGTCGGCCGCAGGGCCATGCGCACGACGAGCGGCATACCGTTGGTGATGCCGCCGTTGATGCCGCCGGCATTGTTCGAGGCCATGGTGATATGCCCGTTTTTCAGGCGGATGGGGTCGTTTGCCTCGCTGCCGCGCATTTCGGCGAGCGCGAAGCCGCGGCCGAACTCCACGCCCTTCACGCCGGGGATGGCATAGAGCATACCGGCGATGCGGCTCTCCATGCCGCCGAAGAGCAGCCCGCCGACACCGGCGGGCACGCCCGTGACGACGCACTCGAGCTCGCTGCCGACGGAGTCGCCGGCGCTGCGCGCGTCGAGAATGGCGCGCTTCATGTCAAAGTTCAGCTCCTTGCCCGTCGCCTGGCCGACGCGCACGGCGTTGGCCGTGATCGTGATGCCGCGGCGCTCGAGGATCTGCCGGCAGACCGCGCCGGCGAACACGAGACACGCCGTGAGCCGGCCGCTGAACGGGCCGCCGCCGCGCAGGTCGGCATGGCCGCCGAAGCGCACGGTCGCGGCGTAGTCCGCGTGGCTCGGGCGCGGGATCTCCGGGTGATAGGCCGCGCTGTTCTGGTCCTTGTTGCGGAAAATGGCCGAGATCGGCGCGCCGGTCGTCACGCCGTCGAGGATGCCGCTCATCACGAGCGGGTCGTCCGTCTCCGAGCGGTGGGTCGTCAGGTCGGACGAGCCGGGCGCGCGCCGGCGCATCTGGATGCGCACGGCGTCCATGTCGATGGCCTCGCCGGCCGGGACACCGTCGAGCACGACGCCGATCGCCGGGCCGTGCGACTCGCCGAAGATCGTCACTTTTACGCGTTCGCCATAGGTATTCATGCGTTTGCCTCGCTGTTCGTACAAAATAAAGGATACAGATAACCATACAACATTTTTCCGGTCTTGTAAATGCCTTTTGCGCGCGCGGAGGGGG
>DBFWVW010000074.1:0-15444 GCA_048217285.1 Oscillospiraceae bacterium
TGCTATGGCCCGGCTTGCAAAAACGTGCGAAGTGTGCCATAATCACGACAGAGATTTTCCACCGGAGGCGACCATTATGGCTCGATTTTTCATAGCAGGCACCAACTTTCCGAACGGCCGGGCGATCATCCGCGGCCGCGACGCTGATCACATCCGTGTGCTGCGTCTGCGCGCCGGCGATGATATTGTCATCTGCGACGGTGCGGGGCGCGACTATAAGTGCCGCCTGGTGCAGACGCTGGAGCACGAGGCTGAGGCCGAGATCATAGAGGTCGTACCGTGCAAGGCCGAGCCGACTGTGCGCACGTCGGTGTTTGCCGGCCTGCCAAAGGGGGAGCGCAGCGATTTTCTTGTGCAGAAGTGCACGGAGGCCGGCGCGTCCGAGATCGTCTTTTTTTCCTGTACACGCTGTGTAGCCAAGGCAATGAACATGGAAAAGAAGCTCGAGCGTTGGCAGCGTATTGCGGAAGAGGCGGCCAAGCAGTCCGGCCGCGGCATCATCCCGCAGGTGCGCTATGAGGCGGATTACGTTGCCACACTCAACGATGCGCTGCACACCGACCTGCCGCTGTTTATGTACGAGACCGGAGAGCGCGAGACAATCCGCGACGCGATCGAGCATACCGTGCAGCCAATTGCATCGGCGGCCATCATCACGGGGCCGGAGGGCGGCTTTGCCGAATTTGAGGCCGATATGGCCCGCAAGCTCGGCATGCATATCTGCTCCATGGGCGAGCGGATCCTGCGGTGCGAGACGGCGCCGGTTGTCGCGCTCACGGCGCTGATGTACGGAACCGGAAATTTGTGAACTTTTTTGAAGCAGGGGCTTGACAAGGCCTGTATGTGTGTGTAATAATACTCGACGCAATCAAATGAATATCCATCGAAACCTCAAGAATCGGCATGACCGAGACTGGAGGCGGAGGAGACTCTGGAGAATCCCGTCTGTGAACGGGTGCCGAAGGTGCAAGGCGAAAGCCGAATCTCTCAGGCAAAAGGACAGAGCGAGTGCCCGACTTGTGCGGGCGTTCAAGCGCTGTTTGTTCTCTGGAGCTGCTGGTCAAAATGACCGGCAGCTTTTTGCTTTGCAAAAATTCAATGCAGAGGGAGAAACAACATGGACACTTTACTCAAAATCGTGCAGACCATCAATATGTATCTGTCAGATTATGTGCTGATCATCCTGCTCATCGGTGCGGGTCTGTATTTCAGCATCCGCACGAAATTCGTGCAGGTGCGCTGCTTTGGCGAGGGCTGGCGGCGCTTCTTCGGTGAGTTCAGCCTCAATGGCGAGAAGCACAAATCCGGCATGAGCTCGTTCCAGGCGCTGGCGACGGCCGTCGCGGCGCAGGTCGGCACCGGCAATATCGTCGGTGCCTGCGGCGCGATCCTCATTGGCGGACCCGGCGCGATCTTCTGGATGTGGGTCATCGCGTTCTTCGGCATGGCGACGATCTATGCCGAGGCGGTGCTCGCGCAGGAGACCCGCATAGTCGAACCGGACGGCACGGTTCTCGGCGGCCCGGTGTGCTATATCAAGCGCGCGTTCCCGAACGGCTTCGGCAAGTTCCTGGCCGGATTCTTCGCGGTCGCGATCATTCTGGCGCTCGGCTTCATGGGCTCCATGGTGCAGTCCAATTCCATCGGCGAGGCGTGCCAGAACGCGTTCCACATCCCGAGCTGGGTCATGGGCCTGATCGTTTCCGCCATTGCGGCGTTCATTTTCATCGGCGGCGTGCAGCGTATTGCTTCCGTCACGGAAAAGATCGTGCCGATCATGGCCTGCCTGTATCTGGTCGGCGGTCTGGTCGTGCTCATCGCTCGCATCCGCTACGTGCCGGAGACCTTCGGCATGATCTTCAAGTACGCCTTTGTGCCGCAGTCCATCATCGGCGGCGGCATTGGTTACGCGCTCAAGACGGCCATCAGTCAGGGCGCCAAGCGCGGCCTGTTCTCGAACGAGGCCGGCATGGGCTCCACGCCGCACGCGCACGCGCTGGCCAATGTCAAGAACCCGCACGAGCAGGGAACGGTCGCCATGATCGGCGTGTTTATTGACACGTTCATCGTCCTGACCATGACGGCGCTCGTCGTCATCTCGACGCTCTACGCCGGTAACGGCCCGCTCGCCCATGGTGCAGTTGACGGCATTTCCAAGACGAACATGGCGCAGCTTGCGTTCTCGAGCGTGTTCGGCGAGACGCTCGGCAATGCGTTTGTGGCCATCTGCCTGCTGTTTTTCGCGTTCTCGACAATCGTCGGCTGGAACCTTTTCGGTCGAATCAATGTCAATTACCTCTTTGGTAAGAAGGCGAACCTTGTTTACTCCATCATCGCGATTGTCTTCATTTTCCTCGGCTCCTGCCTGTCCAACGATCTTGTCTGGGAGCTGACGGATATGTTCAACCAGCTCATGGTGCTACCGAACGTCATTGCGCTCGTCGCGCTTGCCGGCCTCGTGGCCGCGGCCGCGCGCAAGCACAGTGACGAGCACGAGCTGCGCAAGTAACGCCGCATATAACGAACCGCCCTGCGCCGAACGGCGCAGGGCGGTTTTCCTGTTTCGCTTATTTGCAGCGGCGCAGCACTTCGAGCGTGTAGCGCCAGACACGCTGTACGGAGGCAATGTGCATCCGCTCACGGCAGGTGTGAATCTCCGTCAGGTCGGGGCCGAACGATACGCAGTCGAGCCCTGGCAGCTTTCCGGCGAACAGGCCGCACTCGACGCCCGCGTGAATGGCCTCCACCTTCGGCTCACGGCCGTATTGTTCACGGAAAACTTCGATCATACGCTCGCGCATCGGCGAGTCCTTGCGGTATTCCCAGGCGGGGTAGTCACCCGAAACAGCCACCGTGCCGCCGAGCTGTGCCATCAGACAGCGCAGCCGCGCCACGAGCATCTCCTTTTGGGTGGATACACTGCTGCGCACGCAAAACGACGCCTGGACGGTTTCCGCATCCGTGGTCAGAATGCCGAGATTCAGCGACGTCTGCACAAGGCCCGGAATGTCCCGGCTCATGGCCTGAACGCCGTTCGGCAGACAACAGAGCATACACACTGCGCGCTGCGTGGATACTGCGTCCATCGGCGGCTGCTGGGCCTGCGTGGTCTCGGCGCGCACGAATACATCCGGATCGGCGGCTGCGTATTCATGCCGGAGTGCAGCGTCTATGTCCGCGATCGCCGCCTGCGCGGCGGCAGCATCGGCCACGGCAATGACAGCCCGGCTCTCACGCGGGATGGCGTTGTCCTTCAGGCCGCCGGCGACGGAGACGAGCCGCAGCGGCGTGCGCTCGCTGACGGCATATAGCACGCGGCCCATGAGCAGATTCGCGTTGCCGCGGCCTTTGTCGATCTCTGCGCCCGAGTGGCCGCCGTGCAGACCGCCGACCGTGACTGCCAGCAGTGCGCCGGAAAACGGCGCGCGTGCGACCGGCAGCGTGCACACAGACACGTTGCCGCCTGCGCAGCCGACGGTGAGTATGCCCTCATCCTCGGAGTCAAGGTTGAGCATTGTGCGTCCCATGAGGACGGAGGCGTCCAGCGCGGCCGCGCCGAGCATGCCGGTCTCCTCATCAACGGTGATGACGACCTCAAGCGGGGGATGCGGGATGTCATTCGCTGCAAGGATTGCCAGCGCCATGGCTACGGCGATGCCGTCGTCTCCACCGAGCGTTGTGCCGCGCGCGCCGATCGTGTCGCCGTCCACGAAGAGGTCGAGCCCCTCGCGGGCCATGTCCTTTGTGCAGCCGGGCGCGGTCTCGCAGACCATGTCCATGTGCCCCTGCAGGATGACCGGGGCGGCCGATTCGTAGCCCGGTGTGCCGGGGGCGAAGAGAATGACGTTGTTGTGCGCGTCCTGAATGCAGCGCAAACGATGCTCGGCCGCGAAGCGGACGAGATAGTCACTGATTTCTTTCGTGTTGCCAGAGCCGTGCGGGATGGTGCACAGCTGTTCAAAATAGGAAAAGACGGCGCGCGGCTCCAGATGATTCAGAATGGACATGACAAATCTCCTTTGCTGGTGAAATGAACCAGGCGGACACGCTGCTGTGCCCGCCGGGGATGCGGTTACGGTTCGGCCGGGAGCTGCACCCGGGACAGGGAGGCGCGGATATTACCGGTGAACAGCAGACTCAGGCGGCGGATCTGCGCCTCGAGATCTTCTTTCATCCCGTTTTCGAGCCATTCGTAAAAAATATCCGTGATGCCGAAGCGGTAGAGGTCACACACGAGCTTTTTGTCCTGCGCAAGCACGCGCAGGCCACGGGCCTGTGCCTCTACATAGCTGTGCATCATTTCCCCGGAAATGCGGTCGACGTGCTTTTCCAGCTCCAGGCGGTGCGAGGAGGTGTAGATGTGATAGATCGCACGCTTGTGCTCCCGTGCAAAGCGGGTGGCGGAGATCATGCATTCCTCCCAGCTGCCGGTTGCTTCAAATTCGTCGAGCGCGCGCTCGGTCTCGCGGCGCAGGATGGTGTCAAGCAACTCATACAGGTCAGAGTAATGATAATAAAACGTCCGGCGGGTGATCTGACATTCGTCCACGAGCTGCGTTACGGTGATCTTGTCAAACGGTTGTTCGGACAGCAGCTTCAGGAATGTGTCCTGGATGGCGGCTTCGGTCAAATGTGCCAAGCGGGATCCCACCTTTCTGGTCGTGCGGCGCGGTTATTGCGCAGCCTGTTGTGTATCCTGTGCGGGGACGTAGTCGATGTGCGCATAGCTGTTGCGGCGGGCAACGGTATCGCACATAAATGTGTAGATTTTCCGGTGCAGATCCTTTCGGGCGCTGCGCGGCGGCAGCGTGTGGTCAGGATAAAACGGATTGCTGACGACAACGGTGATGCGCGGCGGCAAAAACCGCAGCAGCTTCCGCTGCCGGTAAACGACCGCTACGCCGACGGCGGGCACTTGTTCGCGCACCGGATAGGCAAATGCCGTATCCGGGAACGGACGGATACCATTATAATATGGCCAGATGTGCGCTTCCGGGTAGATCATCACTGCCTGACGGCGCTCCAGCCGCCGGTGCAGTGCGGCCAGAAACTGCCGCGCGCCGTCGATCGTGTCGGCCAGCGGGACGGCACCGAGCATCTGCACGATGTTGCGCACACCCGGAATGGAGACCGTGTCTGCTGCGGTGACGATGTTAGCGCGGCGCGGAAATGCCAGCAGCGTCGGAATAAACGCGTCCGCCAGGGTGTTCGTGTGGTTGCCGTAGAGAAAATAGCCGCCGGGCAGCGCACGTAGCGCTTTGCAGTTTTCGATCCGCAGGCCGAAAACCAGCTTGCAGTAGAGAAACAGAAACGGCGTCATGACCATCCGGTAGACGACGAATGCGAGCGCCTTCCAGAGCGGGCTGGAGTGCTCATAAGGGAAGTCGGCGCCGATCGGCTTTGGCTGGATGTGCCCGTGCGTCGGCGCAAAGTCATCGTGCAGCGGGTCGTGATAATAAACGGTTTTGCGGCTCATGTCGGTTCGCCGCACAGGGCCACGGCATCAAAGAGCATTTGCTCCATCTGCCGCATACAGCTCTGCTGCTCAAACTGCGTGCCGCTCTCGAGATACTTTCGGCTGTAGTCCGCGCGCTCTTCCGGGTGCTCGACCCAGTAGTTGATCTTTCGCGCCATGTCCTCCGGATCCTTATTTTGAAATAGGGACTTTTCGTCGAGCGCGAACGCTTTGGCCGCGCTCTTCGGGGAGTTGGCGATGACCGGTACCAGCCCGCAGGCGATGGCCTCCAGGCAGGCGATGGACTCGATCTCCACCTCGGCGGGGTGGCAGTAGAGGTCGGCGCAGCGCAGCAGATTCAGCAGATCGTGCCGTGAGAAAAATGCGATCTCCATATCCACACCGCATTTTTCCGCCAGATGTCGGTAATGCTCCTCTCGGGGACCTTCTCCGGCGAGGATGAGATGGATCTGTTCACGGTGGGCCGAGCGGCCGATGGCATCGATGAGAATCTCCTGATTCTTTTCGCTCGAGAGCCGGCCGGTCGAGACGATGAGAAACTTTCCTTCCAATCTTTCCGGACGCTTGGCCGGGCCGGGCGTGAACATACTGTTGACGCCGTTGGAGATCACACGGCCGTTCGTCGGGCCGACGACGGACTCGAACGTATCGCGGATGAACTGCGTGGGATAATGGATGATGTCCGAATACTGATAGACCATCTGATAGCAGGCACGGTAAACGCCGCGGTTGATTGCGTCGAGATCCTTGCACAGGAAGTGCGCCGTTACGTTTTCGGCCTGGCAGTGGAAGCTGGAGGTGATGGGCTTGTTGTACGCCTTAGCGATCTTCACCGCCGTGTGCGACAGCTGCAGCACGAACGTCGTGTGCACGACGTCGCAGTCGCGGATCGCGTCCTCGAGCATGGACTTGTCCACGCGCGGCAGCGTCACGCCGTTGCGCTCCACGATCGGGTTGAGCAGGTAGAGGTTCAGCTCCGGCACGACGTAAAAGCACTCGTTGCCGGCCTTGTCCTGATCGGCGCAGACTACGCGTACGGTGTGCCCCTGCGCGCGCAGAAAGCGGATGAGATTCATGCAGGCAATTGTGGTGCCGTTGTTTTCTTCGCCCAAAATATCACAGATAATCGTGATCGTCATGGTGTCGTATCATTCCTTGTTTTTAGAATTGGCAGGGAAGCACCTGCCGTATGATGCGACATTCGTCATTGTAACCGGAAAAAATGAGAGCCGCATGAAAAAGATTCTTTCAAGAATTCAAACAAATCTCAATCTATCATATCATATTTCCCTACGCGAGAAAACCTCTCATTTTCCTGAAAATGTGACCGTTTTTTCGCGATGGTCATAAAACGACTCTGCGCCCTCTTGAATTACGTTTTCGAATCGTGTATATTATTGATACCCATGTGTTCATATTTTTTGTTTTAGGAGAGCAAATTATGACAGACTATCAGAAGATGTATCAGGAAAAACTCACGACGCCGGATCAGCTTGCCAAGCAGGTGCAGTCCGGCTGGCTGCTCGGCATGGATACGGCGACTTCGCAGACGCCGGCCATCATGACCGCGATCGCGGAGTATATCCGCAGCAGCGATATTACGGGCGTGAAGGTGCAGGCCCTGCTCGATGCGTATCCGTTCGAGTTCTATACCGACCCCACGCTGGCCGGTAAAATGACCGGCTACAGCTGGTTTTCCAGCAGCGCGGCGCGCAAGGCGGTCAACGCCGGCTACGCCGACATTATCCCGGCGTATTATCGCGATTTTCCGACGCGTATTCGCGCGGAATATGATTATGATGCCGTGTGCGTCGAGGTTGCGCCGATGGATCGTCACGGCTACTTCAGTCTGGCGCTCAACGGCTCGTATATTGACGCCATGCTCGATAAGACCAAGCGCATATTCCTTGAGGTCAACGAGCGGCAGCCCCGCGGCCTGTGCGGCTCACTGATCCACATCTCGCAGGTTGACGCCATCGTGGAGTATAACCACGACCTGCCGGTTCTGCCGCCGGTTCAGCTCGATGATGTGAGCAAGACGATCGGCGGTCTCATTGCCGAGCGGATCCCGGACGGTGCGTGCCTGCAGCTTGGCATCGGTGCAATCCCGGACGCGACCGGTATGGCGCTCAAGTCGAAGCACGATCTTGGCATCCACACCGAGATGTTCACGGATTCTATGGTCGAGCTCATCGAGTGCGGCGCGGTCAACAACAGCAAAAAGCAGATCCACCGCGGCAAGACCGTCACGACGTTTGCCTACGGTTCCCAGCGTATCTACGACTATATTGATGATAACCCGGCTGTCGAGATCCTGCCGGTCGATTATGTCAATGACCCTGACGTCATCTGCCAGAACGACAATATGATCTCTATCAACGCGGCGGTTGAGGTCGATCTTTTCGGTCAGGTCTGCGCCGAGTCGGTCGGCACGAAGCATATGTCCGGCTCCGGCGGCCAGATCGACTATGTCCGCGGTGCTTGCCAGTCCCGCGGCGGCAAGAGCTTCATCGCCTTCACGTCCACGGCCAAGGGCGGCACGATCAGCAAGATCAAGCCCATCCTCACGCCGGGCGCCGTCGTTACGACGAGCAAGAACGATGTTGACTACATCGTCACGGAGTATGGTGTGGCGCATCTGCGCGGCCGCAGCCTCGGCGAGCGTGCCCGCCAGCTGATTGCCATTGCGCATCCCGACTTTCGCGATGAGCTGACCTTTGAGGCCAAAAAACGCGGTATTATGATTTGATCCTGCAGTACAAAGCCTGCTGTCCGTATCCCACGGACGGCAGGCTTTTTTACGCATACACGTTTTGTATCCAGACGCACACAATGGTGACGCGCGTTTCATCAAGGAATGGAGAGTGCGCAAAAATGTTACATTTGTACCGCTGTGGGGATTGTTCTATTCTCGCAGCGGAACTATAGTGTAACCATAAAAAAGGGACAGTTATTCGGTGCTGCCCCAAATCTATTGGAGGGATTTTTCATGAAGAAAACGTGGAGCAGAGTGCTCGCCACCGTTCTGGTTCTGGCAATGGTGCTTTGCATGCCCGGTTTCGCAGCGAGTGTTGATGATACGGCGGATTATGATGCCGATCATGCGACTTCCGCTGAGGAACTGACGGACGCGGATCTGCCGGAGCTGCTGTCCTCGGACGGCAACCACTATCCGATCGTTCTGGTACACGGCCTGTTTGGTTGGGGCGGCACAGAAGTGCTGGGCCTGAACTACTGGGGCGGCTTCGACAGTCTGCGCGACATCCTCAACGACGCTGGCTATGAGGTCTACACCCCGTCCATCGGCCCTGTCGCCAGCAACTGGGATCGCGCCTGCGAGCTGTATGCTTATCTGGTCGGCGGTACGGTCGACTATGGTGCCTATCACTCCGCAACCAATGGCCATGCGCGTTACGGCCGTACATTCCCGGGTGTTCTGCCGGAGCTGAACAACCCGGACAGCGAGCTCAAGATTCATCTGGTCGGCCACAGCATGGGCGGCGAGACGATCCGTATGCTCGCACAGCTGCTGGAAAATGGTGATGCTGACGAGCGCAACGCCAGCCGCGACAGCTCTATCAGCCCGCTGTTCACCGGCGAGTGCCGTCACTGGATCGAGAGCATCACGACACTCTGCACGCCGCATGACGGCAGCCAGTATGACACCAAGGTCTATCAGAACATCGGCGATCTGGCCCAGTACGCTATGGGGATCATCGGCGCGGTTGCCGGCTCCAATGTCAATGAGAACAACCTCGGACTGGACTTTAAGCTCGATCAGTGGGGTCTGGTGCGCCAGCCCAACGAGTCCTACGCCAGCTACTTCAATCGCGTGATCAACAGCAAGATCTGGACGCAGCACACCAACGACCTGAGCGTTTATGATCTTGACGTCGACGGCGCTGCCGTGCTCAACGGCTACGCCAAGGCGCAGGATGATATCTATTATTTCTCCGTCGCCTGCTCGAACACCCACCGCGATCCGCTGACCGGCCACTACCTGCCGAATGCCAGCATGAACCCGATGATGCTCAAGAGCAGCACCTACATGGGCAGCCATGTCAATTATGCGGTCGGCCACGTGAACATCACGCCGGACTGGTGGGAGAATGACGGTATCGTTTCCGTCCGCTCCGCAATCCGTCCGCATGAGAATTCCACGGATAAGTACAATGAAAACTACGGCGTCGGCGCGGATGGCAAGATGACCTTCAAGGCCGGCACCAAGATGGGCGTCTGGAACTACATCGAGAAGATCGACGGGACGGACCACATCAACATGGTCGGCCAGACGCAGAAGTCCACCCACGCCATGCTGCAGGCCAAATTCTTTGAGCTGGCCAAGATGCTCAACAGCATCCCGGTGAGCAGCTCGTCCGATGCGCACATCTGCCCGGGCGCGCGCTTCACGGATATGCCGGCTTATACCAACTGGTCGCACGAGGGTCTTGACTACTGCATCCAGAACGGCATCATGAGCGGTACGAGCGCCACCACCATTGCTCCAAACGGCGAGACCACGCGTGCACAGCTTGTGCAGATGCTCTACAGCCAGGCGGGTTCTCCGAAGGCCACCAAGACCAGCCCCTTCACCGATCTGACCGACAGCTGGTATGTCGATGCGGTCAACTGGGCAGCCGAGAAGGGCGTTGTGAGTGGCACAAGTGCGACCACGTTCTCTCCGAACGATGTGATTACGCGTCAGGACATGGCTACCATTCTCTATAACTATGCCAAGAACGTGCTGGATCTGGATGTGTTCGACACTGCTGATCTGACCGGTTATCCGGACTACAGTACCGTTTCCGATTATGCCCGCACGCCGCTGTCCTGGGCAGTTGCACAGGGCTTGATCTACGGCACGGACAATGGTCAGGGCGTTGTCACGCTCCAGCCGAAGGGCGACGCGACCCGCGCACAGACCGCTGCAGTTGTCATGCGTTTCTGCCAGAACGTCCTCTGAGACTTCATTTCAACAACACAAGCCCGATGGGATCTTCCCATCGGGCTTGTCCTGCTTTCGTTACAGAAATCAGCGTGCCTTTTCCCACCCGTCGAGCGGCGCGCGCTGGATCGCACCGAATACTTTGCTGCGCAGGTCGGGATAGGTCTGGCTCATGGTGCGGATGGACTGCTTGATCTCGTAGCGCTTACTGCCGCGGTCCTCCGGGCAGGGATTTTCGACGATCGGCAGCTCCAGCGCTTTGGCCAGATTCGCGATGCGTCCCTCGCCGGCGTAGAGCATCGGGCGGATCTGATCTACACCTGTGCGCGTCATGTGCGTCACCGGCTGAAAGCAGCTGATGCGCCCCTCGTAAACGAGCGAGAGCAGAAACGTTTCCACCGCGTCGTCAAAGTGATGCCCAAGCGCGAGCTTCGTGATGCCGCGCTCGCTGAGCGCGGTGCACAGCGCGCCGCGGCGCATCTTGGCGCACAGGGAACAGGGGTTATCTTCCTTGCGCACATCGAACACGACCTCTTTGATGTCCGTCTTCAGGCGGGTGTACGGCACGTCGATCGACGCGCAGAGCTCTGCCACCGGCGTGAAGTTCATGCCGTCGAAGCCAAGCTCGACCGTGATGGCCTCGAGTGAGAACGGTTTCGGATAGTACCTGCGCAGTTCGCTGAGCGCCATGAGCAGCACAAGAGAATCCTTGCCGCCCGAGACGCCGACGGCGACGGTATCGCCCGGCGCAATCATGTCGTAATCCTCCACGCACCGGCGCACAAGGCCGGTGAATGCATTCAGGTCGTTCATACGAAACCTCCAAAACGAAAATAGAAACTGCGAATTCTTGCGTAAAACGGAGCAAAACGGAGATTTTGAGAGCAAAGGAATGTCTAAATCAAAATTCCGTTGACAGGCGCCGATGATTGTGGTATAAAGGATAAGCGCGAATGCGAGACCTATTCTACGTTTGCGCCTGGAAAATGTCAAAATGTTTTTCAACACATTCTAATTGGAGGCACGAATATGTCCACTACTTTGCTGAACAAGGACACCGTCACCCGCAAGTGGTACGTTCTGGATGCAGCCGGCAAGCCGATGGGCAAGACCGCAGCGCTCGCTGCCGATCTGCTGCGCGGCAAGCTCAAGACCGACTACACCCCGCACGTTGACTGCGGCGACTTTGTCATCATCATCAACGCCGAGCAGGCAGTGCTCACCGGCAAGAAACTCGAGCAGAAGTATTACCGCACGCACTCCGGTTATCCCGGCGGCCTGCACGAGACGCAGTACAAGAAGCTCATGAAGGACAAGCCCGAGCTGGCTATGCGTCTGGCTGTGCGCGGTATGCTGCAGAAGAACACCATTGCCCAGTGGCAGCTCAAGCGTCTGAAGATCTATCGTGGCGCCGAGCATCCCCATGCGGCACAGAAGCCCGAAGTCTGGGATCGCTGAGAAGGAGGAAATAGAACATGGCAACTTATACGAGCAAGAAAGCCTATATGTACGGCACCGGCCGCAGAAAGTCCTCCGTCGCGCGTGTGCACCTGTTCCCGAACGGCACCGGCAGCATCACCGTCAACGGCCGTCCTCTGGATGATTACTTCGGTCTCGAGACCCTGAAGCTCATCGTTCGTCAGCCCTTCGCTGCGACCGATACGATGGGCAAGTTCGACGTCGAAGCCACCGTTACCGGCGGCGGCGTGACCGGCCAGGCCGGCGCGATCCGTCACGGTATCGCCCGTGCGCTGCTCCAGGTCGAGGACAGCTACCGCGTCTCCCTGAAGGCTGCCGGTCTGCTGACCCGTGACCCGAGAATGAAAGAGCGTAAGAAGTACGGTCTCAAAGCAGCTCGTCGCGCTCCGCAGTTCAGCAAGCGATAATCGACTGCTCAGACTATATCAAAATGGTTCAAAAAGCCCGGAAAATCAAGGTTTTCCGGGCTTTTGCTATATCTAAACGGGCTGATATGATTTGACCAAATTTGGCAAAACGAGAGCCGATTTCATCCAATTTTTAGTGGTCCGCAAGTGGTTAACTGGCTAAAAAGAGGGCAAAAAGAGGGGGAAGTGGTTCCCAAAGTGGTTAACCGAGAGCCGATTTTTGGGGTGCTTTTCAGCCCTCCTTCCCCTCGTTTTTTGGCTGTGGCAGTTTGGCATAGTTTGAGCTAATTTGAATAATTGAATATGAATTTGATGTAGCACACAGTATAAATGCTGGGTGCTTTTTTCATTTCAGGAACTCGTATTCCGGCGATAGAAAGAGCCGTCACTTCACTGTTAATTTTGAAGTGGCGGCTTTTTCTATTTCCAGAAGCAACAGCAATAATTAGAAATGAGGTGAAATCAATGAACACGCAAATCATCGCCATTGCCAACCAGAAAGGCGGCGTTGGCAAGACAACGACCTGTGCCAACTTGGGAATCGGGCTGGCGCAGGCCGGAAAGAAAGTCCTGCTGATCGACGGAGACCCGCAAGGCAGCCTGACGATCAGCTTGGGCAATCCGCAACCAGACAAGCTGCCATTTACACTGTCGGATGCAATGGGCAAAATTCTGATGGATCAGCCTATACGCCCCGGAGAAGGTATTCTGCATCATGTAGAAGGCGTTGACCTGATGCCTGCGGATATTCAGCTTTCCGGTATGGAGGTATCTTTGGTAAACGCCATGAGTCGTGAAACGATTTTACGGCAATATCTGGACACACTGAAGGGACAATATTCCCATATCCTGATTGACTGTCAGCCCTCGTTGGGGATGCTTACGGTCAATGCGCTGGCGGCTGCGAACAGGATCATAATTCCCGTTCAGGCAGAGTATGAACCAACGCCGTTTCTCGTCGACGAACTCATCCCGGAGGGCTTACACATCCTCGCGGGTGCGCCGAAAATCGGCAAGTCTTGGCTGGCCTTGTGGCTTTGCTTGTGCGTTTCGCAGGGGCAGCCGCTCTGGAATTTCGCAACAACGCAGGGCGAAGTTTTGTATCTCAGTCTTGAAGATTCGTTCCAGCGTATCCAGACGCGGCTCTTTGACCTGACGGAAGATGCGCCGCCGACGCTGCACTTTGCGATTATGGCAAACACGCTCAGGCACGGCTTGGAACAGCAAATTGAGCAGTTCTTGTCTGAGCATCCGGCAACAAAACTCGTTGTCATCGACACGTTACAGCGTGTCCGCAGTGCGGGCAGTGACAGCAATCTGTATGCGAATGACTATCAGGACATCGGGCTTCTGAAACGGCTTGCAGACAGGCGACATATCGCAATCCTGCTTATCCACCACTTGCGCAAGCTCCACGACGACGATCCGATGAACATGATCTCCGGTTCGACGGGCTTAAGCGGCGCGGCAGACTCGACGTTCGTACTCCAGAAAAGTTCTCGCCTTGCCAATATTGCCACGCTGCATTGCACCGGTCGTGATATCCCCGACCGAACTTTGAAACTGGAATTTGGCGAGGAAGATCACGTCTGGAAGCTGCTTGAGGACAGCAAAACTTGCAGCACGACTTCTAAGATTTCAGCGCTTCAGATTGAAAATCTTCTCTCTGAACTTCTGCAAAAAGAGCCTGAAATCAGCGCCCCTGCAAAAGCGTTGTTGGAAAAGATCGACCCTGCCGGAATCGAGGGCTGGACGCCGAACAGCTTCTCACATCAAATCCGAAAAAGCGTTGACACTCTAAGGCAAAACGGTATTTTCATATCGTTCCGAAAGAGCAACGGAGAGCGCCTCATCTGCCTGAAAAGGGTCGATGGTGCCGATCTTCCCACCGTAGAAAAAATCGTCCCTATCGACCCTGCGGGTGTGGCGAGCGCCCGCACCGCGCCGTGAGCCGCGTGTCGCCGCTGTGTGCGGTTTTCTGCCCCGGCTGCGAGTGTGTGCGCGGCGCAACGGGAAAAGCCAACGTTGCGCCGACGTGCGGGCAACGCAGGAAAATACAGGTACAATACGCCAGCCCAACACAGAGAATCCCCGCCGCGGCGGAAAAAATCCTCCCGTTCGGGAGGAGCCAGCATCGCATTTGGCTAGTCGCCGGCGCACCGGCTCCCCGCCAAATGCCTCAAATCGGGCAGAAGCCCGTGCCCACTTTTACGAACGGAGGAAAGATGAAAAAAGACAAACAATTCAGCATCCGAATAGCAGCACAAGATCTGGAAACGATACGCCGGAAAGCAGCACAAGCCCATATGAGCCAGAGCGACTATGTGACCGCGTGTTGTCTCGGAAAATGTATCGTCATTCTCGATGGACTGAAAGAAGTCCTGCGGCAGCAAAAAGCCATCGGCAACAATCTCAACCAACTGGCTGTGCTGGCGAACATGGGGAAAGTCCAGTTTGCCAATCTGGACACAGCCGTGCAGGAGTTCGCAAAAATCAACACAGTCCTGCGGGAGATACAGGAGGGAGGTGCAGAGAGATCGCAATCGTCCACTTCGTGAATTACAAAAAAGGCACGCAAACGCGCGGCTACATGAAAAGTGTCATGCGCTACGTTTCCCAACTCAGCAAGACGATCTGGGATGGACAGCAGCTCGTCAGCGGCATTGGCTGTCAGCCGGAAACAGCGTTCGATGAATTCCTGAGTAATGGTGGCTATCATTTGGGCGGTGTAGGGGATATTTTCGTCAAGCTGCAAAGTGCCGCCGTATTTCAGCGATTTTAAGTACAGCTTCAAGAGGATATTGGAATACAGCATACCGTCCTGCATACTTTCCAGCAGCACGATAGCGTCATCGTCAAAATAGCTTTCTTTCAGTTTGAGGTAATAATATTTGCGGTTATCTGACATCATCTTGGTTCTCCTTATCTGTGGGGCGGGCTTTCCATCTCTTTGAATAATACCGGGGGCAGAGTACCACGATAGCCCTAAAACTCTGCTTGCAGTCATGGGTACAGCCCCGGCAAAGGGCATTGAAAGTAATGCGGTTTCGCTCATTGAGGAAGAACGCCCATTCCAGCCGCCGCTTCTTGCTCATTCTCGGCATGAAAAAACGCTCCTTTCTTCGGTTTGGTCGGGT
>DBFWVW010000075.1:0-18646 GCA_048217285.1 Oscillospiraceae bacterium
CCACGCCTTCTATTCTCTGAACGATTTCGCAAAGCAGCTTGCGGTCCACAACCGTCGCTCCAACAGCTTACCTATGAGGCCCCTCCACTGGCTCTCCCCTGCAGAGTTCTCTGTCCAATATGTTTGACAAACCTACATTTCAAAAGGAAGCACATCGAAAACCGCTACGCATACACTGTTACTGAAGCATGCTTCAATCTGATGCCAGGAGGTTATGAAATGGCAGACAAAGTGGTACCGGGACCGGTCGAAAGCAGCGCCGCCGTCCGGGAAGCGGTTTGTATCCATACGCGCAAGATATTTGATTCCTGCCGTGATAAAGACTGTGTCGAGGATTTGCGGGTGTACCCGACAGCCTGCTCACAGGCAAAGCTGGACTGCGCTCTGAGTGTGCGTCCGCGCAGCGCAGAGCTGCTGTGCGCCGATGTACACGTCAAGGAGATCACCTTCAACAAAGGCTACTACACAGTGGACGTGACGTACTTCTACCGCGTGCGCGGCGAGACATTCCCCGGCTGCGAGCCGGTGTGCGGCCTTGCAATCTTTGACAAGCGCGTCATGCTCTTCGGCAGTCAGGCAAGCGCAAAGGTATTCGCTTCCGACGACTGCTGCTGCGACCCGTGCGAGAACGGCCTGCCGATCGGCGTGGTCGAATCCGTCGATCCGATCGCCCTGCACATGAAGCTGGTAGACTGCGGCAGCACTATGGAGCCCGAGCAGGAGCCGCGCGCCATCCCGCAGAAGATCCTCGACGCCATGGGCGAAGAGCTCTCGCTGACCTGCTGCGGCAAGAAGCTGTATGTGACACTGGGACAGTTTTCGATCATCCGGCTTGAGCGTGACACGCAGCTGCTCATCCCGGCCTACGACTACTGTATGCCGGACAAAGCGTGCCAGGGATCAACTGAGGACGATCCGTGCTCGATGTTCAGCCGCATCCACTTCCCCATTGACGAGTTCTTCCCGCCGGACTGCGTGACACCGGACGAGGACTACCGCAGCCTGCTGTAAGACCGCGGACTGCAGAAAAAATCCCATCGGCTTTTGCCGATGGGATTTTGCATTCATCTCTTGTGGACGACCTCGCCGGAGGACTTGAGGATGCTGTCTGCCGGGATAACACCGCGCACGCATGACACCGGATAGATGTTCGAGTGCCGGCCGATGACCGTGCCGGGGTTCAGGACGCTGTTGCAGCCGACCTCCACATAGTCACCGAGGATGGCGCCGACCTTCTTGCGGCCGGTCTCGATGCGCTCGTCCCCGTTTTTGATCACGACGAGCGTCTTGTCACTCTTGACGTTCGACGTGATGGAGCCCGCACCCATGTGGGACTTATAGCCGAGAATGGAGTCACCTACGTAGTTGAAGTGCGGTGTCTGCACGTTGTCGAACAGGACAACGTTTTTCAGCTCGCAGGAGTTGCCGACGACAGCGTTCTTGCCAACAATCGCATTGCCACGCACAAAGGCGCACTGACGCAACTCGGCGCCGTGGTCGATAATGCAGGGGCCAGCGATATAAGCGCTGTCAAAAATCTTAGCATCGCGCGCGATCCAGATATTCTCGCCGCGCTGCTCATATTCCTCCGCCGGGAGCGTGGGGCCCAGCCGGAGAATGAAGTCACCGATCTCCGCCAGTGCTTCCCACGGATAGGTCTTGCCCGCAAACAGCGGAGCCGCAATCGTCTTGCTCAGGTCGAGCAGGTCTTGTATCGTCATCATATCATCTCACCCGGATCAAATGCCCACTCTTTTGCATGACATCGATCACATACGCAACGTTTTCCTCACACAGCGCGTGCGTGGCCGCCTCGACCATGACGCGTAGCACCGGCTCCGTACCGCTCTTACGCACGAGGATGCGCCCCTCGTCGCCGAGCCGCTCCGTGACAGTCTGTTCCGCCGCAACGACTGCGGGGTCATGGAGCGTGGCGTCCTTGTCATCGACCTCCACATTCGTAAGCTGCTGTGGATACTCACGCACCGGTGCGGCCAGCTCGGAGAGCGGTTTTTTGCGGTCGAGCATGACCTGCATGAGCTTGATGGCCGTCAGCAGCCCGTCACCAGTATTGGCATATTTGCCGAAAATAATGTGTCCGGACTGTTCGCCGCCGATCAGATGCCCGTTGGCGCGCATATTCTCCGCGACGTATTTGTCGCCCACGGCCGTCTTTTCATAGCCGATGCCGGCGGCATCGAGCGCCTTATACAGGCCGAGGTTGGACATGACCGTCGTGACGACCTTGGAATTACCGAAGCGGCCCTCGGTCTGCATATTGCGCGCACAGACGTACAAAATCTTGTCGCCGTTGACGACCGAGCCGTTTTCATCCACAGCCAGACAGCGGTCAGCGTCGCCGTCAAAGGCAAAGCCCACATCCAGCCGGTTAAGGCGGACATACTTTTGCAGGTTCTCGATGTGGGTCGAGCCGCAGTCGCGGTTGATGTTTGTTCCGTCCGGTTCATTGCCGATCACATACGTATCCGCACCGAGCGCGTCGAAGATGTTCTTCGCCATCATCCACGTGCTGCCGTTGGCACAGTCGAGACCGACCTTCATGCCCTTGTACGAATGCGTGGACAGGCTGATGAGATAACCGATGTAGCGGTTGCGGCCGGCAGAATAGTCCTGCGTACGGCCGATGTTCGCACCCGTGGCAAACGGGAGCTCCAGATTGCCGTCAAGATAGTTCTCGATCTCGTCAATAACGCTCTGCTCCATCTTCTCACCGGCACTGTTGAGCAGCTTGATGCCGTTGTCTGTATAGGGATTGTGGCTCGCGCTGATCATGATGCCGCAGTCAAAATCGTCTGAACGGACAATGTAGGACACACTCGGCGTCGTCGTGACGTGCATGAGATAAGCGTCTGCGCCCGAGGCCGTCAGGCCGGCGGACAGCGCATTTTCAAACATATAGCTGGATCTGCGGGTATCTTTGCCGATCACGACCGCGCACTTGTGCTCCCGGCCGTAATACCAGCCGAGAAACCGGCCGATCCGGTAGGCGTGTTCCACCGTCAGGCCAACGTTGGCCTCACCGCGGAAGCCGTCAGTACCGAAATATTTGGACATGGATGCTTCCCTCCGATCAAAATCGCTCGCAAAATACCGCGGGCAACTATTTATTATAACTGCGCGGCGGCGTCCACGTCAAGATAAACCTCGACATCCGTGTGCAGCTGCAGGAACGATGCGGGTATAAACGTCTCGGGGCGACCCGCGAGCGTGGCGTTTGCCGCTTTCGCGCAGCGTGCGCCAAAACCGACGAGCAGGATCTTTTTCGCGCCCAAAATCGTGTGAATGCCCATCGTGATGCCTTGCTCCGGCGCCTGCTCGAGCGTGCCGAAATCTGCGGCAGCTGCCTCGCGCGTCACTTCGGCAAGCTTAGCGATGTGCGTTTTCTCGTTGAAATTGACGCCCGGCTCGTTGAACGCGACGTGGCCGCGCTCCCCCAGGCCGAGGATCACAAGATCGAGCCCGCCGGCCGCCTGAATGACAGCATCATAGTCCGCCGCGTGTCCGGCATCCGTGTCCGGATCCGGCGCATACACGGCTGCAAACGGTTTCGCCGCCGTGAGCGGCTGAAACGCCGTGCCGACCGCGTGCGTGCCCTTGCCGGCAGCGCCGCAGTATTCACACGCCTGAAAGAGCGTTGCCTTGTCAAAGGCAATGTCACTGTTGGCGAGCGCATCGAGCACTTCCTCCGGCAGATCCACCGCCGAAACGGCGATGTTCGCCTCCGGTTTCCGCGCGAGCACAGCCGCGACCTGCTCAGTCAGCTCTTTTACCACATCTGCTTCGGTTCCGATGATCGTTTTCATGGTTTGTGACCTCCTATACCATCATCGCGGCCGCGTTCAGAGCGTGACCGTGCCGTCAAATACAAATGCCGCGGGGCCGGTCATATACAGCAGATTCTGCGCCCGGTCCCATACGATGTGCAGCTTGCCGCCGCGCAGAATCACGTCCGCCTCGTTGCTGCACTTGCCCAGCCGCGCCGTGACGGCCAGCGCCGCCGTAGAACCGGTGCCGCAGGCGAGCGTCTCGCCGCTGCCGCGCTCCCATACGCGCACACGCAGCGTGTGATCATCCACGACCTCTACAAACTCGATATTCGCCCGTGCGGGGAACACCTCATGGTTTTCAAACGCGGGGCCGATGCGCGGAAAATCCAGCGTCATGGCATCATCCACATAGGTGACGCAGTGCGGATTGCCGGTGTTTACGGATGAGACGATCCACGTCTCACCCAGCACATCAATCGACTGCTCAAGGAAGGTCTCTCCCGCCGCCGCGACCGGGATCTTCTCCGGCCGGAACTCCGGACTGCCCATGCATACGCGCACGGTATCGACTGCGCCATCGACCACATTCAGCCAGAGCGTCTTGATGCCGGCGCGCGTCTCGATCAAAAGCTCGGTCTTGTCGGTCAGGCCGCGGTCATAGACATATTTGCCTACGCAGCGAATGGCGTTGCCGCACATCTCCGAGCGGGAACCGTCGGCATTGTACATCTCCATGCAGAAATCTGCGACCTGTGACGGGCAGATCAGCACCAGCCCGTCCCCGCCGATACCGAAGTGGCGGTCAGACAGGCGGATGGCCGCGGCTGACGGATCCGGCACCGTCTCGGCGAAACAGTTGACATAGATATAGTCATTGCCGCAGCCCTGCATTTTTGTAAACTTCATTTTGGGCACCTCCTACACGGGTATGAACCCGCACAAACCGGAAAAACTAAACCAACCTGGAAAGGTGGTAATCTCATGGCGATCATTCTCATTCGGACTTTGATCATTTTTCTTGCACTCATCCTGGCCATGCGCCTCATGGGCAAGCGGCAGCTCGGCGAGCTGGAGCTTTCCGAGCTGGTGGTGGCCGTACTCATCGCGGACATCGCGTCCATTCCGCTGCAAAACCCTTCCCTGCCACTGAGCTACGGGCTCATTCCGCTGCTGGTGCTGTTTTGCTGCGAACTGATCTTCTCCGGGCTGACGTACAAAAGCATTCATCTGCGTAAGCTGCTCTACGGCCGGCCGAACTTCATCATCGAGCGCGGCCGCATCGCCCAGCAGGCCATGCACCGCAACCGTTTCACGCTCGACGAGCTGACGCAGGAACTGCGCAATCAGGGCATCCTCGACATTGCGAGCGTGGAATACGCCGTACTCGAGACCAACGGTCAGCTCAACATCATCCTCGCACCGGCACAGCAGCCGGTCACGGCCGAGCAGATGCACATGGAAGCCAAGGACGCCGGCTATTTTTCCATTCTCATCAACAACGGACGCATCCTGCGCGACAATCTCAAGCGCATGGGGCGCGACGAGCGCTGGCTGCAAAAGCAGGTGCAGCAGCGCGGCGCGCAATGTATCGAGGACGTCTACCTGCTGATGATGAATGACGCCGGGCAGATCTATTTTGCCGCAAAGGAGCTTGCATGAAAAAAGAGCTGTTTGCAGGCGCGCTGCTGCTCGTGCTCATTGCCGGGTGCGCATGGAACCTCTGGTATCTGAACCGGCTGTGCACCCAGCTCGACCATACCGTGGCGCAGGCAGAGACAAGCTACGCTGCCGGGGATCCGGCGCGCACGGCCGAGACGCTGCGCACAGCGGCCGCTCGCTGGAGCGATGCCGAGGACTATGCCCACTGTATGCTCCCACACGAGAGCACAGACGCCGTGACGGAGGGTTTCCGCCGGGCCATGCGGACAGTGGAAACCGGAGATCCGTCCGCTGCGGCGGACATTGCTCTGCTGCGCGTGCGCATTCAGGGGCTCGCCGACGGTGAGCGCATTACACTCGGCAACCTTTTTTAGCCGCGGTCATTGAGCAGCTTCGTCAGCTCCTGCATGAACGTATCAATGTCCTTGAACTGGCGGTATACCGAGGCAAAGCGCACATATGCGACCTCATCAACGTCTTTGAGGCGCTTCATGACCATCTCGCCGACCTGCTCGGTCGTGATCTCGCGCTCGAGCGCGCTCTGCAGCTCCTGCTCGATCTCGTCGGCAATCTTCTCAAGCACCGGCAGCGGTACCTTGCGCTTGTCGCACGCGCGCACCATGCCGTTGATGAGCTTGCTCTTGTCAAAACTCTGGCGGCTGCCGTCGCGCTTGATGACGACGAGCGGGAGCGTCTCGATGATCTCATAGGTCGTAAATCGCTTCTGGCAGGCAAGACACTCGCGGCGGCGGCGGATGGTCGCGCCCTCCTCAGCCGGACGGGAATCAATGACCTTGCTCTCGGCAAAGCCGCAAAACGGGCATTTCATATGCTGGTTCCTCCATATTTCTGATTTCCGATTACTTTACATAATTCCGTACAGTACTATACCACAGCCCCAACATATTTGCACGAAAAATTTCGCCGCATCTGACGTTTTCTCCCTCAGATGCGGCGATTATTCAGCTATTTGCACAAATTCTGGAACGTCTCGCGCGTCATGAGCGCGTTGAGTACCTCGAGCAGCGCATTCGTGCTCAGGCGTTCGGGCAGATCAAGCTGCGAAAGCAGCCGCTCCCGGGCGGCTCGACTGTCCGGCCCGCCGGTGAGTCCGGCGGCGTAAAGATCTGCTTTCGTGATGCGCGCACCCGGCGCCGGTGCGTTCTCTCCTTCTATTGTCGCACCTGCGCGGCGCAGGGCCTCCAGCAGCACCTCCGGCCGCATACCTTCCACACCGAGCTTACCTTCCCTGGAGGCAGTGCGCTTGCGCCGCTCCTTGCCGGCCACATCCGGGATATACGCGTGCTTGACCTGCGCCGGATCGATTGCTCCGCGCAGATAGTTGCGGATGACAAAGCCCGCCCCGTCGCTGTCCGTGAGGACGATGATGCCGCGTGTTTCGGCCAGACGGCGCACAAGCGCCAGCCTCTGACTGTCATGGAAGATACCGAAGCCCGACGTCTCCAGAATGGGCGCGTCCACGACCTGCGCGAGCGTATTTTTATCATACCGTCCCTCGACAATAATAGCCTCGCGAATACGGATCATGCCGCACCTCCCACGGCGATGCGCAGCAGCAGCTCCTTGAGCAGCTCGGCATCGTCCGCGCCGGTGTTTTTCATGGCAAAGTCTGTCTGCGCGCACAGGCGCACCGCCTCTTCCAGCTGGCGGCCGGAGAATTTCCGGGCCGAGCGCAGGAGATTTTCTGCTATGAAGTCAAACGGCAGACCGAGCAGTGCGCGCAGGTCACCGGTGCCAAGGCCCGCGTGCCGCGCGAGCCGGGCGGCATAAAGTCTGCGCATCTGCTGCCCGATGACAGCGAGCAGAAAGATCGGTGTGTTTGCCTTATCGGCGAGGAGATCCGCAAGTATGCGCATGGCGCCATCATAGTCCTGATCGGCCAGCCGGTCGGTCAGCTCATATGCCACTGCCTCCGGCAACCGGTGCGCAACGGCAAGAATGTCCGCTCGCGTGACCGTATCGCCGGGAACATAAGCCGCGATCTTGTCGATCTCCGGGATCATGCTGTTCATAAGGCCGCCGGTGAAGAAGATAAGTTGACGCGCATCCGCTGGCGCGATGTGCTTCCGGTGGGCATCAAAGCGCTTACCGACCCAGCGCACGAGCGCGTTTTCCCCCTGCGCAGTGAACTGGATGAGCTGCCCTTGCTTTTTGAACGCTTTCGTCGTCTTCAGGCGGCCGTCCGGTTCAAAATCCGTGCTCATAACGAATACAAGCGTGCAGCAATCCGGCAGGTCGCCGATGAGTTTCACGAGCGCTTCCGCCTCCTGCTCCCGGCACTTGTTCGTATCGAAGCCGCGTACTTCGATGAGCGTGCGCTCGGTCAGAAACGGCACCGCGTCCACCGCGTCTGCCAGCGCCTGATAGTTGAGTTCAGCACCATCAAACCGGTGATAGCTGAAGTCATCCTCTCCACCGGGCAGGCAGAGCTTTTTCAACTCCAGCAGGTACTGCTCACGCAGATAATCCTCCCGGCCCCAGAGCATATACAGCCGCCCCGGTCCCTGCTCGCGCAGACTGCGCACCTGCGCATTGTAATCCAGTGCTTCCTGCTTTTTCTTTCCGTTTCCTGTTGCCATAATGTTTCCTCACGAGAGATGCACCGTGATGTCGCCCATCTGGTCGGTGCGGTAAATCGGTATGTTATGCGCCTGCAGGCGCGCAAGCGTCTCGGCCGTCGGATGGCCGTAGCTGTTGTAGCCAACGGAGATGATCGCAGCGTCCGGGGCAATGGCATCCAGCCATGCGTCGCAGGTAGACTTCTTGGAGCCGTGGTGGCCGACGAGCAGCAGCTCAATGCTGGGATAGGTACAGCCACTCAGAAATTTCACCTCTGCCACGCTGTCCACGTCACCGGGTACGAGCGTGTCATATGTGCCGATGGAGGTCAGCACGATCATGCTGCCATCCTCCTGTCCGGCGCAAGGTTTCGGATACAGACGCACGGAGATGCTGCCGGCCGTGATCGTCTGCTGCGTGTCCACACGCACAACGGTCGTATGGTTCTCCTCCGCAAGCGCAAGGATGTCGCTCAGCGGGGCTTTCGTCGTGTCCGCGGCAGCCGGAATGACGAGTGTCCGCACCGGGAGCCAATGCATCAGGCGCAGCACGCCGTTGACATGATCGTCATGCGGATGCGTGAGCACGAGCAGGTCAAGGCTCCGGTGTCCCTGTGCGAGCAGCTTGTGCGCCGCGAGATCACCCGGATCCTCCACAGTGGAGCGGCCGCCGCAGTCCACCACGGTGCAGGATCGTCCACTGGAAAACACGATGCTCTGTCCCTGACTGACATCCAGCGCCGTCACGGTCGACGTGCGCTGCAGCTGCACAGCGTTGACGGTCAGCAGCGCACACAATGCCAGCACACTGCACGCCGCCGGGATCCAGTAGCGTACCTTGCGCCGCCGGGAGGTCAGCCAAGCTGTGCCGAACATGGCATACACCAGCACGAGCCACCAGACGACCATGCGGTTTCCGGTAAAAAGCACCGCACCCGGAAGTTCGGAGAGCAGCTTTGCCACCGCGAGAATATACCGCAGCGGCCACGCCGTCACCCATGCAAGTGCCATGCCGCCCCACGCCCAGGCAAGGCCAAGCAGTGCCGCCAGATAGCAGCCGATAAACGCGACCGGCAGCAGCCACAAAATGAGCAGATTTGTGACCGGCGCGATCAGCGAAATATTGCCGAAATGCAGCACTGTGAGCGGCACGGTGAACACCATGGCGCCGACGGAGCTTGCCATTGTAGCGCTGAAAAAGGCGCGGACTTTCCGCCGTAGCCACGAGAGCTTTGTACCGGCAGGCAGCAAACGCGCGTCGAGCGCGCGGTGCAGCGCACCGGAGACGCAAAACAGGCCCGCCATGGACGCAAACGAGAGCTGCAGGCTGATGCTCGCTGCAGCGAATGGATTGGCCGCCAGCAGAATGGCCAGTGCGGTCAGCAGCGACGTCGGCGGATCGTTCTCCCGCCCAAGCAGCGGCGCAAAGAGTACAAGCGCCGTCATAAACGCAGAACGCAGTACGGACGGGCTGCACCCGGCCATGATGACGAACACGACCATCAGCGGCAGGCCGATAACAGCCGTCATGCGCCGGTTACCGGTAAACAGGCGCAAAAAGCCCAGCAGAAACGCCAGATGCAGGCCGGAGACTGCGACCGTGTGCATGATACCGGTCGTGCTGAGCGGAATGTCCAGATCCTGTGCATAGAGCGCGGATTTATCGCCAAGCATGAGCGCCTGCGCAAACGGCAGCACATCCGCCGGAAAGGCAGTCTGCGCGCTCACCTTGAGCGACTGAGCGACGGTTTTCGGCCAATAGAGCCAACTGCTTTTCCAGACCCCGGTGCGCGCGAGCGTTTTGTCCTGCACGCTGCCGATGAGATAAATGCCCTTGGAAATGTAGGAGTCCGTCTCCTCCCCGTAGCGCAGCGTGGACGGGCGGAACTTCACATCGGCTGTCATTTCATCGCCGGGGCACAGGGCGGCCGCTTCTGCATCGGATACATAGAGCCGTGCCTTGCAGTTCGCAACATCCGCACTTGTGAGCAGAACCGTCAGGCCGTAGCTGTGCTCATATGCAACGGGATACTCCGTCACGCGCGCCGTGACCGTCTGCACATCATCGGAGATGTTCTGCGCGGGTGCCAGACGCACGGCCGATACCGCGGCGTACCACCCGAAGCCGATGGCCGCCGACAGCAGCGCAACCATGACCCGGCGGCGCGTCTGCCCCGGGAGCAGCAGCGTCACGAGCGTGAGCACAACCGCCGCAAGCGCTCCGGGCAGCACCCAGCGCGCCGGCAGCAGAAAATGCGCCAGAAAAATCGCAGCCGAAAATCCGCCTGCGCAGTATGCCAGCTTTCGCACGCCGTCTCCCTCTCTTTCTCTGGGGACATTATAAACAAAAACGGCGGCCGGAACAAGTCCCGCCGCCGAATTTCGTTGGCTTTACAGCAGCTTCTCACCCATCGGCGCACCGCCGAGGACATGGAAGTGCAGGTGATGCACGGTCTGGCCGGCATCGTCACCACAGTTGGAGATGACGCGGTAACCTCCGGTTAGCCCCTCCTGCGCGGCGAGCTTCGCGATGACCTCGAAGCACTTGGCGACCACAGCAGAGTTTTCCGCCGTGATGGCCGCAACCGAGTCGATGTGCTGCTTCGGGATCACAAGAAAGTGCACCGGCATCTGGGGATTGATGTCGCGAAACGCATAGACATCATCGTCGTTGTACAGGCAGGTGGAAGGGATCTCCCCCGCCGCAATCTTGCAAAACAGGCAATCGTTCATAATGGTAACCTCCTTACAGTCCCAGCTTTTCCGCCACGAAATCGTCTACGATCGCCAGCGCGTCGTCGATCTTCAGCACTTCGCTGCCGCCGCCCATGGCAGAGTCCGGCTTGCCGCCGCCCTTGCCGCCGGCAACCGCCGACACGGCACGTACAAGATCGCCCGCGCGAATGCCTCTGGCCACGGCGTTCTTGCCGCAGACGGCCACAAACGTGACCTTGCTCTCCGTCGCCGTTGCGAGCACCGCGACCGTGTCCGGATCCTTATCGCGCAGGAAGTCGCCGAGCTTGCGCAGGTCGCCGGCCTCGAGATCGGTGCGCGTCGTCGTGATGACTTTGATGCCGCCGATGTTCTTCGAGGCATAGAGGAAGCGATCGACATCGCTGTGCAGGATCTTCTCTTTCATGCGCTCGACACTCTGGCGCGCCTCTTTGAGCTCCGCCGTAAAGCCCTTTGCCTTTGCAATGAGGTCGGCGGGCTTAGCGTGCAGCACCTCGGCCGCCGCGTACATACGGCGGTTGACCGCCTCCATCTCGCGCAGGTAGGCCTTGCCGGTGATCGCCTCCGCACGGCGCACACCGGATGCAACCGAGCTCTCGCCAGAGATGCGGAACGGACCGATCTTAGCGGTATTGTCCACATGTGTGCCGCCGCAGAGCTCAATGGACTTGCCGCCCATATTCACCACGCGCACGACATCGCCGTACTTCTCGCTGAAGAGCGCTGTCGCGCCGCTGGCCTTGGCCTGCTCCATCGACATTTCGGACACCGTAACGTCCATGCCGTCGAGGATCCAGTCACTGACGATCTCATTGACCCGCTCCAGTTCATCCGGCGTTATGGCCGAGAAATGCGTCAGGTCAAAGCGCAGATGATCCGGCTCGACAAGCGAGCCCGCCTGATGCACGTGATCACCCAACACCTCGCGCAGCGCGGCCTGCAGCAGGTGCGTGGCCGAGTGCGCACGCATGATCGCCTTACGGCGGTCGGTATCGATGCGCGCCGTGACGGTCTGCTCGACCTGCAGATGGCCGGAGTGCATCACGCCGTGATGCAGGAATTTTCCGGCCTTGTCCTTCTGGACATCCGTCACCTGGAAGAGCGCGCCATCCGTCTCAATGACGCCGTGGTCAGCCACCTGGCCGCCCATTTCGGCATAAAACGGCGTGCAGTCAAGCACGAGCACGCCCTGCTTGCCCTCATCGATCTCCGAGCAGACCTCGCCGTCGCAGACGATGGCCAGAATCGTGCCCTGATCCACCGAGTGGTCATAACCGGTAAACTGCGTCGGCGTCGGGTCAAGGCCAAGATCCACACCGGACCACGCCAAATCACCAAGCGCCTCGCGCGCTTTTCTCGCGCGCACGCGCTGCTGCTCCATGAGCGCCTGGAACGCATCCTCGTCCACGGTCATGTCCTGCTCCTGTACCATCTCGCGGGTCAGATCGATCGGGAATCCGTAGGTATCGTAGAGCTTGAACGCATCCGCCCCGGAGAACACCTGTTCGCCCTTCGCCTGATGCTCGGCGAGCAGGTCGGCAAAGATGTGCATACCGGCGTCGATGGTCTTGGAAAAGTTCTCCTCCTCGTTGCGAATGACACGGGTGATATACGCCTGCTTCTCGCGCAGCTCGGGGTACTGGCACTCGTTTTCGTGCACGACCATGTCCACAACCTGATACAGGAACGGCTCGTTGACACCAAGGAGCTTGCCGTGGCGCGCCGCGCGGCGCAGCAGACGGCGCAGCACGTAGCCGCGCCCCTCGTTCGACGGCAGGATACCGTCCGAGATCATCATGACGGAGGCGCGGATATGGTCGGTGATGACGCGCAGGGACACATCGGTCTTGTGGCTGTCACCATAGTGTGCGCCGGTGATCTCGCTGACCTTGTGGGTGATATTCATAACGGTATCGACGTCGAAGAGCGAGTCCACGCCCTGACAAACAACGGCCAGACGCTCCAGCCCCATGCCGGTGTCGATGTTTTTCTGAACGAGGTCGGAGTAGTTGCCGTTGCCGTCGTTATCAAACTGGGAAAAGACGTTATTCCAGACCTCCATATAGCGGTCACAGTCGCAGCCGGGCGCGCAATCCGGCTTGCCGCAGCCATACTGCTCGCCGCGGTCAAAATAGATCTCCGAGCAGGGGCCGCACGGGCCGGAGCCGTGCTCCCAGAAGTTGTCGTCCTTGCCAAGGCGGGTGATGCGGTCCTCGGGGATACCGATCTCATCGCGCCAGATGTTAAACGCCTCATCGTCCTTCTCATACACGGACGGGTACAGCCGCTCGGGGTCGAGGCCGACCCAGTCCGGGCTCGTCAAAAACTCCCACGACCAGGCAATGGCCTCATGCTTGAAGTAATCGCCGAAGGAGAAGTTACCGAGCATCTCAAAATACGTGCCGTGGCGCGCTGTCTTGCCGATGTTTTCAATATCACCGGTGCGGATGCACTTCTGGCAGGTACAAACGCGGTGACGCGGCGGCTCCTTGTCGCCCTTGAAATAGGGCTTCATCGGCGCCATGCCGGAGTTGATGAGCAGCAGGCTCGCATCATCCTGCGGGATGAGCGAGAAGCTCGGCAGACGCAGGTGCCCCTTCGTCTCGAAAAAGCGCAAGAACATCTCGCGCAGTTCATTCAGACCATATGCTTTCATATTTTTCCCTCCAAAAAAAGATGCCTCCACCCCATGGACAGGGGCGAAGGCATTTGCGCATTCACGGTACCACCCTGATTGCCGCTCGCGCGGCGTCTCAAGTCGTCCTTAACGCGGACAGACGTCCCGGTCATCCCGGGCCGCTCCGGAGCGGCCGCCATGCTGCCGGTCGAAGGGCTTCCACCGTCCCCTTCTCTCTGCTGACCAGGTGCTGCACAACTTTTCTCCATCACAGCGTTGTCCTCATGATTTTTCTATTTTACCACATTCGAGCCGAATGTCAACCATTTCAGCGGGTAATTTCCGCCGCACGAGTGACAGCGGCGCCGCCAAGCACGGCAACGGCATGGTAAAGTGCTGCATCGGATGCGGCACACACTCGAGCGGGCTGCCATCCTCGTCGCACAGGTCCTGCGCCGTGAAGGTCACGGGCGCAGCGGTGTTCGTGATGAGCTCCAGCGTGTCGCCGGTGCCAAGCTTGTTGCGCTGTGTCAGAACGGCGCGCCCATCTGGTGTCATGCCCTCCACGACGGCGCAGACCTCCGCCCCGGCAAAGTAGGTGGAGTTTGCCGTATACTGCCCCGGCTGGCCGAAATAGAAACCGGTGCTGTACGGCCGGTGGCTGATCTGCAGCACTTCGCGCTGCCAGACCGGGTCAAGCGGTCGACCGGCAACAGCGTCATCCAGCGCATGGCGGTAGGCATTTGTGACCGCGCCAACGTAATAAGCGCTCTTTGTGCGCCCCTCGATCTTCAGGCTCGTAATACCGGCCGCCAGCAGCTCTGGCAGGTGGTCGATCATGCACATATCGCGGGAATTGAAGATGTACGTCCCGCGCGCGTCCTCCGTGATATCAAACACCTGCCCGGGGCGCTTGGACTCCGTAAGGCCGTACTTCCAGCGGCAGGGCTGCGCGCAGCGGCCGCGATTGGCATCGCGCCCGGTAAGATAATTGGACAACAGGCAGCGGCCGGAAAAGGACACGCACATCGCCCCGTGAATAAATGCCTCAAGCTCCAACTCCGGTGGCGTGTGGGCACGGATCGCCGCAATCTCCTCCAGCGACAACTCACGTGCGAGCACGACCCGTTGTGCGCCAAGATCATGCAGAGCTGTCGCCGCAGTCGAATTAACCACGCCGAACTGCGTACTGACATGCAGCGCAATATGCGGCGCATAGCGCTTTGCGAGCGTGATAACGCCAAGATCCGCCGCGATGATCGCGTCCACGCCCGCATCCTCCAGCAGCTCCAGAAATTCCGGCAGCTGCGTCATCTCGTCGTCACGCGGCAGCGTGTTGCACGTCACGTGCACGGCGGCACTCTGCGCGTGTGCGAGCTGCACAGCCGCACGAATGCCGTCCGGCGTGAAATTTTCGGCTCCGGCGCGCATACCGAACTGCGCCCCGGCGAGATACACTGCGTCTGCACCGAAATGGAGCGCCATTTGCAGGCGCTCCAGATCTCCGGCAGGGCATAACAATTCCGGTTTGTTCATGAAAAGACCCCGCTTATTGTGAATAATTCTGTTTGGCCACGAACGCCTGGAACTCACCGTAGCTCGTGAAGAACTTGTGCGTACCGGACTCGGAATCCAGCGCATAGTACAGCGCCTGCGTGCTTGCCGGCGAGAGCGTGGCCTTGATAGACGCCAGGCCGGGGTTCGCGATCGGCGTGGGCGGCAGGCCCTTGTTCTGATAGGTGTTATATGGGCTGTCGATCTTCGTATCCTCCACGGTGAGGACGTCCTTGTGCTCCGTCAGAACATACATGATCGTCGAATCGATCTGCAGCGGCATACCCGCTTCGATACGGTTATAGATGACGGCGGCGATCATGGCGCGCTCATCGTCGTTGGCCGCTTCCTTTTCGATCATGGACGCGACTGTGACGACCTCCTGCATGGTCATGCCGCGTTCGTCCGCTTTTTCAAGCATCTCGGCCGTGATGCGGTCATGGAAGTTCTCCAGGAACTTGTTAATGGCGCTCGACGCCTGCATACCCTGATAGAACTCATACGTGTCCGGGAACAGGAACCCTTCCAGGCGTTTGGCGTCACCCTGCATGCTCTGGTCGATGAACGAATAGTTGTAGGAATAATTGGCCGCAGCATCCATGAGGTCATCATACGAGCAGACGTTTTCATCCTCAAGCTTTTGGAAGATCTGCTCCATCGTATAGCCCTCGGGGATGGTGACCTTGGTCGTGACCATTGCACCGGAACCAACCTGCATTTTCTTGACGAGCGCACGATAATCGTAGTTCGTGCTCAGTTCATACGTGCCGGGGTCGATCTTCGTTTTCGCGTGCGAGACACTGCAATAAAGCTGGAAGAGGCCTTTGTACTTGATGATGCCGGCATCCTTGAGCTGCTTTGCTACATAGCCGACGCTCACCTGATGACCAGAACGCACCTTGGCGTTGCCGTCGGCATCCGTATACGAAATGGTGACATCCTTGAACTCCGACTTGTCAAGCGTGACCGTCGCCGTGACCGGCTCCTTATTGAGCGCGAGCACGTCCGATGCCGCCATCCAGCCGACACAGGCGAGAATGATGCTAATGCTGACAACAAAGGCAAAATAGATCAGGCCTCCGAGGCAGCCGCTGCGTCCGGCACGGCGCTGAACTTCCGGCTCCGCCATCTCCGTCTCGGGTATGGGACGCTGAGCTGGCTGCGGGCGCGCAACGTGCGGCTGTTCCGGGCGCGGCCGGGCAGGATGCTGCACCGGCTGCGACTGTTCGGCGTGCAGGTTCCGTGCCTGATCCGACTGGCCCTGGGGATGCGGCTGCACGGGCCGTGGACGGACGGGACGCTGCTGCCCTTCCGGCTGCACCGGGCGCGGCTGGGCCGGACGCGCGGAGCGCTGCTGTCCTTCCGGCTGCACCGGGCGCGGATGGGCCGGACGCGCGGAGCGCTGCTGCCCTTCCGGCTGCACCGGACGCGGCTGGGCCGGACGCGCGGGACGCTGCTGCCCTTCCGGCTGCACCGGGCGCGGCTGGGCCGGACGCGCGGAACGCTGCTGTCCCTCCTGCTGTGCAGGACGGCGACGAACAGGCTGTGCGGCTGCCGGCCGCGATTGGGCTGGGCGCGGAGGGCGGGACGAATCCCGCTCGTCGCGGAACAGCTCATCAAAGTTCTTAAAGTGATCAGACATGGTTCGGTCTCCCTGTCAACGTGGAATTCGTCCCTGCCGCCCACACGGCGGAGGAACCCCCATGCCCCTCGGGGCATAAGATAAGGCGACGGACGGAAACGGCGCCGTTTCTCCGGTCTTTCCGGAAAACATCGCGCCAGATCCATGCACCGCGCGGGGTCTGGCTGCGCAAAAATCAGTTGCGCGGAGAAAGGGTTTTGGTTATGTGCTGCGGAAATAATAATAGCTGTCTCTGGATCATCCTCATTCTGATCCTGCTCTTCTGCTGCGGCGGCTGGGGCAACTGCGGCTGCGAGAACAACAATAACGGCTGCGGCTGCGGCTGCTAACGGGTCGGTATCGATCGGGGCTCCTCCGGGAGCCCCGGTTTTTCCTGTGGGCGCAAAACACCGTCCTCGGTTATGACGGCAGAAACCGGCACATCGTTCCATTCGGCCGGCAGTGCATCAAACAAAAACGCCGCGCGAATCAGACCCACGGTGCAACAGTCCGCACACACCAGAAAGCGGTCATAGTACCCGCCGCCGCGGCCAAGGCGCCGCCCTGCGCGGTCATAGGCCAGCGCCGGAACGAGTATCAGGTCGCCGGGCTGCGGCAGCATGACCTGCGCGCTGCGCGGCGGTTCCGGAATGTCGTAGCGTCCGGGCACGAGCGCACCGTCATAGCGTGCAAACTGCATCTGCCCATCCGGCTGCGTAACCGGGAGCGCGACCGTTTTGCCGCGGCGCCGCGCCTGCGCAAGGATGGGATGCGTGTCCACCTCTGGCACAGCACTGCAGTAAGCAAAGACCCGCTCCGCAGCCTGAAACTCCGGCAGCGAAAGTACATACTGCGTGATGCGCACATCACACATGGCGTTATCTGCCGGGTCTCGCTGCGAAAGCCGCCTTTGTATGTCCGCGCGCAGCGCGGCCTTTTCCTCGGAAATGCTCACAGCGCGCTACGGATGATGGAGAAGATCTCCTCGTGCTTTTCTTCCAGCTCGCGCTCGGCTCCGTCTTTCATGAACGGAATGACCGTCCAGCCATAGTGTGCGGCGGCGAGGCGGCCAATGCGCAGGCAGTTTTCCAGATAGGTTACGTCCTGCTCATGAATGTCAGCCTTGGTGTTGTGCTTTTCCTGCCGGTGCTGCATCCGCTTGAGCGAGGTCGGCAAATCCACATCCAGATAGAGCACCAGATCCGGGTGCGGCAGGCCCATTTTGTTGTACTCCAGGTCATACAGCCAGTCAAAAAAGGCCGGCAACTCCGCCTCCGGAAGCTTGGAGCCCTGATGAATGGCGTTCGAGGTCGTGTAGCGGTCAGAGAGGATCAGGCCGCCGCTTTCATAAATCTGTCCCCAGTCGGTACGGTAAGACGCATAGCGGTCGACCGCAAAAAATGTAGATGCGGCATAGGCATTCACGTCCGACGGGTGCGCGCCGAACGCGCCGTTGAGATACATACGGATAAGCGCCGACGACTCCTGATCATAGCGCGGAAAAACAATATGGTGATAGGCCATGCCCAGCTCATCAAAACGAGTGCACAGGTGGCGGTACTGCGCGGATTTTCCGCTGCCGTCAATGCCCTCCAGTACAATCAGTTTACCCTTCGCCATGGTGTTTCTTCCCCCGGAGTTTGCAGCCGATGGCCGCAAACAGGAATTTCGGCAGCTTCATCATGCGGCCGATACGCTTCGGCTCCTTGAGGAGCCGGTAAAACCACTCAAGTCCAAGCTTCTGGAAAAACTTTGGGGCGCGCTTGACATTGCCGGCAAACACGTCCAAACTGCCGCCGAGTCCTGCCATAAGGCCAACGCGCAGACGCGATGCGTTGCGCTGCATCCAGAGTTCCTGCTTCGGTGCGCCAAGGCACACGAGCAACAGATCCGGCTGCGCAGCGTTGATCTTTTCCACAACGGGATCGTCCTCCCGGAAATAGCCGTCGTTCGTCCCGGCGATGACAAGGCCGGGAAAGCGTGCACGCATTTTCTCCGCCGCCGCGTCCGCGACGCCGGGCTTGGCCCCGAGCAGGAACACGCTTTTGCCCTCCTGCCCCAGCTGCGCGCAAAGCTGCCGGGCATCGATTTTGCC
>DBFWVW010000076.1:0-10138 GCA_048217285.1 Oscillospiraceae bacterium
CCTTCGTCGTCCACGAGCACAACGCGCTTTGCCGTAACGAGATAGCCGCAGGCGAGCGGCTTGCCGTCCTTGCCCTGACGTGGCAGCACGAGCGTACCCGACAGGCAGTCCGAGCGCACCTCAGCCTTGCATACGCGGGCGTCGCGTGCCGGTGGCGTGTGGTGCAGCGTCCGCTCCAGACCGGAGAGTGCCGGCTGGTGTGACAGCTCTTCGGACGTCAGCAGCACGACGGCGGGCTGCTCCGGCGCGGGTGCACGTTCCTGCTGCGTGAGCGTCTGCCCGATGGTATACCAATACAAATGCGGTCCCTCCCATAGATTGCGGTGTTTTTCCCATTGTAGCACATTGGGCACCCGGACACAACGTCCGGCTGGAAATCGGGGCGCAGGTGTGCTATACTGTGCAAAATCATATGTTTGGGGGAAGCACCATGATCGTCTATTACACCGGCACCGGCAACAGCCGCTATGTTGCCCAACGCTTCGCCGCCGCCCTTGGCGACGATCTCATCGTTGCGAACGAATACATCAAAAACGACACGTCCGCCGACCTGTATTCCGACCGGCCATGGGTGTTTGTCTCGCCGACATACGGCTGGCAGATCCCGCACATTTTCGCGGATTTCCTCCGCCGCGGCCGTTTTACCGGGAGCAAAAAGGCCTACTTTGTCATGACCTGCGGCAGCGAGATCGGCAACGCCGGCAGCCGCATCGCGGCGCTGTGCGCGGACATCGGGCTGGATTACCAAGGCGTGCTACAGGTCGTCATGCCGGAAAACTACGTCGCCATGTTCTACGTGCCAGGCGCGGAGGAATCCGCGCAGATCATCACGGCGGCGCAGCCGTCCATCGACCGGGGCATTGCCTGCGTGCAGCGCGGCGAGCCGTTCCCGGCGCAGAAGGTCGGCCCGATCGACCGGTTCAAGACCGGCCCGGTGAACACGATCTTTTATAAGTGCTTTGTCAAGTCCAGGCCGTTCACGGTCTCGGATGCGTGTATCGGCTGCGGCAAGTGTGCGCTGAGCTGCCCGGTCAATGGGATTGACCTTGTGGAGCGCCGCCCGCACTGGAACGGTGCGTGCACGCACTGCATGGCCTGCATCTGCGGCTGTCCGGTGTCCGCCATTGAGTACGGGCACAAGAGCCAGGGCAAGCCCCGTTACCAGTGCCCGGAATATAAATGAAACGATCCATGAAGAGCAGAACCTGCACCGGAATCCCGATGCGGGTTTTCCTCTGTTTACAGGTAGCACTCCGGCCGCCGCTGCTTGAGGTATGGGCGTTTTTGCTCGCGCCAGAGCTTTGCCTCCGAGAGGTCGAGCTCCTGCACGATGAGCTGCTCGCGGTCATCGGCCTTGCAGATCACGTCGCCGCTTGGGTGCGCGATCAGCGACTCACCGGCAAAGTCCATCCCATCCTCGCGCCCCACGCGGTTGCACATGGCGACAAAGATCTGGTTTTGCATCGCTTGTACGCGGATCTCCCACTCGAAGAGCTCCATCGGTTCGCTTTTCGTGTTCGCCGTCGGGATGATGACGAGGTCCGCCCCCTTGAGCGCGCACGTGCGGATGCTCTCCGGCAGGTGCCGGTCAAAGCAGATCACGATGCCGATGCGGCCCTGCGGCGTGTCAAACACGAGGAAACCGTCCTCGGACGGGGTGTAGTAGTCGCGCTCGTAAAACTGCGCCGCCTGCATGATGTGCACCATCTTGGCCACGCCCGCACATTCGCCCTCCGGTGTCAGCCAGAGCGAGGCGTCATAGCGCTTGCCGTCCTGCTCCAGGTACATATTCGGCGAGAGATAGAGCCGGTGCTCCTTTGCCTTGTCCGCGAAAGTCTGTACCGTCCGGCTACCCGCCGGGACGACATAGGCGTCCACGTTCCTGCCTTCATACTGCGGGAAAAACGGCGTGAGCTGCACTTCGGGGAAAAACAGCAGGTCGCAGCCTGCGGCGGCGTCGCAGAAGGCGAGAGATTTTTTCAGGTTTTCGTCCATGCTTCCGGTCATGGACATCTGCGCCATGGCAAGCTTCATACGGCGACTCCTTTCACGCGTCCTGCACGGTCAGGCGCAGCACGTCCGGCCGCGCATAGTGACCGCACACGTCGAGCTCCATGCGGCTCGCGGGCACGCGCTGCATATCCAGCTCGGCGTAGAGAATGTCCTCGGTGTCCCACACCGGCTGCACGACATAGTGCCCGTAGGGATCGACGATGCAGCTGCCGCCGCGGCAGGGAATGTCGTTCAGGAGCGCGATCTCGTCCGGGCAGTGCAGCCCGGCGGGGGAATCCTCACGGTGAAAGACCATGTCGCAGTTGATGAAGTAGCAGCGGCCCTCGAGCGCGATGTGCTGCACGGTGGCCTGCCATTCGGGGTTGTCGTTCGTGTTCGGCGAGATATAGAGCGTCACGCCCTTTTCATACAGCGCCGTGCGCGCGAGCGGCATATAGCTCTCCCAGCAGATGAGATTGCCCATCGGCCCCCACGGCGTGTCCACGACCGGGAAATACCCGCAGTCGGCGTCACCCCAGACCACGCGCTCGGCCCCGGTGGGCTTGAGCTTGCGGTGCACAGGCGCAAGTGAGCCGTCGGGGCAGAAGATGAGGTTTGAGTTATAGAGTGTCCCCGTCACGCCGTCGCGCTCCGACACACCGATGCTCACATAGGCGCCCGCGGCCTTTGCCGCCGCGGCGAGGCGCTCCGTCTCCGGCCCGGGCACGACGATGGAGTTGTCATACTAGAGCTGCCAGTCCTTGCGGCCGTCCTCGTTGCGCGCGCCGACCGTGAAGCCGAACGTCATGCCGTACGGATAGCCGGGGATGAACAGCTCCGGGAACACGATCAGCTCCGCGCCGTGCTGCGCGCACGCGGCGATCAGGCGCACGGCCTTGTCCGTACACGCAGTTTTATCAAACAGCACCGGCGCCGCCTGCACCACGGCGATGCGGCACGTTGGCTTGAGATCTTTCATATGTCTGCCTCCATTCGGTTTTCCTGCCCTTAAAATAACACGGCTTTGCTAGGAATTCAAGACGCAAAAACGCCCGCACACCGTGCGGGCGTTTTCGGCTTGGCAGGTTTCGCAAAAAAGCTCAAGCAGCCTTGGCCTTGTCCGGAACGATCTTGTGTGCGATCAGGCACAGGAGCATCGTACCGGCCATGTCGGGCAGCGTGTTGCCGACCAGGATGTCCACGGTCATGAGCACGCGGTAGAGCACGAAGCCCAGCACCCAGACGACGGCGTTGCACACGTCGAGCTTGCCGCTCGCACCGCCGCGCCGGAGCAGGAAAAAGTCCGTGATCTGAATGGCAATCATCGGTGCGAACACGGAGCCGATCAGGTACAGGAAGTTCGTAATGTCGTCCATCGGGAAGCAGATGGCGCAGAGCGTGCCGATGACGGTCACGATGAGCGCGGCGTGCTTGCCGTTGATCTTCTTCGACAGAGACTCGGCGGAGATGCCGGCGCTGTACGCATCGAGGAACGTCGTCGTGACGGTCGAGAGGATGAGGATGAGCAGCGCGGCCACGCCGAGACCGGCCTTGACCATGATGAGCGCGATGTCGCCTTCGCCGGTGAAGATGGCGGCGCCCATGCCGATGACGTACATCCAGCAGCTGACGATGCCGTAGGTCAGCGTGCTCGAGAGCGTGGCGGCGAAGGGCTTTTCGGCCTCGCGCGTATAGTCGGAGATGAGCGGCAGCCACGACAGCGGCATGGCCACGGCGAGCTCGACCGCCGCGCCGAAGCTCAGGCTGTCGTCCGGCGCCGTGACGGGTGTGCCGCCGCGAAACACTACTACGCACAGCACGATTGAGAGGATGAACAGCGCTGCCATGGCGATCTTGTTGATCCAGCCGAGGTTTTTGATGCCGACGGCGATCCATACCACGATGAGCGCGCCGATGACGAGACACCACACCCACTTGCCGATGCCGAGCACGGTGTTGGTCGCGAGCGCGCCGTCATAGATCATGATGGATGTCCAGCCGACGAGCTGCAGCACGTTGAGCGCCGCGAAAAACAGGCAGCCGATGCGGCCGAAGCTCAGCTCGACCGTGCCCATGGCGCTGCGGCCGGTGCGGCCGCCGATGAGGCCCGCGAAGAAGAACATCGCGCAGCCGATGACGTGGCCGATGAGGATGGCCAGCAGGCCCTTCGTGAAGCCGAGAGGCGCAAAGTACGTACCGGTGAGGATCTCCGCGATGGATACGGCCGCGCCAAACCAGATGAGGCTGTTTTGAAATGCAGAGGTTTTTTTCACGTTCAGGCCTCCTGCCGGTACTCGGGCTTGAGGTCAAACGCATGGTCCATCGGGCCGGAGCCGGCGCCGAGGTCGAGCATGGCGGCCAGTGCGCCGGAGAGGTACTCCTTCGCGCGCCGGACGGCCGTGTCCAGATCATAGCCCTTGGCGAGGTTGGCCGCGATGGTGCTCGAGAGTGTGCAGCCGGTGCCGTGGGTGTTGGGGTTGTCGATGCGCTTGCCGTTGAACCACGCATAGCCGCCGTTGCGGTATAGGAGATCATTGGCGTCGTTGAGCCGGTGCCCGCCCTTGCACAGGACGGCGCAGCCGTAGCGCTCGCTGATGGCTTTGCCGGCGGCGATCATGTCGTCGGGGGAGGTGATGGTCAGGCCCGAGAGCACTTCCGCCTCCGGAATGTTGGGCGTGAGCACGGTGGCGAGCGGCAGCAGCCGCGCCTCAAGCGTGGCGATGGCGTCCTCGGAGATGAGCCGCGCGCCGCTCGTGGCGACCATCACGGGGTCGACGACGATGTTTTGCGCCGCATAGTGCTGCAGCCGCTCGGCAATGACCTCGATGAGGCCGGAGGACGCGACCATGCCGATCTTCACCGCGTCAGGCCGGATGTCGGTAAAGACGCTATCGATCTGCTGGCCGAGAAATGCCGGTGTCACTTCAAAAATACCCTGTACGCCGGTCGTGTTCTGGGCGGTCAGCGCCGTGATCGCACTCATGGCAAACACGCCATTCATGGTCATGGCTTTCAGATCGGCCTGAATACCGGCGCCTCCGCTGGAATCGCTTCCGGCGATCGTTAATGCTGTCTTCATATTCTGTCTCCTTTTCAGCATCAATTTTGTTGAGCGACAGAAGGTGGTGCCCCCAATCCGCCGCTGTTTTCTATTCTGTCTGCGCCCGCGCGCAGGGGGTTACAGGTTCAGCGCCGCGCGCACGGCGGACTTCAGCTCCCGCGTGGCGGTGGGAATGTCCGGCTGCGCGAAGATCGCGCTCACGACGGCGACGCCGACGATGCCGCTGCCGGCGAGCTTGGCGGCATTGTCCTTCGTGATGCCGCCGATGGCAATGACCGGGATGGATACGGCCGCGCAGATGTTGCGCAGCGTATCATAGCTCACGGCGTCGGCATCGGCCTTTGTCCCGGTCGGGAACACGGCGCCCACGCCGAGATAGTCCGCGCCATTGCGCTCTGCCAGCAGCGCGTCTTCCACCGTCTGGGCCGACACGCCGAGGATCTTGTCCGGGCCGATCAGCTCGCGCACTTTTCCGGCCGCCATGTCGCTCTGGCCGACGTGCACGCCGTCGGCGTCCGTCTCGACGGCAAGCGCCACGTTGTCATCGAGCACGAACGGTACGCCGTACTGCCGGCAGAGCGCCTTGAGCGCAATGGCCTCCTCTTTGAAGTGCGCTTCGTCGAGTTCCTTCTCGCGCAGCTGCAAAAACGTTGCGCCGCCCTGCAGCGCCTGCTCGGCCTGCTCGTAGAGTGTCTGACCGTGCAGCCACGAGCGGTCGGTTACGGCGTAGAGCAGCAGAGATGCTTTATCGCAGTTCATATTTGGCTCCTTCCTCCAGCGCGTCGCCGGTCATGTTGAAAATGGCGTCGATGATGCGGTTGCGGTAGGTGCTGTTGCCGTCGCCGGGCTGCATATTGGCCCAGCCGATCTCGCCCGCGAGACCCATCATGCACACGGCCGCCGCTGCGGCGTCGAGCTTGTGATCGGGGTTCGCGACCAGAAATGCCGTCATCAGCCCCGAGAGCTGGCAGCCCGTGCCGGTGATGCGGCTCATCTCCGCACGGCCGTTGCGGATGCACCAGCAGCGCTCGCCGTCGCTCACGAGGTCGATCGCGCCGGTCACGGCGACGATGCAGCCGGTTTTCTGCGCGAAGGCCTTGACGAGCTGCACACCGTCATCGAGGTTTGCCTCCGTCACGGCGTCGACCGCGTCGGCGTCCACGCCCTTGGTGCTGCCGCTGCCGGTGCAGAGCGTCTTGATCTCGGAGATGTTGCCGCGCACGGCATCAAAGCGCACCTCCTGCATGAGGCGGTTGGCCGTGTCGGTGCGCAGCCGGCTCGCGCCCGCGCCCACGGGGTCGAGCAGGACGATGTGGCCCAGCTCGTTGGCCTTTTTTCCGGCGAGAAACATTGAGGGAATGGTGTTTTTGTTGAGCGTGCCGATGTTGATGTTCAGCCCGCCGCAGATGCTCGTGATGTCCTCGACATCATCGGCATCGTCGGACATGATCGGCGAGCCGCCGGCCGCCAGAAGAACGTTTGCCACGTCGTTGACGGTGACGTAATTTGTAATGTTGTGCACGAGCGGCGTTTTTGCGCGCACGTTCTCGAGCATGGTCTTGAGGACTTGTTCCATAGAAAATGGCTCCTTTCTTTTTTGGGGGATGCCTGCATGAAAAAAACAGCAGCGCCCGTAAAGAGTGCTGCTGTTGTGGTCCGGCAGTATGAATCCCTACGTTGGCATTGCCCAAATCAGGTGTGCGGGTCTAAGCGGATGCTTACTCTCAGCCGAAACGGCTCCCCGTATTTGTTACATCTCATCATAGGCCGAACGGAGCAGCTTGTCAAGGCGGAACGTACCCGGCGGCCGGTATTTTTCCGTTTTCGCCGGAACTGTTGAATTCTGGTTGCAATCCGGGCGCGCGCATGATACAGTGGCATTACCGTGCGGCTGACTGGCGCGGCGCTCCGGAACGGGAATGTAAAATTTACAATATGTTGCCGCACAGGAACTTTACATACCTGCGGTTTCAGACTTTACACGTTCTGTGTAAAACAGGAGTGTAAGTTTGCACGAGCCAGAAACCAGAATGTTGGAGGAGAAAGTATGAAGCACACAAAACGCATGGGGTCCCACCTGCTGTCGCTGCTGCTGGCAGTCGCGCTGGTGCTGACCCTGAGCGTGCCGGTTTTCGCCGCGCAGGATACGCAGGGCGAATCGGATACCGACACGCTGAAGATCGCCGTCATGTCCGACGACCATTATCTGTCGCCGTCCATGATCCGCAACACGGAAGATTATGAGACTGCGCTCAACAGCGACCGCAAAATGTTCTCCGAGAGCGACGCCATCCTGCGCACGCTGCTCGATGCTGTGCGTGAGGACAAGCCGGACGTGCTCCTGCTGTCCGGAGACCTGACCAAGGACGGCGAGCAGGAGTGCCACAAGGCGCTGGCAAAGCAGCTCCAGCAGCTGCAGAAGGAAGTGCCGGGCATGAAGATCTACGTCATCAACGGCAACCATGACATCCGCAACTCGGACGCGCTGAACTTCAACACGCCCGATGGCAAGGCGGTGCCCGCCACGCGCACGCATCCGGAAGATTTCAAGCAGATCTATGACTTCGTATATTCCGACCCGACCGTCATCGCGACCTATACCCCGCCGGCCGGCAAGGAAGCGGGCGGCCTGTCCTATGTTGCCCGCCCGGCGGACGGCTTCACCCTTGTCGTGGTTGACACCGGCCGCTACAGCTCGGACAACACCTCCACCGGTGAGGACGAGCACGAGACGAGCGGCGCCATCAGCGCCGATCTCGAGCAGTGGGTCATTGCCCAGATCCAGGAAGCCAAAGCCCGCGGCGATGTCGTGCTCGGCATGCAGCATCACGGCCTGGTGGCCCATTTTGACGTCGAACCGACCATCCTGCCCATGTACCTTGTCAACGGCTATGAGCGTATTGCGCAGGAGTATGCCGATGCCGGCATGAGCGTCATGTTCACCGGCCATATGCACGCGGTCGATATCGCCGCCAAGACCACGGATGCCGGCAATACCATTTATGATATTGAGACCGGCTCCGGTCTGACCTACCCGTCGCCGCTGCGCTTCGTGGAGGTCCGCCGCAGCGCGGATGCGACAGTCGTCGCCACCGGCACGCGCACGCATTTCGGCCCCATCAGCTATACCGACCCGCTGACCGGCACGGCCAAGACGATCGACGATCTCACGGAGTATGGCCGCGCGCACGGCTTCTCGACCGATATGCTCAAGACGGTCGCGGGCAGCTTCATCAAGTCGTTCTTCAGCAAGTATCTGCCGGAGGACACCTGGCCGGTCACCAAGATCGTGGAGAAAATCGATCAGATCATTGACGATGTGGCCGCCGTTCCGATCGCGGACGGCAAGAACCTGCTGGATTTTGCCAACTGGATCTACCAGTGTAACCTCGCCGGCGAGGACGACGGTAACTATCCTGCCTGGGTGCAGTCCGGCGTCGATCAGCTCCGCAGCGGCGCCCTGCTCGATCAGGTGCTCGAGATCGTTGCCAAAGATGCGTTCGGCCGCGGCAGCGTGCTCTTTACGAAGTTTCAGGGGCTGTTTACCAAGTATCTCAAAAGCCAGCTCAATAATCTGCTTGTGAACATCGTCGTTTCCATGAGCGTGGACAACAACTGCCCGAACGACAACGACATGACCTTCCTCATCGCCGGCGGCAGCGACGCGCAGGTTCGCCTCCTGCCCGTCAGCGGCAGCAGCGCTGCGGTCACGCAGGCGTATGTGCAGGGCAGCACTTCTACGGTCTTTCTTACCAGCCGCCAGCTCCGCGCGGCAACGGACGCCCAGTCCGGCGCGACTGTGACGGTCGACGCTACTGATCCCGCAGCCGACACGGTGATTCTCTCCGGCCGTTCGATCATCAACGCGCGCAATGCGGGCGTTGCGTCCCTGCAGGTGAAGTTTGCGGCCGGTACCGTCACGCTCGATGCCGCTGCGCTCGCGGCGCTCGACCTGCACAAGGACGTTGCCGTCTCACTCACGGGAGCCTCTCTCAACGCTGCGCAGCAGCGTGCTCTCGGCACGCAGGCGGCCACGGCCACGCTTGCCGGCGCCTCCGTCACCGTGGACGGCGCGGCGGCGAGCTATCCCGCCGGCAGTGTGCGCGCCAGCATTCCGGTGCGCGCAGCGGATGCGCGCACCGCGTGGAGCCTCGCGGATGACGGCACCATCTCCGCCGTTGGCGGTGCGTGGGATGCGCAGCAGCAGACCTACGCCTTCGATGTGATCTCCGGTGTGACGGCAATCGCGCGCTTCCCGTTCACGGATGTGCCTGCCGGCAGCTGGTACTACGGCGCGGCGGCCTATGCCTATAACAACGGGCTCTTCGCCGGCACGACCGATACGACCTTTGCCCCGGATGTGACCATGACCCGTGCCATGCTTGTGTCGGTGCTGTGGCGGCTCGCAGGTGAGCCCGCACCGAAGGGCACCAATATATTTGACGATGTGCCGGACGGCGCGTGGTACACGGACGCCGTCACCTGGGCGGCAGAGAATGGTGTGGTCGCCGGTGTCGGTAATGGCCGCTTCGATCCCAGCGGCGCCGTCACGCGCGAGCAGACGGCCGTGATCCTCTTCAACTACGCGCAGAGCAGGGGCTATGATGTCAGCGCGCGCGCCGACCTCTCGGCGTTCCCGGACGCCGGCAGCGTGTCTGATTGGGCACAGTCAGCGCTCGCATGGGCGAATGCGGCCGGCATTATCAGCGGCACGGTGCGCGGCACGCAGACGATCCTCGACCCGCAGGGCAGCGCTTCCCGCGCCCAGGTCGCCATGATCCTCATGGGCTACGTCGAGCACGTGGTCAATGCTTGAATCCTCTTTTTCATAATTCCCCGGCACCAGCAATTCCCCACGGGGGCGGCATACGCCGCCCCCGCACACTGTTTTCCGCCTCTTGGACATCTGCTGTACGCCGGGGCGCAAAAAAATGCGGAATTTGTACAAATTTGCGGTTGACATTTTACCGCGAAGTTTTTATACTCGAACCATCAGGATTTTTCATCAGAATCGGAGCAAATATCATGAACCGTAACTACTTTTTTGCATACGCTTATTACTTTACTATGACAATATAGTAAGGC
>DBFWVW010000077.1:0-13652 GCA_048217285.1 Oscillospiraceae bacterium
AATAAAACAGCCTCCTTTTTTCTTTATAGTTTTCGTCAATTTTCAACTTGGAAAAGGAATTGAATAAAAGACGACAAACGCTCAAACCCCTTGAAAATAAAGGCTTTTTCTGTTTGTCGTTATTATACCGTAACGGCATACCTTCGCCACGCTGTCCCTAAAAAACGGGGTGGATGTGAAAACGCTGTCCGGCGCGCTGGGCCATTACTCAGCCGGGTTCACGTTAAACACCTACACCCACGCCACGGCCCAGATGAAACAGGACGCTGCCGACACCATCGGCGGTGTCATCAGCCAGCAGATGCGGTAAATACGGCAAAAAAATACGGGGCCGGACAGGGAATCTCCTGTCTGGCCCTGTCCGGTACTTTCCGGTCCTTTCCCCGTGTGGGTCAGGTTGTGAGTCTTGAAGAAACGGCAAAAATTAAGCACCCAAAAAAGTCACGAATTATGGAAGAAAATCACCGGAATCAGGAGATTCCGGTGATTTTTGGTGGAGACTAATGGGCTCGAACCATCGACCTCATGCGTGTGAAGCATGCGCTCTAACCAGCTGAGCTAAGCCTCCAAATGGTGACCCGTACGGGACTCGAACCCATGTTACCGCCGTGAAAGGGCGGTGTCTTAACCACTTGACCAACGGGCCTAAGATGGGATGCTGCAGGTGCAGCATCCCCTTGGTAGCGGCACCTGGATTCGAACCGGGGACACTTCGGGTATGAACCGAATGCTCTGGCCAACTGAGCTATGCCGCCATGTTGTTCGCGTCTCGCCAACTGCCAAACGCAAGGAACATTGTACCAAACAATGCTCCCTTTGTCAATAAGTTTTGCGGCGAATTTTTAATTTTTTTGCGGCAAATAGTCCAGCGGCGACACGCTCTGACCAGAGGCCGCAACGGACAGATGCAGATGGCTCTCTTGCGCCGACTCACAGCCGGCAGAATCACCGACCGAACCGATGGTATCCCCTACCGACACCTGATCGCCAACATTTACCGTCGGGATCGACTCAAGATTGGCGTACGTGCACCGTAGGCCGTCTTCCCGCTCGGTCACGACGGTCGTTCCATACAGATCATCATAGTACACCTTCGTGACCGTCCCGGACGCCATGGCCGAAACGACCGTGCCATATTGGGCCTCAATATCAATGCCGTCATGCGTGCGCCAGTCGGACATGGTCTCGTCATAGGCCAGCGCCGTCATGGCATACGGCCGCAGCACGGCGCCATCCACCGGCCAGGCATACGTGTCCTGTGCCGCCGTTTCTGCGGCGTCCTCGGCCGGAATTTCCGGCTCCAATGTTGCTTCCGGCGTGGGCGCCGGCGTCACCGGCACGGGGATCGTCGGCACGGGCGTGACTTCCAGCACCGCATCCTGGCCGCGTCCATCATCCATAGTCTTCGTACCCGACAGCAGTGACCAGGCGGAAACGCCGATCACCGCTGCGCACAGGACGAGGGCTATGTAGAAGCCCTTGCCTTCGATGAAGCTTACGGATCTCTTTTCCGGTTTCTTGTCCTTGTTCGGTTCCATCGTGTTTCCCTCCAAGAAAAAAGGTGTTTGCATGGGTATTGTCACCCACGCAAACACCTTTTATACCGGTTGGGGAAAATTACTTTTTGATGCTGAAGAACGCATCCTTGCCGGGATACTGCGCCACGTCAAACAGCTCATCCTCGATGCGCAGGAGCTGGTTGTACTTCGCGACGCGGTCCGTGCGGCTCGGCGCGCCGGTCTTGATCTGGCCGGCGTTGACGGCGACGGAAATGTCCGCGATCGTGGTATCCTCCGTCTCGCCGGAGCGGTGCGAAACGACAGCCGTCCAGCCGGCGCGGTGCGCCATCTGGATGGCGTCGAGCGTCTCGGTCAGGGTGCCAATCTGGTTGAGCTTGATGAGCACCGCATTGGCTGCGCCGAGTTCAATGCCCTTCTTGATGCGCTGGACGTTCGTGACAAACAGATCGTCGCCGACGAGCTGAATCTTCTTGCCGAGGCGGTCCATGAGCATCTGCCAGCCCTCCCAGTCATCCTCGGCCATGCCGTCCTCGAGGGAGATGATCGGATACTTCTCCACAAAGTCGGCATACATATCGACCATCTGCTCGCGGGTCATGACGATGCCGCGCTTCGGCAGATGATAGCAGCCGTCCTCGGCGTTGAACCACTCGGAGCAGGCGCTGTCGATGGCGATCATAAAGTCGTCATACGGCTTGTAGCCAGCCAGCTCGATGGCCTTGACGAGCGCCTTGAGCGCATCCTCGTCGCTGTCGAGGTTCGGTGCGTAACCGCCCTCATCGCCCACTCCGGAGGCCGGGACAACCTTCTTGAGCACGTGGAACACTTCCGAACACATGCGCAGCGCCTCGGAGAAGCTCTTGGCACCGACGGGCATGATCATGAACTCCTGAATATCCACATTGCTGCCGGTGGCATGCGCGCCGCCGTTGAGCACGTTCATCATCGGCACCGGAAGGGTCTTGGCATTGCAGCCGCCGATGTAGTTATACAGGCTCTGACCGGTCGCCAGCGCGCCGGCCTTGGCGCACGCGAGAGACACGCCAAGGATGGCGTTGGCACCGAGACGGGTCTTGTTCGGCGTACCGTCAAGCTCAATGAGGAGCTTGTCGATCGAGGTCTGATCCAAGACGTTCATGCCCTGCAGCGCCTCCGCAATCTCGACGTTCACATTCTCCACGGCCTTGAGCACGCCCTTGCCGAGGTAACAGCTCTTATCACCGTCGCGCAGCTCGCAGGCTTCGTAGATGCCGGTGGAAGCGCCGGACGGAACAGCCGCACGGCCGACAGTGCCGTCATCGAGCGTGACTTCCACTTCCACGGTCGGGTTGCCGCGGGAATCCAGAATCTCTCTGGCGCTGACGTCCACAATTTCAAAATAATCCTTCATGTTTCTACTCCTTTATGATTTTTCGATAAGGCTCTCGCCTGTCATTGCGGGTTTGGACTCAATGTGCATGAGCTCGAGCATGGTGGGTGCGATATCGGAAAGACGGCCGTGCGGGCGCAGCGGCAGATCGCGGCCAACGAGCACCAGCGGCACAAGATTCGTCGTGTGCGCCGTGTTCGGCGAGCCGTCGGGTTCCGCCATACAGTCGGCGTTGCCATGGTCAGCGGTGACGAGCAGTGTGTAGCCCATCTCCTGCGCCGCCGCAACAACTTCGCCGAGGCAGCGATCCACGCACTCGACCGCCTGAACGGCGGCCGCCATTACGCCCGTGTGGCCGACCATGTCGCAGTTGGCGAAATTGCAGACAATCATGTCATAGGTACCGGTGCGGATACGCCGGACCAGCTCGTCTTTGACTTCGACGGCGCTCATCTCGGGAATCAGGTCGTAAGTTGGGTACTCACGCGGCGACGGGATGAGTACACGATCCTCGCCGGGATACTGCGTCTCCGTGCCGCCATTGAAGAAGAATGTAACGTGTGCGTATTTCTCCGTCTCCGCAATGCGCAGCTGACGCAGACCGTGGGCGCTGACAATCTCGCCAAGCGTATCGTGCAGCTCCTCGGGCGGAAAAGCGACCGGGAGATCACTCAGTTTCTCGTCATAGCGCGTCGTGCAGACGTAGTGCAGGTTTTCCACAACAGCCTTGCGTGCAAAGCCGTCAAAATCCGGCTGCGTGAGCGCATAGGTCATTTCCCGCGCGCGGTCAGGGCGGAAATTCATGAAGATCACGCTGTCGCCGGATTGAATTTTCCCTTCCGGGACACAGACGACTGGCTTGACGAATTCATCCGTCACACCGGCGGCATAGCTTGCCTCCATCGCGTGGACAGGGTCAGAATCCTGCACGCCCTCACCGCAGACCATAGCATTGTAGCTGGCCTCGATGCGATCCCAGCGTTTGTCGCGATCCATGCCATAGAAGCGGCCCTGCAGCGTCGCGATCTTGCCGGTTCCGAGCTCAGTGCAGTAGTCACGCAGCTGCCGGACATAGCCAGCGCCGCTTGTGGGCGCGACATCGCGGCCATCCAGGAAGCAATGAAGGTACACCCGCTCGATGCCGCGGTCATGCGCCATTTTCACCATGGCGAAAATGTGCTGAATGTGGCTGTGAACTCCGCCGTCGGACAGCAGGCCGAGGATATGCAAAGCCTTGCCGTTCGCCGCATTGTCAAGCGCTGCTGCATAGACCGGGTTAGCAAAAAACGTACCGTCCTCGATGGCCTTGGTGATGCGCGGCAGGTCCTGAAACACGACACGGCCGGAGCCGATGTTCGTATGACCGACCTCGCTGTTGCCCATCTGGCCGTCCGGCAGGCCGACATCCAGCCCGGAGGCAGACAGCTTCGTGTGCGGCCAGCGCTGCAGGAGACTGTCCATCACCGGTGTTTTGGCCGTGTAAATGGCATTGCTGTCGTTCGGCTCACCGATGCCGTAACCGTCGAGGATGATGAGTGCGACTTTCTCGTTGCTCATTCGCAGGCTCCCTGTGCCGTTGCGGCAACGATCTTCGAAAAGTCGACCGACTTGAGCGACGCGCCACCGATCAGGCCGCCGTCGATATCCGGCTGGGCCAGAAGCTCGGATGCGTTGCCCGCGTTCATGGAGCCACCATAAAGGATGCTGATCGTCTTGGCCGTCTCGAGATCATAGAGCTTGCCGAGCGTGGCTCGAATGGCAGCGCAGACTTCCTGCGCCTGTGCGCTCGTGGCAGTGTTGCCGGTGCCGATGGCCCACAGGGGCTCATAGGCGATGACGCAGTGGATGGCCTGTTCCGCCGTGAGTCCGGAGAAAGCCGCTGCGGCCTGATAGGAAACGAATGTCTCCGTCAGATCATGCTCGCGCTGCGCAAGGCTCTCACCGACGCAGATGATCGGCGTGATGCTGTTTTCGAGCAGGATCTTCGTCTTGGCATTCACCTGCAGGTCGGTCTCACCGTGATAACTGCGGCGCTCACTGTGGCCAACGATGCAGTACTGCACACCGAGGTCACTGAGCTGCTCGGCGGACACTTCGCCGGTGAACGCGCCATGCTGGTGCTCGGACACGTCCTGTGCACCAATGCCGAGGCCGCAGCTCTGCCCCGTCGTTTCCAGCGCGGCAATGAGCGGATACGGCGCACAGATGACCACGTCACAGCTGCGCTCGGCAGGCAAGTTCGCCTGCAGCTCCTGCGTAAAGGCCGGGATCTCGGCTACGCGCTTATTGAGCTTCCAGTTGCCGGCGATGATTGCTTTTCTCTCTTTCAAATTCATATTCAATGATTCCTTTCCGCGGCTTACTTATCCAGTAGGCACGCAACGCCCGGCAGCTCCTTACCTTCCAAAAACTCCAGCGAGGCGCCGCCGCCGGTGGAGATATGCGTCATCTTATCGGCGAAGCCGAGCTTCTCGACCGCGGCGGCCGAGTCACCGCCGCCGACGATCGTGACCGCGCCGGACTCCGCTAACGCTGCCGCGATGGCTTCTGTGCCTGTGGCAAAGACCGGGAACTCAAACACGCCCATCGGGCCGTTCCAGACGACCGTACCGGCGCCCTTGACTGCTTCCGTAAACAGCCGAATGGTTTCCGGGCCAATGTCAAGCCCCATCCAGTCGGTCGGGATGGCATTGGTCGGCACGACCTTGCGCGCGCAGTCGGCAGCGAACTGATCACCAGCCATGGTGTCCACCGGGAGCAGCAGCTTCACGCCGCGGTCTTTCGCCTTCCGGATCATCTCGAGTGCGTAGTCCATCTTGTCGGCCTCAAGCAGGGACGTACCGATCTCGCCGCCCTGTGCCTTGACAAACGTATAAGCCATACCACCGCCAATGATGATCGTATCGGCCTTTTCGAGCAGATTATTGATGACGCCGATCTTATCGGACACTTTCGCACCGCCGAGGATAGCCACAAACGGCCGCTTCGGATCTTCGAGCGCCTTGCCCATGACGGACAGTTCCTTCTCAATCAGCAGTCCGGCATAAGCGGGCAGATACGCCGCGACACCCGCGGTGGAAGCATGGGCGCGGTGCACCGTGCCGAACGCATCGGAGACATAAAGCTCCGCCATAGAGGCAAGCTCCTTGGCAAATTCAGGATCGTTTTTCTCCTCGCGGGGATCAAAGCGCAGATTCTCCAGCAGCAGAAGCTGGCCCGGCTGCAGTGCAGCCGCCTTGGTCTTGGCGTCCTCGCCGATGATATCCTTGGCAAAGAGAACTTCCATGCCCAGCAGCTCCGACAGGCGCTTGGCTACCGGAGCGAGCGTGAGGCTCTCTTTCCACGTGCCCTTCGGTTTACCGAGGTGCGAGCAGGCGATCACGGCGGCGCCGTTGTCGAGCAGGTAACGGATGGTCGGCAACGCGGCCACGATGCGCTTATCGCTCGTGATCTCGCCGGTCGTTTTGTCCTGCGGGACATTGAAGTCGCAGCGCAGGAGCACTTTTTTTCCGGAAAGCGGGACGTCCCTGACGGTCATTTTGTTGTAGTTCATCTTGCTTCCTCCAGTTTCGTGATTTCACACAGGCGTGTGATATGGTATTCAGACATTCAGATCGATCTGCCCGAGCATATTCTGCTGGCGCAGTGCCTCATAGCACAGGATCGCCGCAGAATTGGACAGATTCAGGCTGCGCGCTTCCGCGCGCATGGGGATGCGCAGGCAATGGTCGGCATAGCGCTCGCGCAGCCACTCCGGCAGGCCCTTTGTCTCTTTGCCAAACATGAGCGTCACGTTCGGAGTCGAGAGATCGGCGTCCACATAGCTCACGTTCGCCTTTGTCGTGAGCAGCCAGAGGTTCTCATCACCGTTTTTGGCAAAATACTCGTCGATGTTCTCATAGACCGAGATATCAACCAGATGCCAGTAGTCGAGTCCGGCGCGCTTGACCGCGCGATCGGAAATGTCAAACCCAAGCGGTTTGACCAAATGCAGCCGCGAGCCCGTGCAGGCACAGGTGCGGGCAATGGCGCCGGTATTATTTGGGATCTCCGGCTCCACCAAAACAATGTCCACCATATTGTTTTCCTCTTACATATTTTTTCTATTTTTATGCTTATTATTTTATCTCGTAGCCGCTTTTTTTGCAATCTCCCTTTTAAATAAAGCTACCACTGGAAAGCGCTGCATTTCTGAACTTTTCGTGAAACATGACCAAGACCGTTGCGAAATGAATGAAAAAACTTTATAATATCCACAGAATCCATTGATTTCACGCAACATCCTATGCGTGGGAGGCATTATGACACAACTTTGCTCCATCTGTCCGCGCGGCTGCGGCGTCGATCGTGCGGGCGGGCAATTTGGCTTTTGCGCAGTCCCGGACGCACCGGTCGTGGCGCGGGCTGCACCACACTTCGGCGAGGAACCATGCATTTCCGGCACACGCGGCAGCGGCGCAGTGTTCTTCTCCGGCTGCAACCTGCGGTGCGTATTCTGTCAGAATCGCACCATCAGCCGCGGAGAGCACGGAAAAGAAATTACAGTCGCGCAGCTTCGCGACATTTTTTTGCGCCTGCGCGATGAAGGCGTGCACAACATCAACCTCGTCACGCCGAGCCACTACACACGGCAGATCGCCGAGGCGCTCTCCGGGCTGGAGCTCGGCATTCCGGTCGTCTGGAACAGCTCTGGCTACGAGTGCGTCGAGACGCTGCGGATACTCGACGGGCTCGTGCAGATATACCTGCCGGACCTGAAATACGCTCTGCCGGAACCGGCTGCGCGCTACTCCGCCGCGGTGGACTATCCGCAGGTCGCGCGCGCCGCCATTCTGGAAATGTACCGCCAGACCGGACCTTTTCAGTTGGATGACGACGGTATGCTGCAGCGCGGCGTGCTCATCCGGCATCTCATTCTGCCACAGCAGGGAGAAAATACCCGCCGCGTTATCGACTGGGTCGGGCAGACGTTCGCGCCCGGTCAGGTACTATTCAGCCTTATGAGCCAGTACACGCCAGTCGGCGATCTGGCGCAGTGGCCGGAGCTGCAGCACCCCGTCTCCCCGGAACTGAACGAAGAAATGTACCAATACCTGATCGACAGCCCGATCGAAGACGGCTTTTATCAGGACCTCGACGCCGCGACCGGCGACATGATCCCGGCATTTGACGGCACCGGCGTTTGAACCACGACTCGATCAATACATAAAAGATATACGGAGGTACCCTCATGGAGTACAAAGAGATTCTTGACAGCGCACGCACCTGCATAGGGCCGTACTGCAAGGCCTGCCCGGTCTGCAACGGCAAAGCCTGCGGCAACCAGGTCCCCGGCCCCGGTGCCAAAACACCCGGCAACGGCTTTATCCGCAACTTTGACGCCTGGCAGAAGATCTGCGTCAACATGGACACCATCTGTCCGAACGAACCCATTGACACTGCCGTAGAGCTGTTCGGCACCATGTACCGCTATCCGTTTTTCGCGGCCCCGCTCGGCGCGATGAAGCTGCACTACGGTGAGAAGTACACCGACCGCGAGTATAACAGCATCCTTGTCAATGCCTGCGCCGACAGCGGCATTGCCGCCTTCACCGGCGACGGCGTGGACGCCGCCGTGTTCCAGGGCGCGATGGAAGCCATCCGAACCGCCGGCGGTGTCGGCGTGCCGACGATCAAACCGTGGAATCAGGAACTGGTCTTTGAAAAGCTCGATCTGGCCAGAACCAGCGGCTGCAAATCCGTTGCCATGGACATTGACGGTGCAGGTCTCCCCTTCCTGAAAAACATGACGCCGCCGGCCGGCAGCAAATCCGTACAGGAGCTGGCGGAGATCATCCACTATGCCGGTATGCCGTTCATCGTTAAGGGTGTCATGACCGTGCGCGGCGCGCAAAAAGCCGCTGAGGCGGGTGCTGCGGCAATCATCGTGTCGAACCACGGCGGCCGCGTGCTCGGTCAGACCCCGGCCAGTGCCGAGGTGCTGTCGGAGATCGCCGACGCCGTTGGCGGCAGCATGAAGATCTTTGTTGACGGCGGCATCCGCACCGGCACGGACGTGTTCAAGGCGCTGGCGCTTGGTGCCGACGCCGTGCTCATCGGCCGTCCGTTCGTGCCGATGGTCTACGGTGACGGTGCGCAAGGTGTGGCTACATACATTGAAAAGATCGGCAGTGAACTGCGCGACACAATGGCCATGTGCGGCGTGCACTCACTCGGTGAGATCACGCGCGACTGCGTACGTGTGATGTAACACCGCAGGCAGAAAAATCCGGGGACGGCTGTCCCCGGATTTTTTATTTCTTTCAATTGTCCCAGATCATGGTGGCAAAGTAATCTTCCGGCGTTTCGGCGCGGCGGATCAGGCGCGTCGAGCCGTCCGGCTGCAGCAGCACCTCCGCGCAACGAAGCTTGCCGTTATAGTTATAGCCCATGGCAAGGCCGTGTGCACCGGCGTCATGAATGACCAGCAGATCACCGATATCAATGCGCGGCAGCATCCGGTCGACGGCAAACTTGTCGTTATTCTCGCACAGACCGCCGACGACGTCATACTTGTGATCGCAGGGCGAATCTTCCTTGCCCATGACCGTAATGTCATGATATGACCCGTACATGGCCGGGCGCATCAGATCACAGGCGCAGGCATCCACGCCGATATACTCTTTATAGATGTGCTTTTCATGGATCGCACGCGTCACAAGATGGCCGTACGGCGCGAGCATGAAGCGGCCGAGTTCCGTATACAGAGCCACGTCGCCCATACCGGCCGGGACAAGGATCTCCTCATACACCTTACGTACACCCTCGCCGATGGCGGCAATGTCGTTTTCCGGTTCCTCCGGCCGGTACGGAATGCCCACACCACCAGAGAGGTTGATGTAGGTGATATGACAGCCGGTCTCCTTCTGCAGCTCAACCGCGAGCTGAAAGAGAATACGCGCCAGCGCGGGATAATAGGCATTGGACAGCGTGTTCGACGCCAGAAACGCATGGATGCCGAACTCCTCCGCACCCTTGGCTTTGAGCATTCGGAATGCCTCTGTGATCTGCGCGCGCGTCATGCCATATTTGGCGTCGCCCGGGTTATCCATGACCTGAAAGCCCTCGCGTGACTCGCCAAGCGAGAATGTGCCGCCCGGATTGAAGCGGCAGCCGATCTTCTTCGGAATATAGCCAATGGTCTTTTCCAGAAAGTCCACGTGCGTAATATCATCCAGATTGATGGTCGCGCCGAGCTTTGCCGCCAGACGGTAGTCCTCGGCCGGCGTCTCGTTGGACGAGAACATGATATGCTCGCCGACGCTGCCGATGCGCTCGGCCATCATCAGCTCCGTGAGCGACGAGCAGTCGCAGCCGCAGCCCTCCTCCTGCAGGATCTTGAGGATCGCGGGTGTCGGCGTGGCCTTCACAGCAAAGTATTCCCGATAGCCGGGATTCCACGAAAAAGCGGCTTTCAGGCGGCGGGCATTCTCACGGATGCCCTGTTCATCGTAGAGGTGAAACGGCGTGGGATAGCGCACAGCGATCTCCTCGAGCTGCGCTGAGGTGACAAACGGCTTTTTCATTGGAATTCCTCCCTGTGAAAACTGGAATTGCACTCATTGTAGGAGCCGCTCGCGGCCATGTCAAGAAGGCAAAAATTTTTCGCCATTCCATTCACTCACGCGGCAAGATTGCCCTGCCTCTCCGTCATTTTGACCGGAGGAGATGGACCTCAGATGTCCTCAAGCGTCTCCGTTTCCACCGGCTGGGCCGCATCGACAAAGCGCACCTGCAGCACCGCCTGCGGCCAGTTGACCGAGACGGCAGCCGCACGGCCGCGCGCCTGTGCCGCCACGTCGATCTGTACGCACAGTTCCGCCAGCAGCTCGCGTGTCAAATAGCCGCCGCGCCAGTGGAACACCAGCCCCAGCTGCTTCTTGCGCAGCGCCTGATCCGTCCGGCGTGCGACCTCCTCCGGCTTCGTCCAGGACAGGTGCTGCAGCTTATAGTAAAACTGCCCGCCGTCCGTGCAGGCCGGGGCCGGATACAGCAGCGGCCGGTGGTCGCGGAAGATCTTGGCATCGTCGAGATTGAAATAGTCATAGCGCAGCGCGCCATATTTGCTCAAAGAATTGTCAAACGTTGCATCCAGATGATAGCACTGCCCGCCGAGCTGGACAATATTCCAGGCGTGCAGATAGCGCTCGCCATTGGCGCGGTCACGGTCGCTGACGGCGATCATGCACGGGAGCCCGAGCCCGTCACACAGCAGCTTGACCGTCTTGGCCATACCCTCGCACACACCGACGCCATTGGTCAGCGGGCCGATAACCTCGTGTGAATACGGCTTTTCGAGCTTGTCATAGCGGACGTTTTCCAGAATGAAATCATGGATCGCGCGCTCCTGCTCCACAGGCGGCAGGCTGCGCAGCGGCCGCAGCAGACGCGTTACGCGCGCCTGGATTGCCTGCTGATGCTCCCGGATACGCTTTTTCTCAAACCGATACTCAGGAAGGAACTCCACAAACGCCGCCTCCGGCACCGCGCGGCACGAAAAGCCGACGGTGTAGAAGATCTCCGGATGATCCAGACGAAGCTGAAAAAAGAGCGTACTGAGCGTTTCCATCGGCAGACGCAGGATGCGCGCCGACGGCGCAAGGTCCTGCAGACAGGTCAGCATACTATGATAGGCCGCTCGCTCCTGCGGCGGAAGCTGCTGATGATAGTACTGCGGATGCAGCTGCACGGCTCACCGCACTCCTTTCGTCAGATCGGCACGCGGACTGACCTGAAACCGTTTTTTGTACGCCCGCGAGAAGGCGGAATAGTCATGATAGCCGCACTGAAAGCAGGCATCCGTCGTGCGCACACCCTGCGCAATGAGGTCGCGCGCCACACGCAGACGCTTGTCCGTGAGATAACCGTGGATGGTGAAGCCGGTCTCCTCACGGAACATACGCATCATGTAATATTTGCTGAGGTAAAACGTCTCCGCCAGCGTATCAATGCTGACATCTTCTGTCAGATGCGTGTTGAGATATTCGAGAATGGCCGCCGTTTTCTCATTACAGTGCTCAGATGGGGCATAGTTCGCTCCATCGTCATTCAGCCCGCGGCCGAGCATGACCAGCAGCTGCAGCATCTGTGCCCGCGCGAGCAGGTCATGCCCGTAGATTGTGCTCCGCTCCTCTGCCTCGAGCGCATCGAGCGTACGCAGCAGCGCAGCACGCCGCCCGGCTTCCGGCCGCAGAACAAAGCTCTGTCCATCGGCCGGCAGACGGAAACAGGCATCCAGCCGGGAGTCAGCCGTAGACTGCGCACGGAGAAATTCCGGTGATATGTAGAGGATCACACGCTCATAGCGCTGGCTCGGATCGATCTGCGCCTTGTGGATCGCGCCCTGCCGCACGAGCACCACGTCATACGGCCGCAGCACATGTGTGCGCCCTTCGACGATGTAGTTCCCACGTCCGGCCAGAAAAAAGACCAGCTTATGAAATTCGTGATAGTGAAAAGCCGTGTCCTCCGCCAGTGCGCTGCTCAAATGGAACAGACGGAAATCCTCGTGCAGATACCCTCTGCGCTCATAATCGGTCTGCTGCATAGTTTCCCTCCGAAAAAGCATCTTTTGCAATGTATGATAGCACTTTTGTACAATTATTGCAACCGAGAATTGTATATACTGTCACCAAAGCGCTGCTACGGCGCAAACTACGCACTGGGAGTGTTGCATTTATGTCCAAGGCAAACGGTTCCAAGTCCTTCTTTAAGACTTACGGGTTCCTGATCTTCATGCTGACCGGCATCGTGGCCGGCTGTCTCGTGGGCGCATTCGCCCCGAACTTCGGCAGCAAGATCAAATTCCTGGGCACACTGTTCATCAATATGATGTTCTGTGTGGTGGTTCCGATGGTGTTCTGCTCCATTGCCTCCGCCATCGCCAATATGAAGAGTGTCAAGCGCGCCGGTAAAATCATGGGTGTGACCATCGCAACGTTCCTGATCACCGCAGCCATTGCCGGTGTCCTGATGTACATCGTCTGCCGGATTTTCCCGCTCGTGGATGGGCACTACACCATCACGGAAGGCGAGATCGGCGATACGCTGGGCTTCGGCGATATGATCGTTAACTTCTTTACCAAGCCTGACTTCATGGAGCTGCTGAGCCGCAAGGCCATCCTGCCGCTGATCGTCGCGGCGGTGCTGTTCGGCTTCGGCATCCAGATGAACGGCGGCCCCGAGACAAAGACCGCACAATTTTTGGAGGATATCACGGGCTGCATCATGAAGACCGTGAAGCTCATTACCTACTACGCCCCCATCGGCTTCTTCGGCTTCTTTGCCGATTTGGTGGCCACTTACGGCCCAGAGCTGGTCGCGGACTACAGCCGCACGCTCATCATCTACTACGTCATGAGCTTTGTCTATATGTTCGTGTTCTTCCCCATCTACGCCCGGTTCGGCGGCGGCAAGGGCGGCGCAAAGATCATGTTCTCCAAGCTGTTCCGTCCGGCGGCCGTGTCGTTCGGCACCTGCTCTTCCGTCGCAACCATTCCGACGAACATGGAAGTTGCGGAGGAGACCGGTATCTCCAAGGATGTCACGGACATCGTGCTGCCCATGGGCGCCACCATGCACATGGACGGCTCAGCCATGAGCGCCATCATCAAGGTCGCGTTCCTGTTCGGTGTGTTCGGACTGGACTTCACGACGGAAAAGGCCATTCTGGCCATCGTCGTGGCGGGGTTTTCCTCCGTGGCCATGAGCGGTATTCCCGGCGG
>DBFWVW010000078.1:0-54305 GCA_048217285.1 Oscillospiraceae bacterium
GTAATAATGCGCCAGCTTCTTTTTTTAATGCAGAGCCGAAAAAAATTTTTGAAATTTTTTTGCCGCGCCCATGAACCATCGCTTGCGGAGGAAAGGAACGGCCTTTCCGGCCGCGCGAAACGGCGGCTTTTCGGTTGCCGCGCGGGGCAGAGCATGGTATAATCAGGTGACAACGCCTTGCAAAGGGGAGAACTTTCATGCAGGAGAAACTGGTCGTCAAAAAGGCGACGCCGCTCGGCGCGCGCGTCTGGACGAGTCTGCTGGTGTTCGGCTTCATCGGGCAGATCGCCTGGATGGTCGAAAACGTCTATTTTTCCACCTATATCCAGAAGAACATCACGGCCGCCGGCTGGGCGACATCCGCGACCGTTGCGGCCAGCGCCATTGCCGCCGCGCTCGCGACGATCTTCAGCGCCGCATGGTCGGACCGCGTGGGCAAACGGCGCGCCTTTGTCTGCTGGGGGTATATCCTCTGGGGCATCACGACGGCGGCGTTCGCGCTCTTCGGCAACGGGCAGGTCGGCGGGGACGTCGGCCTTGCGGTGACGCTCTTCGTCGTGATGGACTGCGTCATGTCTGCCATCGGCAGCACGGCCAACGACTCGGCCTTTTCCGCTTGGGTCACGGACGTGACCGACGTCACGAATCGCGGCGTGGTCGACATTGTGCTGAGCATCATGCCCATCCTCGCGCTGATCGTGATCTTCGCGGGCTTTGACGGCATGACCGTGCACGGCAACTGGACGGGCTTTTTCCTCGTGCTCGGCGGTCTGACGAGCGCGGCCGGTGTGCTCGGCCTGTGCATCTTCCGCGACAGTCCGGCCCTGCGCCCTGTGCAGGGCGACACGTACCTGCGCGACGTGCTCTACGCCTTCCGCCCGGCGAACATCCGCGCCAACAAAATGATCTACATCTGCTTTCTCGGCATGATGTTCTCCGGCCTTGCCATGCAGCTGTGGCAGCCGTACATGATCTCGCTCGTGGAGGTCACGCTCGGCATTGAGAACTATATCCTGCCAATCGGCATCGTCGTGCTCGCCTCGGCTGTGCTGTCCGTCTTCGCGGGCAAGGCCATGGACCGCTTCGGCAAGGAGAAGTTTTATTACCCCGTGGCGGTCTTGCAGGTGCTCGGCGGCCTGATCGCTTACAGCATCCAATTCGTCGGCCACGCCATGCCGCTGCTGTGCGTCGGCGGCACGTGCATCATGGCCGGCAACCTCGCCATGGCGGGCCTGTTCACCGCCTCGTCGCGCGACTACACGCCTGCCGGGCGCGCCGGTGCGTCGCAGAGCGTGAAGATGGTCATCTACATCATGCTGCCCATGGTGCTCGCGAGCATCATCGACCCGCTGATTATCCGGGCCGTCGCCCTCGAGCCGACGGCGGAGATCCTCGCCAAGTACCCGAGCTATGCCGGCAGCTACCTCTACCCGTATGAGCTGTTTCTGGCCGCGGCCGTGAGCGCGGTGTTTATCCTCATTCCCGCGTACTTCGTGCGCCGGGACGCTGCGCGCATCCGGCGCGAGAAGCTCGCAGCCCTTGAAAAATGACGCTTTGTCCCCCGCACGTCCGTGCGGGGGACTTGCTTTTTCGGGCGCGGTCTGGTATACGATTATCCGTAAAATTTCAAATGGGGCTTGAAGGCACGATACACGGATGCGCAGCATCCGGATACGAAACGGTATACGAGCGTAGTGTGTGTCGGCTTCCGGTTTTGCAGGCACACGCGCGGCGTGTGCCGTTTTTTTGCCTTTGGGCGGAAATCGGAGGCAAACATGAACCAACCCCAGTCCAATTCCTTTCTCGCCGAGCAGCCGGTGCGCGCACTGATGCGCAAATTCTCACTGCCGTGTATCCTGTCGCTGCTCGTCGGCGCGCTGTACAATATCGTCGACCAGATTTTCATCGCCAATGCGAGCTATCTCGGCTCCTACGGCAACGCGGCCAACAGCGTCGTGTTTCCGCTGACGGTCATCGCGCTCGCCATCGCGACCATGATCGGCGACGGCTGCTGCGCCTATGTCAGTATTCGCCTCGGCGCGGGGGAGCCGGACGCCGCGCACCGCAGCGTCGGCAACGCCATTGTGCTCACGCTGTGTATCAGCGTCGTGCTCACGGCGGTGTACCTGATCTTCATGGATCCGATCCTGACGGCGTTCGGCGCGACGGTCAATGACGAGACGTTTGCCCTCTCGCGTGAATACTGCTTCTGGATCGCGCTCGGCATCCCGTTTTATATGTTCGGTCAGGCAATGAACCCCATCATCCGCTCCGACGGCAGCCCGCGCTATGCCATGCTGTCGCTCCTGCGCGAGATTGTGTTCGGTGTGGGGCTCGTGCTGCTGCTGCCGGTGTGGTTCAGTCTCGACGGTGTGCTGTACTTTATGGCTGCGGCCGAGGTGCTGACGTTTGCCGTGACGGCGCCCGTGCTCGCGCGCACGGACCGGGGACTGCGCGATTGAGCCGCAAAAACCGCCCACAGGCTTGCCTGCGGGCGGTTGGCATATTCGGTTTACTTGCGGAAGAGGGAGATGACACGGTCAAAGAAATCGCCGATGGCGGTGATGACGTCCTTGACCTTGCCGGTGAAGGACGCGATCTTATCCTTCGCGCCGGCGAGCTGCTTGAGCGTGTCCTGCACGGCCTGGACCTTCGAGAGCAGGGCGTTCGTGTCCAGCTTTTCAAGCGAGCGGCAGAGATTCACGAGCTGGGTCATCTGGTCGTCCGTTAGCGTGACGTCGTACTCCGCGGCGATCTCCCGGATTTTGGCGCGCAGCTCGGCGTCGGTCATGTCCTTGGTCTCGTTGAGGATGAGCTTGAGCTCGTTGACGATCTCGACGGAGTCATAGTCGCCGATGGCCTGCGCGAGCTCCGCCGTCGTGGCCAGCTCCTGTGAGGAGACGGCCTTGGCGGTCTCGTCGAGCTTCGTGCCCGTGATGTCCTCATACGCTTTGTACACGCCGGTCAGCGCCGCGGTGCCCGAGACGTCGAACGGCGCGGCCACGCGGATCTTCGCGTCCGTGATGCCGGCCGTGGCCAGTGCGCTGATGTACATCTGGCTCGTGCAGTAGGTGATGTGCGACGTGTCGACGGTCATTCCCTTGCCGCTCTCGAGCACCTCGATCGAGATGCAGGAGATGGATTTCGTGCCGATCTGCGCGTCGCTGATGATGCCGCTGAGATACTGCCGTTCGTCCTGGTTCGTGACGGTCAGCTCCTTAACGCTGCCGCGCTCGATGCCGAAGGTTTTGTAGACGGTCTGGATCTGGTCGTCCGTGAGGTCGGCGCCGATGACGGTGCGCGTCTCGCCGGCGTCGATGGCCGACACGGCGCCGAGGCTCGCGAGCATACACACGGCCAGTACAAGAGGCAGTGCCCGTTTGAGAAATTTCATGGTGTTGGTTTCCTTTCCCCGCAGCCGGCCGGCTGCGGTGCTTTACAGGATGAGACGCTCCCATTGTAAATTGGTTCCCGAAAAAAGGATGACAATTCTGTGAAGAATCGTCTGAAATCATTTTTAAGGTTTGCGGTTGGGGCGGGTGAGGTGCTGTTGCAGATGTGTCTCTTGCTGTACCGCTGGTCGCGCGGAGGCGGGCGTGCAATTGCTCATGTTTGCAGCGTTTCGCGCCATGGCAGTTTTCTTTCCGCGCCCGCCCGGCCGTCCGGCAGCGGGGGATTTCCTCCGGCACCGCCCGTGTTGCGCCGCACGCCTCCAAAAAAGGTCCCCGAAACATTCGTTTCGGGGACCTTCTGATATGCATATGGTGTTTCAGTATGGTGTTTCAGTATGGTGTTTCAGAGATTACACAATGCCCTGAGCCATCATGGCGTTGGCGACCTTCAGGAAGCCGGCAACGTTGGCGCCGAGCATCATGTTGCCCGGCTGGCCGCACTCGACGGAAGCGTCGTAGCAGGCCTGGAAGATGTTCTTCATGATGCCGTGCAGCTTCTCGTCCACTTCCTCGAAGCTCCAGCTCATGCGCAGGGAGTTCTGGCTCATTTCCAGACCGGAGGTGGCGACGCCGCCGGCGTTGGAAGCCTTGCCCGGCGTGTAGAGCAGGCCGGCCTCGATGACCGCGTTAATGGCCTCGGGGGTCAGTGGCATATTGGCGCCTTCGAACACGGCCATGGCGCCGTTGGCGATGACGGCCTTCGCGCCCTCGAGATCCATCTCGTTCTGGGATGCGCACGGCATGGCGATGTCGCACGGCACGGTCCAGATGTTCTTGCAGCCTTCGTAGTACTCGCTGCCGGGCACTTCGTCGGCGTAGACGCTGATGCGGGCGCGGCGCTTCTGCTTGATGTCAAACAGCACGTCGAGGTTGATGCCGTTGGGGTCGACGATGTAGCCCTTGGAGTCGCTCATGGCGATGACCTTGCCGCCGAGCGTGGTGCACTTCTGCGCGCAGTACTGCGCGACGTTGCCGGAGCCAGACACGATGACCTTCTTGCCCTCGAAGCTGTCGTTTCTCAGGTGCTTGAGCACTTCGGCAGAGAAGTAGCAGATGCCGTAGCCGGTGGCCTCGGTGCGGGCGAGGGAGCCGCCGTAGGTCAGGCCCTTGCCGGTGATGACGCCGCCCTCAAAGCGGTCGACGATCTTCTTGTACTGGCCGAACATATAGCCGACCTCGCGGGCGCCGACGCCGATGTCGCCGGCCGGGGTGTCGGTGAACTGACCGATGTGGCGGTAGAGCTCGGTCATGAAGCTCTGGCAGAAACGCATGACCTCAGCGTCGGACTTGCCGTGGGGGTCAAAGTCGGAGCCGCCCTTGCCGCCACCCAGGGGGAGCGTGGTCAGGGAGTTCTTGAGGATCTGCTCGAAGCCGAGGAACTTGATGACGGACAGGTTGACCGAGGGATGGAAGCGCAGACCGCCCTTGTAGGGGCCGATCGCGGAGTTGAACTGCACACGGTAGCCGCGGTTGACCTGGACCTTGCCGTTGTCATCGACCCAGGGAACGCGGAACATGACGATGCGCTCGGGCTCGACGAAGCGCTCCATGAGGCCGGCTTCTTCCCACTCGGGGTGTTTGTCGACGACGTACTGGAGGCTCTCGAAGACTTCATCAACGGCCTGCAGGAACTCGGGCTCGTTGGGGTGATTTTTCTGAAGGTCGGCGAAGACGCGGTTCAGATATGCATTGTTGATCATTTTCTTACCTCTTTCTTATTATTCGCTTTGCTCTCAAAACGGCCCAAGCGGCCAATTTCGCTTATCATGGTAACGCAAACGGAGAAGGATTGCAATATCCGTTTTCCATATATTTTCTCATTTTTTTTGTGCAAAAGGTCAGAAAGCGCGCTTTAAATCGCTTCGTTTTCGTCAAAAAAACAACGCTCTGCGCGAGCTGCAAGAAACGGCAGCGCATGATTTTTATGCAGTTGCAAAAAACCTCTTGACAAATTATTCTATCGCGTATAAACTATGGTCGACAGTTATTCAAACGCATAATAATTTTGCCAATGGAAAGGGGGAATGCGGATGCGGCGATGTGAGGTTTGCTTTGCGCCGCTGCCGTCGTGGGAAGAGGCGTATCTGTGGCCGTGCACGCGCGGCGGGCTGACGGTGTGCGCCGATTGCTTTGACACGCTCGTGGGCGGCCTGTCGCGGCGGGAGCTGGCTGCGCGCCTGAGTGCAAAGGCGCTGCCGTGAGTTGCGACGGATGCGGTGTAAGCTGGATACGCGCTGCATCACCGTAAGCACCGAAAAAAACCGCCTTCCACGCAAAGAAAAATACCGACCGTCCAAAAGGACAATCGGTATTTTTGGTGGGGGAAGATGGATTTCCTCCTTCGGAGGATAAACTTCTCATCCATCTTCCACGCAAAGAAAAATACCGATCACCCTAACGAGCAATCGGTATTTTTGGTGGGGGAAGATGGATTTCCTCCTTCGGAGGATAAACTTCTCATCCATCTTCCGCACAAAAAAATACCAATCACTCTAACGAGCAATCGGTATTTTTGGAAGGGGTGGACACTTTAGATCCCCCCTTGTATTCAACTGAGAAACGGCAAAAAACTTAAAAAATAAATTTTTTTGCCCAAAATTTTGCGCTTGGCTTAACCGGGATCATGGTAAACACTGCAACAAAATTTCCGTGTAGTTATTATAGCATACGTCCCAAGTCCTGTCCAGTCTTTTCGACAAAAAAATTTCAGGAGATGTTATGGTATGTTAAGAGGGTTATGGGCCAAACAGTTACCCACAAAAAAATAGCACCGATGCCCACGGATTGAGGACGTCGGTGCTATTTTTTTGCAGGCAATCTATTTTTTCAATGGCAGGTTTGCGTCCTGCTCATATCCGCCGACAAACCGTATTCTGATTTGGGTGGCAGAGAGAACTGTTATCTGTTCAATAATTCTTCGGATAAAGTCATCGTTAAATTCAGTAAGGTTCAGGTTTTCCTCATTGTTGATATAAAGTAAGGCTTGTTGGTACTGGTATTCCTGTGCCCGATCTGCCATCTTCTTTTTCTGGATTTCCTGCAGTTGGCTGGTAAGCCCCATTTTCTGTTCAGAAAGTTGCCGTAACTTGGCGGCATAGAATTCGCTATCGCCACCCTGTGCGATAATTTTAACTAAGGCCGACATTTCCTGCTGCAGCTTGTCTATTTGCTTTTCCAGTGATTGCGGTGTGATTTGATTCCCGGAAAACAGGATAATGTTTTCTTGAACATCACGCAGATTTTTCAGGATATCTTCTTTGTCCCCGACCACTTTTTGAATACATTGGAGGATTGCCTGATGCAAGGCTTCTTCCGATATAGTTGGTGAATGCTGGCAGTATTTTGTTCCGAATTCCAATCGGCTGATGCAGCGCCAGACTACTTTCTTCTTGCCCTTTTTTACCCAAGTGGTCCGGCGATACATGGAACCGCATTCCCCGCAAACCAGCCTTTCGGAAAGTGCATACTTGCTGCAGTATTTGCCCAGCGCACTCTTGGTTTTCTTTTGGGAAACCTTCTTTTTGCTGTTCCTTCTGGTCAGTTCAAGCTGGACATTTAGGAAATCCTCACGAGAGATAATCGCCGGATGGTTGTCAGTGATGTAATATTGAGTGAGCTCCCCGTTGTTTTTCTTCTTTTTCTTGGTTAAGAAATCCACCGTGTAGGTCTTTTGCAGGAGAACATCCCCCATATATTTTTCATTTCGCAGGATATGTTCAATACTGGACAATCCCCATTCTGTATTCCCCCGCGGCGTCAGTATGTTTCGCCGTTCCAAGGCTTCCTTGATCTGGCGCAGGCTGCGGCCCAGCAGGAACAGGTTAAAAATCATTTTGATATGTTCTGCTTCTTCCGGCACAATCTCCGGCTCTCCATCCTCTCCTTTTTTATAGCCCAGCATATTCTTATAGGGAAAGGCGAAATTTCCTTGACTGTAGCCTTTTCGTTTACCCCATTTGACATTGTTGCTCAGAGATTCGCTTTCGCCTTGGGCGAAGGCGCTGGTCCATGTGAAAAATATTTCGCTGGTTACACGGGAGGTATCCAGCCCTTCTTTTTCAAACCGGATGATAATGCCCCGATCCTTGAGCATTCGTATGTACGAAATGCATTGCAGGGTATTTCGGGAAAATCTGGATAGCGACTTTGCCAGTATCATGTCGATTTTCCCTTTTTTACACTGCTTTATCATTTCCATAAAACCGGGGCGGTTCTCATCTCTGGTTCCGCTGATGCCATCGTCTGAAAAAACGCCAGCATATTCCCACTCAGGATTTGAACGAATCAAATCATCATAATAGGTGATTTGGTTTTCGATACTGGTCTGCTGTTCTTCCTGCTCTGTACTGACTCGGCAGTAAGCCGCTACCCTTAGCTTGTGATTGCGGGTTCGGGCCTGCAGCACTGGGGAGGGTTTAATCTCCCGGATGATTTTCTGCCTGATGGGGGCTTGTGGCTCCATATAAACGCTCCTTTCCGGTAGGCTATATCACTTTTCCGTTTCGCAGTTGAAGGTGAACGGAAGCATTTGACTGAATAAGGATTTTCTCTGTTATGCTGCTAAACAGGTCGTAGTCGAAATCGGAAATCAGGGATTGATCGGCCAGCCGTTCCTGTATAAGCTGAGTCATCTGCTCCGAAGCACCACTTTCGCTGACTTCGTATTTCGCTTTGGCACAATCCATGATAAGCTGGAGCAGTTGATCCGCATTAGCGCGGGGATTGGTCATCTGCCGGTCAATTTCATTGTTCAACCGGAGGACTTCGATGGATAAGCATTCACAATGCCTTTCTTCCGGTTTCAGCTTTTCCCGGTTTTTAATTGCCCGGTTTAATAGGGCAGTCACGCTTTGCAGCAATAGTTCGTCTGGTATGTAGTCTGTGCTGATTCCGCATTTTGGACATTCCCACAGGATGTATCCTGTCCGCATATTGACTCGCTTGAGGATTTGCCCACAGTTTCCGCAGCAGATCTGCTGGCGGATTTTTTTCATTTCCGCAGGTAGGCTGCCGCCATATTGCTTTGCCTTGGCTGCTCTGAGGAAAGCTGCTTCTTCCAACTGTTCCTTTGAAATCAGCGGCGGGAATCCTTCATCGCCTGCATACTTGGAATTGTCCAAAATCCGGCAAACCATGGCTTTATTCCACTGCCCGGCTCCTTCCCGATAAGGAATGCCCGACAAGGAGGCATATTTGGCGAGTGTTGAAAGGGCGGTCCTTTCAAGGTATTTTGAAAAGATACCCTTCCAGCCGGACGGTATCCACCACTTCCGCATCGGGGCAGCGGAACGCCATCTGGTTTAGGTTCATATTAGAACCATAGGCAAAGTAAAGTTTTTCTTCGGTATTCATCACCTCCAGTGTTATGTGCGATTTTTCGTCCAACCCTGCCGCGCCGGGTATTTTTCTGAGCAAACGCCAGATTGATGCTGTCGCCGGGATAGGCCATTTTGTACCCCTTTTTTGTGTTTTCCTTGATGGGCAGGCCCACCTCGTACAAACCGGTTTTCCCGCCGAAGCCGCCCGTCTGCGCCGCGAGGGTGCAGCTTACCCCTTCCGGGGAGTAGACTCGCTCTCCCTGCGCGCCGGGGCGGATTTGCATAAGAGACGTTCCTGCTGTTTCGGTGAAAGGAAGTATTTTTCCTCTGCATCTTTCATCAAGATATCCGACAAGGTACACCCTTTTTCGGGATTGGGGGACTCCGAAATCTTTGCTGTTAAGCACTTGCCATTCCAGACCATACCCCAATCCGTCCAGCGCATGGAGGATAGCTGCAAACGTCCTGCCTCCGTCATGGTTAAGCAGGCCGGGAACATTTTCAAGCAGCAGATACGCAGGTCTTTTTGCCGCAGTCAGCCGGGCAATTTCAAAGAACAGGGTACCTCTTGGATCGTCGAATCCTCCACGGTGTCCAGCAATCGAAAAAGACTGGCAGGGAAATCCGCCGCACAGCAGGTCGAAGTCGGGGATGCCGTTTGGAGCGGCTTTTCGGATATCTTCACAAAACCACTCTCCTTTTGTATCGAACAGGGCTTCATAGCTTTGGTTTGCCTTTTTGTCGATCTCGCAATGGCCTATGCAGGTAAACCCTCCGGCGCGGGCGAGCCCTTCCCGGAACCCGCCGATGCCGGAGAACAGGTCAATATATCGTATGGTTTTCTATATCACGCTCCTTTTGAGGGATTTGATGAATCGTTAAAGCACAATCAATGGACATCGCCCCTTTTTCGTGAACTGAAATCTATATGAAAACACCCCCGCAGGCGGCTGAGGCGGTACCTCAGTCCTGTGGGGGTGTTGTTGGTAAGGTTATTCTTCGGTTTCTTCATCTTCAGGGGATTCGTCGGCAGGCTCGGCTTCTTCTTCCTCGTCATCGTCCTGCTCCCAGCCTTCCGGTCCCTCATTTTCGGCAGGGGCCTCTAAATCGTCGCTGTCATCGTCCCAGCCCTCCGGTTCCTCGTAATCGGGCACTTCCTCGTCGGTTTCGGGGCCTTCTGCGGCTTCCCAGCCGCTTTCTGCCTGTTCCTCCTGTTCGGCTGCTCTGGCTGCTTCGAATTCTTCCTCGGCTTCTTCCAGCGCCTGCTCGATCAGCCCGATGACGAATTCCTTTTGGGTAAGGCGGCGGTGGTAGTTTTTCTCGTAGTTTTCAAGGTATTCCTTTACCCTCTGGAACAATTCCTCGCTCACCTGAAATGCTAATGTTCTTCCTTTTTCCATGACTTTGACAGCCCCTTTCTCATAGTGCTCCATAATGACCATTTCGATGAATTTGCTGATTGTGCTTTCTGTTTCCCTGATTTCCTCGCTGATGCGATTGTGCAGGTCTAATGGGATTTTGCAGGTGATGCCCTTGGTTTCCATGCCCTATCGCTCCTTTTTCGTTTCTTTCCCTTTCGGGCAACACAAGCATACTGCAACTCGCCCGATAAAGCTATTACCAAGAGCAACAACCTTTCAGCCAAAGCAGGGCTGACAAACGTCACAACCAACAAGGGCTATGTTTGGGGCTTTCAGCGGCTTGGCTCATCCATTTTCTTTTGCTTTTTGGGGGTAACCGGCTGCATATCCTCAAAGAAATATCCGGCCATCTGCTTCATCCAGTTAAAATCCTGTTCTTCCGGTATTGCAACCGTCAGGACAACGGCGTCTGAGATGCGGCTTTTTCCGTTTTCCCGATAGTATTCCTCAAAGCTGCCCCACCAGCCATCCGCGCCGGTCCTGATTATATCGTCGCGCCCGTCAATGCTGAGGTAATAGCGGGCGGTATCCACGCCGATGGATTTGCCATCTATTTTTTGGAAGGCGTAGATCTTCTCATCGGCATAGACGTCTATGGTCTGCCTTGGGGCAAGGTAAAGCGTCATCGTCCGGTCTGTGTATTCGGGGTATTTCTCATTCGGCTTCTCCAGCAGGACAAGCCGGGCCGCGTCGAAGGATTTGGGCGGTTTGTAATCCACGGTGAGGCGTTTGAGCTCGGCCCCTTTGAAATCCTCGAAATACAGGGGATCGCCAAACACAATATGCTTGGGGTTTTTGATTTTGTAAATTTCTTTTCTCATAAATCGGTTCCTTTCGTTTTAAACAGAGTTAATCTTCGCCCAGCAGGGAACCGAGGAAGCCCATCATCTCCTGCGGGATGGCTTCCTCCGGCTGCTTCACAGGCTGGGAAGGGACAGCTTGCAGTTCTTCCCGCAGCACCCGCCGCAGGGTAGTTTCAAAGGTTTCCTTTTCTTCGCTCTCCAGAATCGCCTGCACCAGAAAGGCGTTTTTCTGCCCGTCCGGCACAGCCTGCAGGATTTCCCAAGCCCTGCGGTGGCGTTCATTCTGGAGATTGGGGCGGAAGCCGAATAGGGGCCTGTTCATCCCTTGCTCACACCGCCCGACAAATGCCCCAAAATCCGCTCGAATCCTTCGGCGTTCACACGGTCGTCTATCAGGGCAAAAGCCCGGCACAGGCCGTCCTGTTCGCTCACGTTGCCTTTAACCACCGCCGCGCCCCCGCCCAGCATGATTACCGGGATGGCTTTCAGGTCAAACCCCGATTCCATGGCTGACGAGAGAAGCCGTTCGGTGTAGAGGCGGCCCTGCTTTTGGATGATGCTTCGGGCTTCCTCGTCCATACTGCAGGCTTTTCCGGCCAGCACGCGCTCTACTTGGGCGTCGGTAACGGACATCCCAATGTCGCGGCGGATCTGTTCTTTTGTTTCGTCGATGCACCGGATCATGCCGAGCTCCAAGCTGCGGCAGGTCGAAGCGTTGGGAACGCCGTTGTCCAGCCGCATGAGATCCACCGTCCAGCCGCCGATATCCATGAGCAGAACAGAAGGTTCGTTTTGGATGAGTTCAGGATGGATGGCGATGGCGGAATACCCCTGTGGGAACAGTTTCACATCCTCGATAGTTACTTTGTAGGGAATTCCCTCAAATTTGAAGCACACCGGCTGGGAAGAACGCAGAAGGTATTCCCGGAAGGGCTTTTTCTCACGGCCAAATCCGGCCAGAGGCAGCCCTGCTGCGAGGTTTACGGAACACTCAGCCTTTTCTCCGCGCTGTTTAATCTCTTTGGCGATAGCGGCAAGGGTAAGCAGGTAGTAGTTGTCGTTCTCCATCTTGTTCCGCAGGATGGGCTGCCTGCCCGTCCCGCACACGAAAAACTTCCCGCCGTACTCCAGCGTGTTCTGCAGGGTGTAGGGTTCATGGCTGTAAACAGCGATACCGGCTGGGAAAGAAAAATGCCGGGTTTTGATGGCGTAATAGCCGTGGTCTATGCCGATGTTCATGGTTTTGCTCATCCTTTCTTGACGGTTGTTGAAAACTTGAGGGCTTTGTTTGGGGGCTTAGAGTATGCTTGCTGGAAAGAAATGCTTGTTCTTTCCCAGCTGGTAAGTAATTAGGGGGTGAGGGTGTGGGAGAGGGGGAAAGCGAAAAATCGCTGCGAAAAACCTCCCCGGCGGCCTGCCGGAGAGGTTCTAAAAAAGGGCGCACTACCCCCTTGTATCTTGAGGGCTTAAAATTGGCCCGTTTTAGGGATTCGTCAATCTATCTATGAAACTGCCGGAAACTTCTGCATTTCCGACAACGGGAAAAAAGGGTGGTAAACGCAAAAAAGCGGGGCCTCCGGCCTGAATAATCAGGCGGAAGCCCCGCATCTGCTCACGAAAAATCTTGATATTGCCATTTTATGGAAAAGGCATCTATGGAAAATCATTTTGGATTTTGCGCTCTAAAAAGCCCGCAAACCCGCATGAATACTGACAAAAATGGGGTAGGCATCTAAAGTGTCTACCCCAGATGGTGGGGGAAGATGGATTCGAACCATCGAAGGCATTGCCAGCAGATTTACAGTCTGTCCCCTTTGGCCACTCGGGAATTCCCCCATATGCAATTGTCAGAAGGTGGAGCTGGTAGACGGACTCGAACCCCCGACCTGCTGATTACAAATCAGCTGCTCTACCAACTGAGCTATACCAGCACAACACCAGCCTATGTATCATAGCAAAACCGACTATGTTTGTCAACAAAAATTTTCAGAAAATCAAATGTTTTTGGAGGGAGAGTATGCAACTGAACGAATTGGCGGTGCAGTACCGCGCCACGGGCGACGCGCTGCGTGCACGCGCATCCACGCTGCGGCTGGAGCTGGCGGCCATGCCGCGCACCGGCCGCGCCCGGCGCGAGCTGGCCGAGCGCATCGCGCGCCTGGAGCAGATGGCGGGTGAGAGCCTGCGCACGGCGAGCTATCTTGCGCATTATTACGACCCCGATTGACCCCCCGCGGCCGCAGTTTGCGTTCCGGCGGCAGATGTGGTATACTGAATAATATGAAACACTTACATAGAAAAAACAATTGCAAACCGATCCGCCGCGCGCTGGCTGTGCTGCTGGCGGCGGCGATGATGTTCGCGCTCACGGGCTGCTCCGTGCGCGAGCTGCACATCGGTCAGGTCGAGGTCAACACCGGCGTCGCCACCGCGTGGATCACCCCAGCCAAGGGCGTGGACAAGTTCGGCATCCCGACGGAGGACTTTTCCGCCGCGGCGGACGGCTCCGTGGCCTATACCGGCACGGCCTACCGCGCGCTACAGGGCATCGACGTGTCCACCTTCCAGCAGGACATCGACTGGCAGGCCGTTGCGGATTCCGGCATCGCCTTCGCGGTCATCCGCGCGGGCTACCGGGGCTATGGCAAGGGCAGCATCGTCGAAGATGACCGCTTCCGCCAGAACGTCACCGGCGCGCGCGCGGCGGGGCTGCGCGTGGGGCTGTACTTCTTCTCGCAGGCGGTCACGCCCGAGGAGGCGGCCGAGGAGGCGCAGTGGCTCGTGGACGCGGCGCATGATTACAAGATCGATATGCCGCTCGTGTTCGACTGGGAGAACATCGACCAGAGCACCGTCGCCGCGGGCGACACGGTACGTACGGCGGAGATGACCGGCGAGGACGTCACGGCCTGCGCCGTCGCCTTCTGCGAGACGGTCACGGCCGCGGGCTACGACGCCGCCGTTTACGGCAACCGCTGGCAGGGGTATTATGACTATGACTTCACACAGCTCAAGGATTACGCCTTCTGGGTGAGCGCGCCGGGCACGGCGGACGATTTTTACTACGCCCACGATTTCTGGCAGTACAGCTATGACGGCACGGTGCCGGGCATTTCCGGCAGCGTGGACCGCGACCTGTGGTTCGTACCGATCACGACCTGAGGAGGCGCGGAATGAAACAACGACTTTTGACCCTGCTGCTCGTGCTGGTGCTCTCGGTGTCGCTGGCGCTGCCGGCGGCCGCCGTGCAGGCGCAGCCGGTGGAGGTGGCGAGCGCACTGGAGCTGGCGCAGGCGATGGCCGCGCCGGCACAGACGCGCGGCCTGTTCCGGTCATATGCGGCTGCTGCGACCGAGCCCGTGCGCGTGGTCGCTTTCGCGCCCGCGCTCATGGACGGTTACGGCGCCGACCGCGTGCTGCATCTGGCGGCGTGGCAGGAATATGTGCTCGAATTTTCCGACGCGGCCACCGCGCAGCGCGCACTCGCGCGCCTGCAGGCAGACCCCGCTGTGACGGACTGCTTCCTCGACGAGGCAGTCACGGCGGACGACACGCTCGCCGGTCTCTGGGACGAGACGGCCAGCCGCTCCTGGGGTGGGAAGGCCATGGGCCTCACGACGCTGCGCCATCAGGCGGATCTGCTCCTGCCGGCCGGCCGCCGCGTGACGGCCGCCGTCATTGACACGGGCGCCGACTGCACGCACCCGCTGCTGGCGGGCCGCGTGTCGGCGCTCAGCTATGATTTTGCGAACAATACGGCCGACGTGACCGATGTCAACGGCCACGGCACGGCCACGGCCGGGCTTGTTGCCGACCTTACGCCCGATGAGGTGGACGTGATGGTCCTGCGCGTGTATGACGATGACGATCTCTCGAAGCCGTCGCGTGTGCTCACGGCGCTGCAATACGCGCTGGAAAACGGCGCGACCGTCGTCAACATGAGCCTCGGCTGGCCGAACGCCATTGAGAAGGGCTACTCCTTTTTAAATAGCGTCCTCGCGCAGGCGTACGCCTCCGGTGTGGTCGTCGTCACGGCGGCGGGCAACCGCAGCCAGAGCAACCCCACCGGCGATGCGGACGATGTCTATCCCGCCAATCAGGCGGCGGCGCTCACGGTTTCTGCCGTGGATCGCAGCCGCACGTTTGATGACAGCTATTCGGCCTCCGGTGCGTCGGTGGATCTGTGTGCGCCGGGGTCGTATGTCACGGTCGCGGCGCCGGGCGGCGGCACGGCCGTGCGCAGCGGCACGTCGTTTGCAGCGCCCCACGTTGCGGCGGCAGCGGTCTGCGTGCAGCTTGCGCAGCCGGGGCTGAGCGCCGCGCGCGTGCGCCAGACGCTCTATCGCTATGCGGACGACCTCGGCGATCCGGGGCGGGACGATGAATACGGCTACGGCTTTGTGGTGCTCACGCAGTATTTTCACGACCGGCTGTGCCCTGGGCGGAACTTCCGCGATATGCCGGAGCCGGATTTCTGGTCGCACGACGGGCTGGACTACTGCATCGCGGCGAGGCTGATGGCCGGTACGTCGGACTTCACGGTTTCGCCGGATGCGCTTGCCAGCCGCGCGCAGATCGTGCAGCTGCTCTGGGCGTCGGCCGGCAGCCCGGAGACCACGGGCGCGCTGCCGTTCACGGATGTTTTGCCCGGCGCGTGGTATGAGGATGCGGTGCGCTGGGCGTATCAGACGGGGCTCGTGTCCGGCACATCGGCCACGACGTTTGACCCCGATGCGTCCATCACGCGGCAGGATCTCGCGGTCATCCTCTATGAGCAGTCCGGCCGCCCGGTCACGACCGGCGGTGCGCTCACGGCCTTCCCGGACGCGGCGCGTGTCGCGGGCTATGCCTACGCCGCGCTCACATGGGCAGTCGAGCAGGGGCTCGTCAGCGGCATCGGCACGGACGACGGCGTGCGTCTCACGCCGCTTGGCAATGCCAGCCGCGCGCAGGTCGCAACGATTCTCATGACCTACTGCGACCGGTAACAGCAGACAAAGACCCGCCCCCGTTTCCGATTCGGAAACGGGGGCGGGTTTCGTTTTGCCGGGCGGTGCTTATTCCTCCGGCGCGGGCTCCTCGGTCACCTCGACCTCGATGTCCTCCGGCTCGATGTCAACGGTGTGCAGATCCGGCGCGGGGCGGTACTCCTTCGCGGCGGCGCGCAGCTCGTCCATCTGCGCCTCGAGCTCGGCAACGTGGGCGTTGGCGTCCGTCACCTGCTGGCAGAGGTCGGCGAGGAAGGCATCGGCCGTGTCGCGGTAGTTTTCATAGTACAGGCGGCCGATCTCGGTGTACGTGCGCTTGACGCGCTCGAGCTCGGCATTGCAGTCCACGGTCAGGCGCGTCATGCGCGAGGCGTACTTGGCGCGGTCGCCCACGGCGTGGGCAGCGCCGGCGAACTTGTCGCGCATCTCGTCGCTGACGACCTTGTTGGCCGCATCGGTTACGGTCTCGCTGACCTTGCCGGCGGCATCCGTCACGGCGACGGTGGCCTTCCCGGCCGCGTCGACGACCTTATCTTTCAGGCTGTTGAGCATATCACGGTAATCTTTCATGGATAAAAACCTCCTTGAACATGAATACGATGGAATGATTTATGTGTTGCCCGGCTGTGCGCCGGGGTCGCGGTCCACATAGCGCGGCGCGTGATGGAGCTTTCCGGTGTAAAACAGCGCGAGCACGACGGCCGCGGCCGCGGCCGACACCCCGGCCAGCAGCTGGCTGACGCGGATGCCCGTGCCGGTGATGTACAGGCTGTCGGTGCGCAGCCCCTCGATGAGCGCGCGGCCGATGCCGTACCACACGGCGTAGAGCAAAATGAGCTCGCCGTCAAACTTCCGCTCGTGCTTGCGAAACCAGAAGTGCAGCAGCAAAAAGCCCACAAAGTTCCACAGGCTCTCGTACAGAAACGTCGGATGTACATACACGGTCTCCCGGCCGGGGAGCGTCAGCCCCATACGGGAAAAGGCCTCGGTCTCGCGGCCGAACGCCTCGCGGTTGATGAAGTTGCCCCAGCGGCCGATGCACTGGCCGATGAGCAGACCGGGCGTGCAGACGTCGGCCATGGCGCCGAAGGGGATCTTCTTTTTCCGGCACCAGACGACGCCGGTCAGCAGTCCTGCGATCACGCCGCCGTAGATGGCGAGCCCGCCCTCCCAGATCTTGAGCGCGTCGATGGGGTGCTCCCGGTAGTCGCTCCACTGGAAGATGACGTAGTACAGCCGCGCGCCGATGATGGCGATCGGGATCATCCAGATGAGGAAATCATAGAGCGTGTCGGGGGCTATGCCGCAGCGGCGGCAGTGCCGCGCGCAGTAGAGCATTGCGAGGATGAAGCCCACGGCGATGACCACGCCGTACCAGTAAAACGTGCGGCCGAAGAGCGTGAACGACGCGCTCGGGTCAATGCTCCAGTCGCCGAGCAGGGGGAAGCTGATGGCGGCGTCACGCATCATCGTCGGCATCATCCTCGCCTCCCTTCGGGGCCACGACCGACAGCGCCAGGCGCTCGGGCGCAAGCATTTCGGTCAGCCACGCAGCGCAGTCGGCTGCCGTGATTTCGCCCAGCAGCGGGAACGCGTCCATGTGCTCGTACCCGCCGAAGAGGCCCTCGGCCATGTCGACACACAGATCGTCGAACCGGTCGAGCCCGCGCAGCCAGCCGCCGTACACGGCGCGGCGCGCCCGCTCGAAGGGCGGGCCGTCAAAGCCGTCGCGCGCTATCTGCGCGACGGCTTCCGTCACGCGCGCGCACACGGCGTCGGGGTCCTTGCTCTCGCCGCCGAGCACAGCCAGCGCGACCGGCCCGCAGTACTCCGCGTTGCAGCCAAAGTCGTCGCCGAGCAGCCCGGCGCGGTAAAGATCGTTGTAAAACGGGCTTGCCTCGCCGAAGGCGGTCTGCAGCGCCAGCTCCGCCGTGAGCGTCTGGCGCAGGCGGGCGGTCCCTTTTTCCGCCGGGCGGAACTTTGCACCCAGCAGCATCTGCGGCGCGGACACTGCCAGCTCCACGCGCATACGCGCGTCTTTCGGCGTCATGTCCTCGGGTTCGCCGTGGTCGGCGGCCGGGACGGGGGCAAGCTCCGGCGGCAGGATCTCTGCCGCGATGGCGGCCACGCGCTCCGGCGTGTCCTGACACACGGCGCACAGCACCATGTTCGACGGCGCGTAAAACGCGCGGTGGCAGGTATAGAGCGTCTCGGGCGTGATCTCGGCGATGCTCTCGACCGTGCCGGCCACGGCGTCGCGCGCCCCGTCGCGCGCGAGCAGGCAGCGCATGAGGTTGCGCCACACGGCGCGGTCGGGGTCGTCCTCGCCCATGCGGATCTCCTGCCCGATGATGCCCTGTTCCTTGGCCACGCTCGCGTCGGTAAAATACGGCGTGGAGACAAAGCACAGCAGCGTGCGCAGGTTTTCTTCAAACCGGTCGGTGCAGGAAAAATAATAGGCCGTCATGTTCGTGGACGTGAAGGCGTTCGGGTCCGCGCCGTTTTCGCTCAGCGTCAGCAGCGCGTCCGACCCGTCGGGCATATCAAAGAGCTTGTGCTCGAGATAGTGCGCCACGCCGGCGGGCGTGTCCGTCCACGTATCGCCCACGCGAAAGCGCCGGTCGGCCCCGCCGTAGCAGGTGGCAAACACGGCGTAGCTGCGCTGAAAGTCGGGCTTGCAGAGCACGCGCACGCGCAGGCCGTTCGGCAGCGTCGCCGCCCAGACGTTCTCGGGTCGTTCATTCGTCATCGGCAGTCTCCTCCGTTCCCTTGAGCAGATACACACAGTCGCACACGACGCCGGCGGCAATGTCCGTCACGTCGGCGCGGGAAACCTCTTCCACGAGCGCAGCCATCTCGGCCGGGTCGATGTCCAGCCCCTGCACCGTGCGGTTGAGCCAGTACCACGCCAGCGCGTCCGGCGCGTCGGCCGTGGCGCGCAGGTCGCTGGCCACGCTGCGGATGGCGGCCTGAAGCTCGCCGTCCGTAAAGTCGCCGGTGCGCACGGCGTCGAGCTGCGCGGTGATCTCGGCGAGCGCGCGCTCGTAGTTGTTCACGTCGATGCCGCTCGTCACGGTCAGCAGCCCCTTGTGCGTGCTCAGGCGCGAGCCGACGTAGTAGCACAGGCTGAGCTTTTCGCGCACGTTCAAAAAGAGCTTCGACGTGACGCAGCCGCCGAACAACGCGTTGAATACGAACAGCGCCGGCAGATCCGGCTCCTCCATGCACGCGCCGAGGCGATAGCCCACGGCGAGCTGCCCCTGCGCGACCGGGAGCGCCTCGGTCACATAGCGCGGCTGCTCTTCGAGCGCGTTCATGCGGATGTCGGTGCCGATGTCCTCGTCGATCTCGCCGCGCGGCATCGTCGCGAGCACGTCCGTGAGGATGCGCGCAACGGTCTTTCCCTCGAGCGAGCCGCAGTAGAAGATCTCCATCGGGCTGGTCGCGAGCACGTCGTGGTAGCGCATCGTGAGCTTGCGGTAGTGGATGCGCTCGGCGTCCGCTTCCTCGCCGAGGCGGGGCACGGCGTAGTCCTCGCAGCAGCACATATGGGCGTACAGGCGCTCGATGGCGTAGGCGCGCTTATTGTTCATGCCGGCGCGGATGCGCTCGAGCAGCTTCTCGCGCTCACTGTCCACAATATCGGGCCGCAGCAGGCCGCCGCGCGTGTTCGGGTGCAGCAGCAGATCTGCCACGTCGGCCGCGAGCCGGGGGAAGATCGCCTTGCCGACCGCGCCGTCATCGGCAAACTCGGCCTCGAAGCCCACGGCCTGGATCTCGCCGAGCTTGCGCACGCTCGGCGTGATGCTCGCGCCATAGAGGCTCTCGAGCTCGGCCGCGATCGTCTCCAGATCGGGCAGACGCGTGCTGCCGCGCCGCAGCACATACGGCAGCACGGCCGTGCAGGCCGCCGTCTCGCGCCGCAGCTGCGTCAGCAGATTCACGCTCAGCCACGCGGTCTTGAACTTGTCCGTGCGCAGGGCGGTCAGCCACACGCCCGGGAGAATTTCCGTGCGGATGCGTTCCATAAGATACGCTCCTTTCCCACATGGTGTGTCTACATTTTTTAATACATTATTATAGCATACCTCGCCTATCTTGGGAATAGGGTTTCGGTCGTTTTTTGCCGATGCCGCCGCCGTCGTAGGGCTGCCCGTCCACGGTCACGCCGTCCGGCCGCAGACGGATCGTGTGCAGCAGCCCCGCACCGTCGCGCCAGCGCACGGCCGCCTCCGGCCAGCCGGTGGGCAGGTGCGGCTCGGGGTAGAGCACGCCGCCGCGCAGGTGCAGTCCCAGCAGATCCTCCGCCGCGATGCGCAGATACCACCCGGCTGCGCCCGTGTACCACGTCCAGCCGGCCACACCGGTGTTGTCCCAGCCGGCGATGTCGGCCGCGAGCACGTACGGCTCGCCCTCGTAGCGGGCGGGATCGTGCGCCGCCGGCAGCACGGCACGCAGGATTTCCGCGCCCTCGTCCGTGCGCCCCGTGCGCAGCAGCGCCATGGCCAGCCACAGCGCGCCGTGGGTGTACTGCCCGCCGTTTTCGCGCAGACCTGCGCCGTAGCTGCGCACGTAGCCCGTCTCGGGCGTGCGCCGCGTGACCGGCGGGTCGAACAGCCGCACCACATTGTGCTCCCGGTCAAACAGCCGCTCCACCGCGCTCGTGAGCGCTGTCTGTACGCGGCCGGGATCGGCGTGCGTGTCGAGGGCTGCAAACGCCTGCGCGATCGCGTCGATGCGGCATTCGCCGCTTTCGGCGGAGCCGAGCGGCCGGCCGTCGTCGTAGTATCCGCGCCGGTACCACGCGCCGTCCCACGCGTCCTCGGCCGCGCGCGTGCAGTGGTCGGCGGCGAGGTCGAGCTGCTCGGCCGCGTGCCCGCCCACGAGCGCGGCAAATCTCCGCGCCGTGATGGCGAAAAACCATGTCAGCCACACGCTCTCACCCCGGCCCTCCGCGCCCACGCGGTCAAAGGCGTCGTTCCAGTCGCCAGCGCCGATCAGCAGCAGCCCGTGCGCGCCCACGCCGCGCGCGAGCACGCGCATGAGCGCCCGGCGGCAGTGCTCGAGCACCGTGCCGGTCTCCGCGCCCGTCTCGAGCGGCTGATACCGGTCGTGCTCGTTTTCCTCCAGTTCTGCGCCCGCGAGAAAGGGGTACTCCGCACGCAGAACGTTCGCGTCGCCGGTCTTTTCCACGTACTCACACACCGCCCACGGCAGCCACAGCAGGTCGTCCGAGATGCGCGTGCGCACGCCGTGCTCGGGCCCTGCGCCTTCATGCCACCAGTGGCATACGTCTCCGGCGGCGAACTGATGCGCGCACGCGCGGCCGATCTGTTCGCGCGCCGGGGCACTGTCGAGCAGCAGGAGATTCACCGCGTCCTGCAGCTGGTCGCGGAAGCCGAACGCGCCGCCGTTCTGGTACAGGCTCGTGCGCGCCAGCAGCCGGCAGCACAGCGTCTGATACGCCGCCCAGCCGCCGAGATAGCGGTTCATGTCCGCGTCCGGCGTCGTCATCCACAGGCGCGACACCGCGCCCAGCCACCGCTCGCGCGTCCGGCGCAGTGCGTGCGCGGCCTCGTCCGGCTGCGTCAGGCGCAGGAGGTTGGCGCGCGTGTCGCACCCGCAGACGATCACGCCTTGCCGGTCGACCACGCCCTCGAGCGCGAAGCAGGGGCTCAGCCCCGCGCCGGCGCGCGCGTCCATCTGCCCGCGCAGGAACGAAAACCGGTCGCACGTCCAGCCCACGAGCGGCATACTCGCCGCCGCGCAAACGAGCGCCGGCACGTCCGCACGCACGTTTTCCGCCGTGAGCAGACCGTCTGCATATGCCGTCACGACGGCGGGGGCGTCCGCGTTGCGCCCGGCGCAGACGAGGTCGGTGTGCCACGTGATGCGCGCGCGCCCCGCGCACTCGATGAGCAGCACGCGCACGTCGGCGTCCTCGGGCACGAACGCCGTCACGCGCACGGACATACCGTCCACGCTGCGCTCCCACGCCGCCCAGCCGAAGCCGTATTCCACCCTTGCCTGCCCGTCGTCGTCAAAGAGCGACACCGCGCCCGCGCGCGACGCCATGCGCAGCGTCTCCGTGCCGCGCAGCACCCACGGGTCGCACAGCCAGCGGTTGATGCGCCCGGTGTGCGCGTTGCGGTGCCACATATGGCCGGTGCCCGCGTCCGTTGCGAGGAAGCCGAAGCGGCCGTTGGTCAGCACCTGGCTCCATGCGCGCGGCGGCAGCCCGGTGAAGGTCACCGTGCCGTCGTCGTCCCAGCGCACGTCCGCACCCGTGGGCAGATACCGCCGGTCACCCGGCGGCGGCAGCAGCGGCAGCGTGCAGCGCGTGTGCGCCATGCCGGGACGGATGGCCGCGGCCGCCGCCACATCGGGGAAGGCCTCTTCCGGAACGAGATGCACACCGCCCGCCGTGTCGAGCGTGTGCGCGAGATCGAGCGCCGTGAGCCAGCCGCGCACCTTCCCGGCCGTCGGCTGCTGATAGTCCCCGCCGTCGAGGCTGCGCAGCGCGAGGTCACACCCCACGCCCAGCGCGCGCAGCAGCGCCCACTGCCGCAGCACGCTGCGCTCCGCCTCCGCGCACCAGACCGGCAGGTCGCCCGAGATTCCCTGTGCCCAGAGCACCGGGCGCATGAGCTGCTCCGGCACGGCGTCCGCCGCCATGGTCGGAAACAGCAGGGGAGAGACCGCTGCCATCGCTCCGTCGAGCTCCGCGCCCGTCATGCCGTACTGCGCCGCCAACTCGCCCGGCAGCGCTGCTGCCATTGCCGGCGGCAGCACGAGCGCGCGCTGCGCCGCCGTGAACGCATCGTCCTCGCGCGCGCCCACGCCGAGCGCAAAGCGCACGCGCCACGGTGTGTCCGGCGCTGCCTGCACCGGTACCGTCAGCTCCACGCGCCCCGCGCGCAGCCACCCCGGCACCGGTCCCTCGGCCCGCCACGTACCCGGCCGGTCGCACGCCGCGCACAGCCACGCCTCCGGTTTTTCGCCGCGGCCGAGGTGGCGCAGCAGCAGCGCATCGCGCCGCAGCACACTCTGAAAGCCCAGCCGCGCGAACGCCGGGTGGTTGACATAATCCTCCCACGGCGCGAGTACGGCCTCAAACACGAACCGCACCGTGCCGTCGATCCCGCTTGGGGACGAGAGCGTGAGCGCGCGCACCTCGCCGTTGGCGCGGCCGGGCACGGTCAGTGTCTGCACGGCGGTCACGTCTCCGTGCCGGGTGGTGAACTGCGCTGCGCGCACCGTAAAGCGCCACTGCGCGCCGTCGGCCGTGCCCGGCAGCAGCGGCCCGGTAAAGCCGTCCGTCTCCAGCCGCACGGCGGGCCCGACGGCGGGGTCCGAGCGCGTGCTGCGGCGGCAGACGCTCAATGCGTGCCAGCGCGCGAAGCTCTGCCCGGCCTCGCTCACGGCGAGGTGGTACGTGCCGTTGGACAGCACCGCGCAGCGCGGCTGTGCCGCGTCCGTGCCCGAGCCCTCGACGGCGTAGTCCGGCAGGGCGCGGCGGCGCGCCTTTTCGGCCGGTTCCTCCGGCCGCCGCCGCAGCGCCGGCGCGCCCAGCGGCAGCCGCTCCGAGAGCAGCGCGGCGTGCGCGCGCATGGCGGGGTCGGCGAAAAACCACCGCCGCACCTGGTCGCTGCACAGCGCGTTGCACGCCGCCAGCAGGCTCATGGCCTGGTGGTGCGCCATCACGCAGCGCACGATCTGTCCGCCGCCGCCCGTGCGCGCGCGGGTGCAGTCGAGCGCGTCAAAAAATCCGTGCTGCCCCAGCAGGCCGAGCGCGGTCAGCTTTCGCAGGTTGCGCATCGCCGCGCGCGGCTCGACCGCCAGCGCGAGAAAACTGCTGTACGGTGAGAGCACCAGCTCTTTGTCCATGCCCGGCTGCAGGGCCAGCGCCGCGCAGCCGTGCGCCTTGTAGCGATAGCTGAGTGCACTGTCGAGCGCGAAGTACGCGCTCTCCGACACGCCCCATGCCTGCCCCGGGCGCACGCGCCGCCGCTGCACGTAGAGGCAGAACTTCGCGCTCTCCCACAGCAGCGAATCGCGCACCGGCGGCAAAAACAACTCCGGCATCAGGTATTCGAACATCGACCCCGACCACGACACGCAGCCGCGGTAATGATCTTTTTGCACCTGCGCGCGGGAAAGGGCGCGCCAGTGCTCGCGCGGCACGTCGCCCCGCGCCACGGCGAAGTACGATGTCAGCCGCGCCTCGCTTGCGAGCAGGTCGTAGTAGCTTTCCGACCACTTGCTGCTGCCAGTGTCGATACCGATGCGCATCAGCCGCCGCTGCGGGTCGTAGAGCGGGCCAAAATCCATGCCGTCGCAGAGCATCTGCGCCCGCGCCGCAAGCGCGTCCTGCCCCCATCCACGAAGGGCGTTGGCGGCCGTGAGCAGGGCGGCGGCGCAGTTGCCGCTGTCCACCGTAGACACATACAGCGGCGGCATCGGCCGCAGTGTGCACGTGTGATACCAGTTGTAAAAATGTCCGTTCCAGCGGGGTAACTGCTCCATCGTGGCGAGCATCCGCTCCGCCAGCTCCAGCCCGCGCCCGCCGTCGATGCCCAGCGCGTGTGCGCTCAGGGCGGACACGAGCGCGAGCCCCATGTTCGTCGGCGACGTGCGGTGCGCCGTGCCGGTCGGCGGCTGCGACTGCACGTTGTCCGGCGGCAGGTAGTGGTCCTCGGCCGTGCAGAACGTCTCGAAATACTGCCACGTTGCCTTCGCCCAGCCCAGCAGCTCGCGCTGCGCCGCGCGGGGCAGCGGCGCTGTCCCGGTCGTGTTCGGCGCGCCGAGCGCCGCCAGTACGAAGGGGCTGAGGATCCATACGATGCCGGCGGCCAGCCCCGTCGGGCTCGGCGTCAGGATGGCCGTGAGCAGGCCCAGCGCGCTCGCGGGCCAAAGTGCGCGCAGATACGCGCCCAGCCCGTCGCGTTTGCCGGAGCGCTGTGCCGCCGTCTGCCACTGCAGGAGGTTCCGGTGCGACACCGCCATGCGCCACAGCGCCGTCACGATGGCGGAGGTGCTGAGTATCGCCTCCCATGGCAGCAGGATTAGCCGCAGCACCGTCTGCACCACGGCGCTGGCCAGCCCGTGCAGCACGTCGCTGTGGTAGCGCACGCGCGTGTCTGCCGGGTGCACGATCGGCTGGCCAAGCGCGCGGATCAGCCCCTGCGCCAGCGCCAGCAGCGCCGCGTATGCCGCCAACTGCAGACCAGGCCAGCGCAGCACGCAGCCGAGGAAGATGGCCAGCCACGTCGCCGGGGCGACGAGCGACCGCCGCAGATTGTCCGCCAGCCGGAACCGGTCGATCGGGTGCAGCACCCGCCCGCGCCGTGTGAAGATCCACGGCGCGTTCTGCCAGTCGCCGCGGATCCAGCGGTGCGCCCGCGCGCCCCAGGCCAGCGGCGCGGCGGGGAAGGTGTCGGTCAGTTCCACGTCGCCGAGGAAGCCGCCGTGCAGGTATGCACCCTCGAGCGCGTCGTGGCTCAGCACACGGTTTTCCGGAAGGACGCCGTCGCCGCAGCAGTCGAGCAGTGCGCGCGCGTCGAGGATGCCCTTGCCCGTGAAGCCGCCGCGGTCAAAGCAATCCATATACAGCTCCCCGCACGCGCCGCCATAGGGGTCGGCGCCGCCGGGCCCGGCGAACACGCGCGCCCAGTCGGTGGCATTCGCGCTTTCCAGCTCTGTGGCCATGCGCGGGTGCAGCAGGCCATAGCCGCGCGTGACCACGCCGCGCTGTGCGTCCACCACGGCGCGGTTGAGCGGGTGCAGCATCGCGCCCACGAGCGCGCGCGCCGCGCCGGGCGTCAGGCGCGTGTCGGTGTCGAGCGTCAGCAGATACGCCGTGCCGCTCAGGCCCGCCGCGTCCCCGGCGGCGCAGTGCAGCGCGCCCGGCCGGTCGAGCACGAGCCGGGCCAGAGAGAGCAGCGCGCCGCGCTTGCGCTCCCAGGCACTCCATTTTCCGCCGGGCGTGGGCACCCGCGGCCGCGTGAAGAGATAAAACCGGCTGCCCCAGCGCGCGTTGAGCGCCTCGATCTCCGCGCAGGCCGCACGCAGGATGGCGGGGTCGACCGGCGCGTGCGCGTGATCCGCTTCCGGCAGGTCGGCCAGCAGGCCGAACGTCAGGTTCTCGCCCGCGTCGCGGTTGCAGAGGTAATACTCCTCCAGCCGCGCGCCGAGCGCGTGCGCGTCGTCTGGGGAGGTGAGCAGCGCCGCAATGACGCACAGCGTCCTGCCCTCCGGCGGGATGCCCCGCCGCAGCGCCAGCCGCGGCACGAAGCGCGGCTTCGTCACGCGCAGCAGCACCGCGTCGAGCAGTCCCTTGACCACCTCCGACACCGGGATCAGCAGCAGCACCGCGCCCGACACGCTTTTTGTGGCAAAGCCCAGCAGCAGCGACAAAAACAGCGCCTCCACCACGACCGCCGCGATGTACCACGCGCCGTCGCCGCGCTTTTCCGGCGCGCCGAGCACCTCACGCAGCAGAAACCAGCCCACGTGCCGCCGCGCACCATCGCTGCTTTGCGCGCGCGCGAGCACGTCCTCGGCGATGTCGATCTCCGTCCGGCCCGTCCGCCGCGCCAGCCGCGCCACGGTCTGCCGGTAGTAAGCACGTGTGGCCTCGTCCATCGCGGGGTAGACACCCACCGGGTCGCGCGCGAGGATGCGCCCCACGCGGTCGCACCGTTCGATGATCGCGCCCCACGCCGCCGTGCCCAGTGCGCGCAGAGAGGTGAAGAGCGCGGGCGCGGCCGCGCCGTCGTGGGCATAGGTGTCCGCCAGCGCGCACACCACGGCCGCCTGCAGCCCCGGCACGAGCAGGCCAAGCTCTGCCGTCTCGAGCGGCAGCACGTCCTGAAATCCCTCCAGATACGCCTCCGCCGCCTTGACCGTCAGCGCGCCGTCACACGCGCGCAGCAGTCCCGCGCAGCACGCTCTCAGCAGGGTCTGCCCGCCCGCCGTGCGCAGCGTGCGTGCATGGCGCAGCGCTGCCGCGGCATCCCCGGCCGCGGCGGCGGCAAAGCTCCGGTTGTCGCGCAGCCACTGGCCGTTCGGCGTTTCGGGCGTGACGGCGCTCGCCATCCGCGCGAGCGCTTTTGCCGCCCGCCGGATGTGCCCGGTGTCCGCACGCCCCCGGCCGGTCACGGTCAGGGCGCGGGCGTCGTGCTCGCCTCGTGCGCGCAGGGCAGCGGTGTTGGTTTCGGCCATGAAGATCCCTCCAGAAACGGTTTGCAATACCGGAATTTTTCCCATCCGGCGGGAAAACTATGCGGTGACAAGAAAAAACACTTGACACCCGCGCGGCGGTGGCGTATACTACTCGTGCTGTAAAGGGAAAATGGTTTACAGCGAGGAGGGATCCCACCATGCCGGACGAGACCGTGTGGCGCACGATGCTGTTCGATTTTTACGGCGATCTGCTCACGGACAAGCAGCGGGAATATTACGACCTCCATTATAATCAGGACCTCTCTCTGGCGGAGATCGCCGCCAGCAGCGGCATTTCGCGTCAGGGCGTGTGGGACAACATCCGCCGCGCGGACGCCGCGCTGCGCGATACGGAGGCCCGGCTCGGTCTGGTGCAGCGCTTTGCTGCGCAGCGCGCGGCCGCGGCTGCACTGGAGGATACGCTCACGAAGCTGCGCGACACCGTCGGCGGCGACGCCCGGCCCCTGGCCGAGCAGGCGCTGCGGCAGCTTCAGGATCTGAAAGGATAGATACCATGGCATTTGAATCCCTGTCGGACAAACTGACCGAGGCGTTCAAACGCCTGCGCGGCAAGGGCCGGCTTACGGAGGCCGATGTGAAGGAGGCCATGCGTGAGGTCAAGCTCGCGCTGCTCGAGGCGGACGTGAACTTCAAGGTCGTCAAGGACTTTGTGCGCAAGGTGACCGAGCGCGCGACGGGCGCGGATGTGCTCGAGAGCCTCTCGCCCGCGCAGATGGTCATCAAGATTGTCAACGAAGAGCTCACTGCCCTCATGGGCAGCGAGAACCAGAAGCTGAACATCAGCTCCCACTCGCCGAGCGTCGTCATGCTTGTCGGCCTGCAGGGCGCGGGCAAGACCACCAACGGCGCCAAGCTCGCCGGGCTCATGCGCAAGCAGGGCAAGCGCCCGCTACTCGTCGCGTGCGACGTGTACCGTCCCGCGGCCATCCAGCAGCTCGAGACCGTCGGCCGCCAGCTCGACATTCCCGTGTTCCAGATGGGGCAGGGTGACCCGGTCGAGATCGCGAAGGCCGGCATCGAGCACGCGAAAAAGCACGGCAACGACCTCGTATTTCTCGACACGGCCGGCCGCCTGCACATCGACGAGGCGCTCATGACCGAGCTGCAGAACATCAAGGCCGCCGTCAACCCCGCAGAAATCCTGCTCGTCATCGACGCGATGATCGGCCAGGACGCGGTCGCGACTGCGCAGGCCTTTGACGAGGCGCTCGACATCACCGGCGTCATGCTCACGAAGCTCGATGGCGACGCCCGCGGCGGCGCCGCGCTGTCGATCAAGGCGCTGACCGGCAAGCCCATCAAGTTTGCCGGCATCGGCGAGAAGCTCGACCAGATCGAGCCCTTCCATCCCGACCGCATGGCCAGCCGCATCCTCGGCATGGGCGATGTGCTCACGCTCATCGAAAAGGCCGAGCAGAACCTCGACCAGAAGAAGGCCGAGGAAATGGCCGAGCGTCTGCGGCAAAACCGCTTCACGCTCACGGATTATTACGATCAGCTCCAGCAGCTCAAGGGCATGGGTTCCCTGCAGGACATCGCCGGTATGATCCCCGGCATGGACGCCAAGGCGCTCTCGGGCGCGAACGTCGACGAGAAGGCCATGGGCCGCATCGAGGCGATCATCCAGTCCATGACGCCCGGTGAGCGCGACAACCCCACCATCTTGAACTCCAGCCGCAAAAAGCGCATCGCGGCGGGCGCGGGCACGAGCGTGGTCGAGATCAACAAGCTGCTCAAGCAGTTTGAGCTCATGCAGCAGCTCGTGCGCCAGATGTCCGGAAACCGCAAGGCCATGAAGCGCATGAAGCGCGGCGGCCGCGGCGGTTTCGGCGGGCTGGGCAATCTGTTCGGCGGCGGCGGTGGCCGTCCGTACGGATTTTAAGTCAGGTTCCAAGCTCCCGCAGGGAGTTGGAGATACAGAGAACATTGATGGAGGTGAAGATACATGGTCAAGATCAGACTTCGCAGAATGGGCGCCAAGAAGGCTCCCTACTACCGCATCGTGGTGGCGGATTCCCGTTTCGCACGCGACGGCAGATGCATTGAGGAGATCGGCACGTACGATCCGCTGAGCGCGGACAAGAAGATCGTCGTCGACGCCGAGCGCGCCAACTACTGGCTCGCCAACGGTGCACAGCCGACGGATACCGTTCGTGTGCTGCTCAAGAAAGCCCTCGCAGCGGAATAAGGAGAGACCCCAAAGATGAAAGAGCTTCTGACCTATATTGTGCAGAACCTCGTGGAAAAACCGGACGAGGTTTCTGTGACCGAGCGCGAGGCCAACGGCGAGACCGTGTTTGAAGTGCGCGTCGCCGACGGCGATATGGGCAAGGTCATCGGCCGTCAGGGCCGGATCGTCAAAGAGATCCGCATCCTGATGAAGGCCGTCGCCCAGAGAAAGGGCAAGAAAGTCTCCGTGGAGATCATGGATTGACGCAGGAAACGCGCTGCACCGGGTGCAGTGCGTTTTTTGCACCCACACACCCAAAAAGGGGGACAATGAAGATGCAAAAACCGTATCTGGAGGCAGGAAAGATCGTCAACACGCACGGCGTGCGCGGTGAGGTGCGCATCCAGCCGTGGGCGGATGACGCGGCGTTCCTGCTCGGCTTCCGGACGTTTTATATCGACGGCGCGCCCGTGCACGTCGCGCACAGCCGCGTGCACAAGGGGATGCTTGTCGTGAAGTTTCAGGGCGTCGACGATGTCAACGCCGCCATGACGCTCAAAAACCGCGTTGTGTCCATCGCGCGCGCGGACGTCACGCTGCCGGCCGGGCAGTATTTTCAGCAGGACCTGCTCGGCATCGCCGTCGAGACCGACACGGGCGGGCCCGTCGGCACCCTGCGCGAGATCCTCGACCTGCCGCGCGGCAGCGTCTACGTCGTGCAGGGCGCGCGCGAGGTGCTCATCCCCGACCGGCCGGAGTTTGTGCGCAGCATCGACCCGGACGCCGGGCGCATGGTCGTGCACCTGATCGAAGGGATGTGAGCGCGTGCGTATCGACATTCTCACCCTCTTTCCCGACACGATGCGCGCCGTGCTCGGTGAGAGCATCCTCGGCCGGGCGCAGGCGCGCGGCCTGCTCGACATCCGCTGCCACCAGATCCGCGACTATACCGAAAACCGCCAGAAGCAGGTCGATGACTATCCCTACGGCGGCGGCTGGGGTCAGGTCATGATGGCGCAGCCGCTCAAAAGCTGTCTCGACGCCGCGCTCGCGGACAGCACCGTGCCCGCCGAGCGCCGCCGCGTGATCTACCTCTCCCCGCAGGGGCCGACGTTCACGCAGGCGAAGGCGCGCCAGCTCAAAGCCGACTATGACCAGCTCGTGCTCGTCTGCGGCCACTACGAGGGCGTGGATGAGCGCTTCATCGAGGCGTGCGTGGACGAGGAGCTCTCCATCGGCGACTTTGTGCTCACGGGCGGCGAGCTCGGCGCCATGGTCGTCACGGACTGCGTCTGCCGCATGGTGCCGGGCGTGCTCTCGGATACGGAGTGCTACACCGGCGAGAGCCATTGGGCCGGCCGGCTCGAGTACCCGCAGTATACCCGCCCGGAGACGTGGGAGGGCCGCACCGTGCCGGAGGTCCTGCGCGGCGGCAACCATGCCGAGATCGAAGCCTGGCGCACGCGCCAGAGTTTGGAGCGCACGCTCACAAAGCGCCCCGACCTCTTTCGGGAAACCCCGCCCACGCCCGCGGAGCAGCGCCTGCTCGATAAGATCCGGCGCGACCGCAGCCGCCCGCAGCTTGTCGAGCCGCCCGTCTGCCGCCCCGCAGTGGAGGACGACCTCCCGGCCATCCTCGCCATCGTGCAGCAGGCGCGCAACTACCTGCGCCGCCACCGCGTCGACCAGTGGCAGGGCGCGTACCCGGACGAGGACACGTTCCGTGCCGACATCGCGGCCGGCACGTGCCATGTGCTCACGTATCAGGGCGCCGTTGCCGCCATGTTCACGCTTGCCTTCACGCCGGAGCCGGCCTATGACGCGCTCACGGACGGGCGCTGGCGCTCCGACCGCGACCACGCCGCCGTGCTGCACCGCAACGCCGTCAGCACCGATTTCCGCGGCACCGGCATGGCGGATCATCTCATGCAGGCGGCGGAGCAGCTCGCGCTGGAGCACGGCGCGCACGCCGTCCGTGTCGATACCCACCGGCACAACGGCGCGCAAAAGCAGCTCCTCGCGCGCCACGGCTACCGCTTTTGCGGCAACATCCTCTGCGACGAGCAGGGCCACGACCCGCGCCGTCAGGCGTTTGAAAAGCTGCTGAAATGAGGGCACCTGTATGAATCTGACGAATCTTGCGGATATCCGCGCACTGCTCGCGCGGCACGATTTCCGCTTTTCCAAGTCCATGGGGCAGAACTTTCTCACCGCGGCGTGGGTGCCGGCCGACATTGCCGACGCCTCCGGCGCGGACGACCGCACCGGCGTGCTCGAGGTCGGCCCCGGCATCGGTTGCCTGACCGAGCAGCTCGCGCAGCGCGCGGCAAAGGTCGTCTCCGTCGAGCTGGACGAGCGGCTGCGCCCCGTCCTGGCCGAGACGCTTGCCGGTTACCCGAACGTGGAGCTCGTCTTTGGCGACGTGCTCGCGCTCGACCTGCCGCAGCTGGTCTCGGAGCGCTTTTCCGGTCTGCGCCCCGTCGTGTGTGCCAATCTGCCGTATAACGTCACGTCGCCGCTGCTCACGGCGTTTCTCACCGCCGGGTGCTTCGACACCGTCACCGTCATGATCCAGCGCGAGGTCGCACGCCGCCTGTGCGCCCGCCCCGGCACGGCGGATTACGGCGCGCTGACCGTGTTTGTGCAGTGGCACGCGGAGCCGGAGCTGCTCTTCGACGTGCCGCCGCACTGCTTCGTCCCCGCGCCGAAGGTCACGAGCACCGTCGTGCGCCTGCGCGTGCGTGAAGCCCCGCCCGTTGCGGTGCGGGACGAAAAGCTGCTGTTCACCGTCGTGCGCGCGGCGTTCAATCAGCGCCGCAAGACGCTCATCAACGCGCTCTCGGCCGGTGTGCCCGGCTGCGACAAAGTACGTGCTGCCGCGGCCGTCGCCGCCTGCGGGCTCGATGCGCGCGTGCGCGGCGAGACGCTCGATTTGGCGCAGTTCGCCGCTTTGAGCGATGCACTCGGCACCGAGATCGATTGACATAATATCAAAAGCAACAGCCATTTCAGAGAAAGAAATGCCTGTTTTTATACCTTTCTTCCTTCGCTTTGGTTTACATAATGCAAAAGTGAGATTTGAAGAAGCCTTCTTCTTGCGGGGAAGGTGTTCTGATGCTGTGCACCTCGCAAGCCTTCCCCTCAAGGGGAAGGCTGTCCCGACGTGCCGCACACCGGCAGCGGCGTTCCGGCGCCGTGCAGCTTCCGCGGCAGCTCCTTTGCATATGCCCGCCCGCCCGCGCATACCGTGGTAACAAACCAGACCGGGAGGGGAGCCTATGCCATACGAGGACAAGAAGGCCGCGCCGCAGCGCCGGCCGCACGCCGTCACGCTCGATGAGCGCAGCCATCTGACCGTCACGGGCGTGGACGAGGTCGTGCGCTTTGATGACACGGAGGTGTCCATGCGCACGTCGCGCGGGATGCTCACCGTGCACGGGGAGGGGCTGCGCGTCGGCCGGCTTGCGATCGATACGGGGGAGCTGGCCATCGACGGCGCGTTTGACGCGCTCGACTACACGGAGGAGACGGCGTCCGGCGGCGGCTTCTGGTCGCGCCTGTTCGGCGGATGAATCAGCCGATGCTCGTCCAGCTCGGGCAGCTGGCGCTGGCACTGGGGCTCGGCGCGGCGCTCGGGCTGCTGTTCGATGTGCTGCGCGTGCCGCGCCGGCATATGCACCGTGCTTTCCTTCGCACGGTGCTCGACGGCGTGTTCTGCCTGCTCGTGGGGCTTGTCGTGTTCGCCTTCGGCATGGCGGCCGGCACGGGACAGGTGCGTCTGTTCATGTTTCTGGCCATTGCAGCCGGCTGGACGGGCTACTTTGTCTGGCTCAGCGGGTATGTTTTTCCGCTGCTGGAGAAATTTTCACGTCTCTGCGCGCAAAAAACGCGCAAAGATACGGCGCCCGGACAAAAAATCGCAAAAAAAGTTTGGATTTTTACAAAAAAACGCTTCCAAAATCGCCGCGGATGTTTTAGAATAGGCTGTATAACTGGAAGCAGATACGATCCGGGGGGAGGTTCTGCAGACTGTGAAATTCAAAAAGGCAAGCATCTTTACAACACTGGTCATTGCGGCGCTGATGGTGTACGCGGTCATCAGTCTGGTCATGGTGCACCGGCAGACCCAGCAGCTTCAGGACCGCGCGGCGACGCTGCAGCAGCAGGTGTCCGAGATGACCCAGTCCAATGCCGAGCTGCAGTATCAGATCGACCACAGCGAGGACGACGACATGATCGAGTCGGTCGCGCGCGAAAAGCTCGGTCTGGTCAAGCCCGGTGAAAAGATTTTTTACGACACGAGTGATTGAGCAAGGAGAAACGAACCGTATGCAGGTGGAAGTCGGAGCAGTTGTGGAGGGTACCGTCACCGGTATCACGAAGTTTGGCGCGTTTGTGAGCCTGCCGGACGCCAGGAGCGGTCTGGTGCACATATCCGAGATCGCCAACACCTACGTCAATGACGTCAACGAGTTTTTGAAACTGGGTGACAAGGTGAAGGTGCGCGTGCTGGCCGTAACGCCGGATGGGAAGATCAACCTGTCCATCAAGAAGGCGGAGCCCGCGCCCGAGCGCCCGAACAACCGCCCGATGAACGGCGGGCGTCCCGGCGGCAATCGCCCCAACAACGGCGCACCGCGCGCCCCGCGCCAGAACCGCCCGGCGCAGCCGGCGGGGCAGGTCAGCGGCCCAAGTGGGGACGCGGCGTTTGAAGACCGGCTCAAGCAGTTCATGCAGGAGTCGGACAGCCGCATGGCCGGCAACCGCCTCTATAGCGACCGCACGCGCGGCCGCCGCCGCGGCAGCGGCCGTGGATAAAACCAAAGACGGCATCAGGCCCCACTGCGTTTGCAGTGGGGCCTTTTTCCGGAGAAGGGAGCCGACCATGCAGGTCCATCTGAGTGAACACATCGCGCCGTCTGCCTATGCCCGGCTGGCGCGCCATTTTGAGATCGTGGACAATTTCGACCACCCGGAGCAGCTCGCCGCCATGATCATCCGCCGCGCGGTCGTGCCGCGGTCGGTCATCGAGCGCGCGCCGAATCTGAAGGTCATCGCCATGCACGGCGTCAGCCGCGACACGATCGACACGGCGGCCGCCGCCGAATACGGCGTGCCGGTGCCGAATGTGCCGGGCCTCGGCGCGCCGGCCGTCGCGGAGTTGGCCGTGGCGCAGCTGCTGGCGCTCAACCGGCAGCTGAAGTTTGTCAACAACGGCCTGTGCGCCGGACGCTTTGACCACTTTGGCGATGAGGCGTTTGTGTGCCACGAGATGACCGGCCGCACGCTCGGACTGGTCGGCACGGGCAACATCGCCCACCGCGTGGCGGATATCCTGCGCGCGGCATTCGATGTGCGCGTCCTGTGCTGGAATCCGCGCCGCACGGCCGCCGAGTGCGCCGCCTGGGGCTACGAGCAGGTCGCGACGCTGCCGGAGCTTTTTCACCGCTCGGACTTCGTGAACGTGAGCATCACGCTCTGCGACGAAACGCGCGATCTCATTGCCGCACCCGTGTTCGCCGCCGCGAATCCGGACCTGCTGCTCGTCAACACCTCGCGCGGCGGCATCGTCAACGAGCACGATCTCTACGTCGCGCTCACCACGGGGCAGATCCGCGCCGCGGCGAGCGATGTGTTCGTGCACGAGCCGCCCGATCGCGATGATCCGCTCATCCATCTGGATCATTTCATCGCCACCTTCCACATCGGCGGCAGCACGTATGAGTCGCTCGAGCGTGTGAGCAACCGCGCCGTGGACTATGTGTTCCAATACACCGGCGTCGCAGAGCGGTGAGGCTGCCGGCGCTTCCGGGAGCAGGCAAACACTATAAAAAACACCCGAGGCTGCGGCCTCGGGTGTCGTGATATTCCATCGTCAGATGGGCATGGTCAGCGAGTTTGCAATTTCCTGCACGATGGCCTGCGCCTCATACTCCTTGCAGATGCCAAGGATTTTCGCAGCCAGCTCCAGAGCGCCATACAGCATATTCCTTTACCCCTTTCATAGATTTCCGCCGCCGCCCCACACAACAGACGGCATCGGATGGTTGGTATAGCCGGTTACAGGAATATTCTATCGATAAAAATGCGGATTTACAACGGACAAACAGGACGAAGTGTAACAAAAATGGCGGGATTTGTTGTGAAATTTGTCACAAATCGTTACAAAGCGGCCGCGCTCCTTGTACAATAACGACAATCTGCAGCTTTCTGCATCGGATGGCCCGTGCAGAGCACAAAGCGCCCGAAGCTTTCGCTTCGGGCGCTTCTTTGGTTTACAGGTTACACGGACATCCAGCCGGGCAGTGCGTTGGCAATCGCGTCCACGATCTGCTTCGCCTTTTCTTCGCCACAACGCTCAAGGATGTCGGAGGCGAGGTCGAGGCCGATATGGATGGGTCCTCTGAATTCGGTCATGTTACTTTACCCCTTTCGTCAGATTTCCAACGCCGTCCCACACAATAGACGACATCGGATGGTTGGTATTGCCGGTTACAAGCTGTATTATATCAAAAAACGATCAAAACACAATGGACACATATAGCTATGTGTAACATTTTGAACAAAGCTGTTAAGATTGTTGATGTAGATTTGTTTTCAAATGCAACGATTGCTGCGTTACCTGATATTTCGACACTCGTATGGGTAAAGCAGAACCGGTTGTCGGTTTTCGAGGGTGAAATCGGTATTATGGAAACCGTTTTTCCACATTGCCAACAGACTTTTCAACATAAATGCAGTGCAATTAACGAAGTTATGTTAACAACTCGCCGTTTTTTGACGCACGTACCTGTCACGGCCACGGCGTGTTTCCTGCCGGTGCGTATGCGCATTGCGGCGTGCCCTGGCAGTGCGCCTGCTTGCCGCGCATCCACCCGCAGGCGCGCAAAAACCCCGGGAGCACGCGGCTCCCGGGGCGGGTGGTTATGCTGTGGTGCGGCCGCTCACTGGCCGATGAGCTGGCAGTAGCGCATGATGATGGCCGAAGCCTGCGCGCGCGTGGCGCTGCCCTGCGGGGCGAGGTAGGACACGCCGCCGGACTCCATGCCGGAGATCAGGCCGTTGCCGACGGCCCAGTTCATGGCGGCATAGGCCCAGTTGGCGACGCTGCCGGCGTCGGGGAACTGGCTGAGCGACGTGCCGCCGCCGGTAAACGCGCTCGCGTACTTGGCGGTGTAGCCGTAGAGGATGACGGCCATCTGCTCACGCGTGATGTCGCGGTTCGGGGCAAACGTGGTTGTGTCTGTGCCGGCGACGATGTCGTTGGCGTAAGCCCAGACGACGGCATCATAGAACCAGTCGCCGGTGGAGACGTCCGTGAACGGCAGGTAATAGTTGCTGTAGTCGGTCTTGTCGCCGGAGAGGTTATAGAGAATCTGCACGATCTGGGCGCGCGAGCAGGCCATATTCGGCGAGAACATACCTGCATAGGTGCCGACCATGAGACTGCGGCGCACGCAGTAGTCAATGCCCTCGTGCGACCAGTCGCTCGGTCCGGCCACGTCCGTGAAGCCGTAGCTCGGACAGCTCGTGCCGCCGGGGCAGACGGTGGAACCGCCGGTGGCGGGGATGACCTCGGTCTTGGTCAGGCCGCAGATGGTGCAGGTATAGGTGCGCACGCCGGGCGTGGTGGCGGTCGGCTCGGTGGTCACCTTGCCCGCGTCCCACTTGTGGGTATGTGCGCCGGTGGCGGGGATGACCTCGGTCTTGACCTCGCCGCAGACGGTGCAGGTGTAGGTGCGCACGCCCGGCTCGTTCTCGGTCGGCTCCGTGGTCACGGTGCCGTTGTCCCAGGTGTGCGCGCCGGTGGCGGGGATCTCCTTGGTCGCGGTCACTTCGCCGCAGTTCGAGCAGATGGTCTCAATGCGGCCGGCCTCCCCGCAGGTGGGGGGCACGGTGTTCTCGTGCGTGCCGTAGCCGGTGTGCAGGCACGCGCCCTTGCCGCTGACGGTGTAGCCCTGCCACTTGCCGTCCGCATCCAGCGTCCAGCCGTAGTCCGGGTCGGGGTTGTAGTGGATGGTGACGATGTCGGGCTCAAAGCTGTGCGCCTCCGAGTTGCCCGGCTCGACTGTCGGCGCCGCGCCGTAGCAGCGCACGTCCTTGAGGGCGGTGCAGCCGGAGAAGGCGGACGCGCCGATGTCGGTCACGGTTTCGGGGATGGGGGCGGCGGTGAGCGACTTGCAGCGCGCAAAGGCGGACGCGCCGATGGCGGTCACAGCGCCGTCATACCGGACGCTGAGCAGCTTCGTGCAGCCGGCAAATGCTTTGTCGGGCACGGCTGTGATGGCGGCGGGCAGGGTCATGCGGCTGAGACTGGCGCAGGCATCGAACGCGCCGCGGCCAAGGCTTTGCAGCCCATCAGGCAGCGTGACGGCAGTGGTGAAGCCGTTGCCCGCGAGGCCGAAGTCACCGATCTCGGTCACGGTCTTGGGGATGGATAGGCCCGTGAGCTTGGAGCACATGGCGATGCCATAGCGGCCGATGCTGGTCACGGAGTCCGGCAGCGTGACCTGCTCCGCGACCGGCAGCAGGAACAGCGCATAGTCGCTCACGTTCGTGACGCCGTCCTTGATGATGACCTTCTTGAGGTTGCCCTCGAGATCGAACTTGGGCTTGAGGTTGCCGAAACTCGTGAGCATACCGAGTGCCTCATAGTTCCACCACGGGGCGAGGTTGCCGTTGGGGAAGTCGAAGTCGGGCATGGCGCCGTTACCGGAGATGGTCAGCGTCTTGCCGCTGGGAGTGCCCGTCGTGACCTCCCAGTGCAGGCAGTTGTTCTCGCCAAAGTCGCCCGAGGTGGCCGCGGCAGTAAAGCTGCTGACGATGGCGTCCGTGTCGAGATCCGGGATCTCAAACTCCTCTTTGATCTGATCGACCTTCTCTTGGATGAGCCGCTTGATGATCCCGTCCTTGTCGATGATGCCGGCCGATGCGCTCATGGTCAGGCCGGAGAACAGTCCCACGACCAGAACGAGACACAGCGCCAGCGAGAGCACGCGCTTTTTCATCGTTTCTTCCTCCTTTGTTGCGATGCATGTGTGCACCCGTGATCTGGATCTCCTGTCTATCAAATATATACCATATGAGCGGGAACGTGTGCAATGGATCGCGTGAAAAAAACGACGAACCTGTTACAAATGCGCCTGTTTGTGTAAATAAAAGGCAGCTTTTTTCGCCGCCTTGCGCGCACGACCCGTTGCAAAAGCGGGGCGTGTCCTGTATACTGGCTGTGTAGACACTGCTATCGGTGTGTCCATTCAGGAGGGAGGAACCATATGAAAAAACGAGTGTTGTCGCTGCTGCTGTGCCTTGTGCTCACGGCCGGATTGCTGAGCGTGTGCGCCCCGTCGGCACAGGCGGGCACGATCGCGGATGCGTTCGAGCAGTTCATCACGCAGCCCGGTCAGATCAAAAAACTCTTCGGCAATGAGGTCGCCAGCGGTGACTGCGGCCCCGCCGGGGACGAGGCGAGCGTACATTATAAAATCTACGAGGTCACGAATCCCACCCTCGTGCAGGACAACCCCGTCCTGCAGCAGATCTTCCAGAACTATGACTATCGCGAGGATGTGCAGTATTACGGCGTGTACATCTTCGGCGACGGCCCGATGGCGGACTACGCGCGCACCGGCCAGCAGGCGCCATGGATGGGCGACGTGGAGGTCGCGGAGTACAACGACAAGGGGCAGAAGCTCGGCACGACGGTCGTTAAAAAGCTCGGTGCGGAACAGCTGGTCATGGCCTACATCGCCGATGCGACCGACGAGAAGTGGGACGGCCGCACGGAGCACTACACCGGCGTTACGAACGTCGGCAGCCGCGCCTTCAAGGGCTGCGACTATCTCACGTGCGTGTTCCTGAATGACGACATCACCACCATCGGCGAGCATGCATTTTATACCAACGAGTATCTCTCGGCCATCAATATGCCGCGCAATCTGGAGAGCATCAACGAATACGCCTTCTACGGCTGCGACACGCTCACCTTCGTGCGTGCGGGCAATTGCAGCCGCCTGCGCCGCATCGAGGACCACGCGTTTTACAGCTGCACCATGCTCGCCGAGCTGCGCCTGCCGTCGGGCGTGACGTACATCGGTCCGTGGGCCTTCGCGTGGGACCGTATCCTCGGTCAGGAGGACACGACGCTCGGCCTGCCGTCGAACCTGCAGACGATCGGCACGGGCGCGTTCGCGTTCGTCAACCACCACAAGAAACTCAACATTCCGTCCAAGGTCACGAGCATCGGCGACTATGCCTTCATGTGCGATTATTATATGGAGGAGCTGACCTTCAGCCCCGGCACGGAGCGGCTCACGATCGGCAAGGCCGCATTCTTCGGCGACAACCATATGAAGAGCGTCGATCTCTCCAACCGCGTCGCGCAGATCGACAAGTGCGCCTTCGCCGGCTGCGAGATGCTCGAGGAAGCCTATTTCGGCGACAAGATCGACGAGATCAAGGGCCGCGCCTTCACGAGCCTCGATAACGCCATGAAGATCGCCGTGGAGGGCGTCCTCAACGGCATCCTCCGCCCCGATGATACCGAACAGAACGAGGATCAGGCGGGCGACATCAGCACCGCGCTCAACCAGATCGCCAAGATCACGAAGCTCAAGCGCGCCGTCTTTAAGAACGACCCCGCCAAGAGTATCTACGGCGCGGCGGATTCCAACCGCTCCTTCCCGGATGATTGTGTGGTCTATTATACGCAGGGCAGCTACACCTGGGCCGCCGAGCTCAAGGACGACGGCACGTGGCAGGGCTATCAGACCGGCTTCTGGCACGGCGACCATATCGCCCAGTTCACGGACACGGTCGTCGCCCCCACCTGCACCGAGCAGGGCTACACGCACCACGTCTGCACGGCGAAGGACTGCACCTATGATCCCGTGGACGACACGTTCGTTGCCGCGACCGACCACACCTGGGTCAAGACGCAGACCCTCCCGCCCACCTGCACCGAGCAGGGCACGGCGTTTTATAAGTGCTCGACCTGCGGTGCGACCCGCACCGAGAAGATCGACGCGCTCGGTCATGACCTGAGCCGCTGCGACCTGACGCCGGACGCCACCTGCACGCAGCCCGGCCGCGCCGTTGGTACGTGCGCGCGCTGCGGCGCGAAGATCAACCAAGTCATCCCCGCCAAGGGGCATGACTACAGCTATGCCACCGTGCGCACGGAGCCGACCTGCACGGACTCCGGCCGCTACAAGGGCACCTGCCCGGTGTGCGGCAAGGATTATAACGATGAGATCCCCGCCCTCGGCCACGATTGGGGCGAGTGGGTCGTCACGCAGGAGCCGACGTACACGACCACCGGCTGCCGCTATCATCTCTGCGCCCGCTGCAACACGCGCGAGGGTGAGGACATCCCCAAGCTGCACACCCACGTGTGGGACGATGGCGTCGTGACGCAAAAGCCCACCGCGACGGAGACCGGCGTCAAGACCTTCACCTGCACCATCGGCGGCGAGACCAAGACGGAGACCATCCCCGCCACCGGCGTGCCGGAGGTCTGCCCCGGCGGGCCGACCTGCCCGGGCTACGCCTTCCGTGATATGCCCGCTCCTGCCGACTGGTCGCACGAGGGGCTGGATTACTGCATCTCCCGCGGCTACATCGCCGGCACTTCCGGCACCACCGTCTCGCCGACCGGCGTGTGCACGCGCGCCCAGCTCGTGAGCATCCTCTACCGTATGCAGGGGCAGCCCGCGAAGGTCAACGGCTATGAGCTGAAAAAACTTGCGCCTCCGTTTAACGATGTGCCGCGCGGCGAGTGGTATACCGACGCCATCTGGTGGGCGAAGCTCACGGGCGTCGTCACCGGCACGAGCCCCACGACCTTTGACCCCAACGGTGAGATCACGCGCGAGCAGCTCGCCGTCATCCTCTATAACTACACCCAGAAGCTCGCGCCCGGCAGCATCCCGGCGGCGGGCTCGCTCTCCGGCTTCCCGGATGCGGGCAGCGTCTCGTCCTGGGCGCGCACGGAGATGGCCTGGGCCGTCGGCAACGGCCTCATCTCCGGTACCGGCAGCGGCAGCGTCGCTTACCTCAGCCCACAGGGCAGCGCCACACGCGCGCAGGTCGCAGCCATCCTCATGCGCTTTGAACAGGCCATGGCCTGAGCGCAGACCCCATGATGCACAAAATCCCCGGAAGCGTTTTGCTTCCGGGGATTTTTCACCTATATAGTTTACATAACATATTGCAATCATGCGGTGACATGGTTTGGATGCAAAGCATCCTCAGCGATTGAGTTTACATAACGATTATCCTTTCCGGCCGCGCAGCATAGCCGCGATCGTCACGGCGCCGTAGCCGCTCTGCTCCCAGAGATCGCTGGGCACGGTGCCGCCGTTTCGCAATATGAGCGTGATCTGCCGCCGGGCTTCACTGCGTGCGGCCGATTCCGCCTTTTCCTGCGCGGCCTTGTCCTTCTCGGCCGCGTCTTTTTCAGCCTTCGCCTTCTTGTCGGCGGCGGCCTTGGCTTCGGCCACGTCTTTGGCCTGCTGCTGCAGCTTGCTGTCTGCGTGGGCGTAGTCCGCGTCGTCCATGTCGAGCAGCGCCGCGATCTGTGCCTTCGTCACGCTGTCGCGGCTGTCGGCCGCGTCGAGCATCGCGTCAATCGCGCTCAGGCGCGTCTTGCGCTCGCCGCTGTAGCGTTCGTAGGCGAGCTGCGCCAGCTCCGGCAGCTTGCCCGCGAGCATTGCGCGGTAGTACCCGCCCGCCTGCTGGGATGCCGCCACAGCCGCCGTCGAGGCCTGCCCGCCCGTCAGCGCGGCCGCCGTGCCGAGGGCATTGGCCGCCGCAAGATCCGCCTGCCGCTCGTACTGCTGGCGGTAGGCGGCGTAGAGCTTGTCCGATGCCGGGTTGTAGTCAAATTCTTCGCCGAGCAGCGTGTCGAGCATCTGGTCGATGCGCTCGCGCTGAGCGGCCGTGTCGCGCTCGGTCAGCAGCGTCTCGGCCTGACGGCGGTGCGTGTCGTCATAGTCCGGCACGTCCTCGACCGGCAGGTACTGCAGGTAGTCGTTCGTCTGCTCCTGATCGGTCATGCCCTCGCCGCGGATCTTCGCGTTGCGCTGCTGCTCGTAGACGGCGGCGGCTGCGTTGTCGCCGCGCTGTGCCGCCTGCTCCATGAGCGCGGCGTAGTCGGTGTTCTTGTCGTATTTGTATTTTGTGGCCATAAGGTCTCCTTTCCTCAGTGCTGCGGTCCGGCGGCAGCTTCCGTGTGCGTGAGCGACAGCAGCCGCCACGCCCCCGTGCCTGTCAGCCGCAGGCGAAAGTGGTCGCACCGGCGCGGCAGCACCGGCAGGGTGAACGAGCGCTTCGCGCCCGCCGTCATGGCTGCGAGCGTGTGCCACTGCCCGTCGGAGTCATACTGCACTGCTGCCGTGATGCTCGCGCCCGCGTCCGCTTCCAGCCGCAGCTGCACGCGCAGCAGACGCTTGCAGTCCGGGCTGCCGCTGACAAAGTCGCCCGTTTCGAGCAGACTCGTCATCTGCGCCGTGCTGCCGGTACCGAAGCGCCAGACACCGCTTGCGTCCTGCGCATAGAGCGCACCGCCGCGCCGGGCAAATCCGCGCGCATGAAAATCATCCTCGCGGCTCCACAGGCCGCTGCGGGTGTCGTATACGAACAGATGCCAGGCGTTTTGCGCGTCGTGCGCCGAGAGATACCAGCGTGTGCCGTCCGTACCCGCCGCACCGTCCGAGAGCGTGCGCCCGAGCGCGTCGCCGATGCGTGTCGGCCGTCCGCCCGCCGTGCGCGCCGGCCCGGCGGGGGAGAGGTAGTAGAGCGTCTCCGCCGCCGTCACGAGCGTGCGGCCGGAGCCCTGCTCCGCGCCGAGCGCGGCCGAGGCCACCAGCTGGAAGTTGTCCGGCCTGGTTCCGTAGAGCCGCCAGAGCCCCTCCGGCTTGAGAAACACGACGCCGCTGCCCGTCGCCGCGCAGCCGGAAAAATCGCCCGGCGCGCCAACGTCCACGCTCCACGCCGCCGTGGCGACCGCGCCGTTTTCGTCTGCCTCGTACCAGAACCAGCTCAGCGGGTCACCGAGCTTCGTGCACCACACGGTGTCCTGCGCGCACGCCCAGAGCCGGTTGCCGTAGCTGCACGCGTACTGCGCGTCGGGGATGCGCCGCGTGATCGTCACGCCGCTGACCGTGCCGGAACCCACGAACGTGTCCGGGTCGAAGATCAGCTTTGCGCCGTCAATACCGCGCAGAATGTACGTGCCGTTGTTGCGCGCGTCGCCGAAGCCGTTGAGCGTCACGGCGTCGCCGGTGCGAAAGCGCGTCCCCGCGCCGTCCGCCAGCAGCACGTTCGCGTGCCCGGCGTCGCCGGTGTCGTCGCTGCTGCTGAGCGTCACCGTGCCGGTCCAGCTCGGTTCGGCGCTGCCGAACGTGCCGTCTGCCGGCCGGAACCAGACCTTGTCCGGCCAGATGAGCACCGTGCCGCCCAGCTCGGCAAACACTTTCGGCGTGTCCATGAGCGTGCAGTCCGGCACGGCCTCGCCGTTATGATACAGCGCCGAGCCTGCGCACCAGAGCAGCCCGCCGTCGACTGCGCACAGGCCGTTCGGCTGCCCGCTGCACGGATAGCTGAGCGTGCGGCCCGGCCGCGTCGCGAACAGGGGACTGTCGGCCGCCGAACCGTTTGTCATTTCGTAAATGCCGCCCTCGGGGCAGGCCGGCCGGTGGTCGTAGCCACCGAAGGCGGTCTGTACGTGCCGGACGGTGGCCATGCTCCGCGGGAATGTGGGTAGATACATGCCTTGCCTCCTTACAGATCGAGCGGCTGCCCGTTGTGATACAGCTCGCCGCACAGGTCGATCCTGTCGGCCGAGATCTTCAGCTCCGGCACATCGCCGCGCGTCGCGGAGATCATAGCGCCGCTCTTGTGAAAGATGAGATATTTGCGCTCCAGGCTGTCCTCGCTGCCGATGTGCAGCGAGTCGGCCACGGTCGTGATGCCGTTGAGGTCGATCCGGTCTGCCGAGAGCGTGACGCTGCTGTCTCCGTTGTTGATGGCGGCGACGATGGCCGCCGCGTTCACGCCGTCGGCGTCGGCCACGAGCGCGATGCGTGCGCCCTGGTCGCTCACGGTCTGCTCGAGCGCGGCGACGTTGCCCTCAGCCGATGTCAGACGCACGCTGAGGGCGTCGGCGTCGAGGCTCAGCTGCGCGATGTCTCCGTCAGCGCCGTCGATGCGCGCATGGATCGGCGAAACGAGCCGTGAGAGCGCCACGGCGTTGAAGTTTTCCGCGCCGAGGTTGGCCAGCGTGTACTGCAGCGCCTCGAGCAGCCGCGGCACGGTCTCCTCAAGCGCTGCGAGCCGCTGCTCCACGGTCTCCCGGCCGGTGCGCTCCGGCAGCGGAAAGTCCAGCGGGGAAAAGTCCGTCATGCGTCACCGTCCCCTCCGCCGCGCTGCGACACATCCGCGCGCAGAACGGCGATAGCCCGCACGAGAAACTGCGGCAGCGGTGCGCCGAGTGCCCCGGCGTTTTCAATCACGCTGCCGAGCTCTGTCAGCAGGTACCATGCCGTCACGAGCGGGCACAGCAGCACGTCATAGTGCACGCCCAGTCCCGGCACGCTGCCGAGCAGCGCCCGCAGCGCAAAGTCTAGCAGCGCCGCCACCAGCACGCCGGCTACGCTGCCGGCCTTGTGCCACAGGCCCTCGCGGGCGCGGCGACTGCTCCATGTGCCCGTATGCAGGGCCACGGCGCTGCCGGTGGCGTAGTCGAGCACCATGGCCAGAAACCAGGCGGCCGCCAGCCAGCCTGTCCAGCCCCAGAATGCTGTCAGCGCTGCGGCGGCCGCAGAAGCGGCCGCCTTGATCGTTGTCAGTCTGTCCATTTATGTCTCCTTTGGTTCGTCGATCATCCGCTGGCAGATGAGCAGCGTGCGCAGCATATCCTCCGACAGGTCGAGCTTACCGTCCGTGTCGCCTTTGACCGCGCCGCGGTCAATGAGCCGCTGTGCATCCTCCTGTGCCCATTCCGGCATCTGGGCCACCGTGTTGTAGCGTGTCATGATCTTTTCCTCCTCCATTTCTTTTTCCCCGACCATTGCTTTGCTGACATCTGCGCGAAATCCGTCCATGGTGTAGCCCATGCCGTAGGCGTTCCACAGATATTCCGGGTCTGCGTGGTTGCTGGCCACGCCGCGCCGGTGTCCCTCCGCGTGCCCGATGATCACGCCGTCGGCCAGCGGGTCGAGTCCGTACCGGCTGCACAGGTGCGCAAACAGCGCCACGGCCGCGCGGTACGTACCGGTGATCTGCTCCGCTGCCTCGGCGTAGGACATGGTAGCCGCCGGTTCGGTCATCTCCACGCCGATGTGCGTGCCGTTGGCGGCGCCGCCGCAGTGCCAGCCGCGCATCTCCCACGGCAGCGTCTGATACACCGTGCCGCTCGCCTCCAGAAACGCGTGCACGCACACGCTCTGCCTGCCCGGCTGGTACTGGTCAAAGTATCGCGCGAGCACGGCGGCGTTCGGCTGCGGCGTGCCGATGCTGTGCAGCATGATGCCCTGCGGGTATAGCGGCGCGCCGGTCAGATAGCACTTGTTTCTTGTTGTGAATGCCTGCATGATCTGCATAACGCTCCCTCCAAACATGTAGCTTACTGGCTCGTCCAGTTGCGGGAGATGTAGGTGATTCCGCTGGCGGTCACAGTAACGGTGTAGCCCGTAACTTCAAGCCCGTCGCCAGAGACGGAAATGCCAGCATACATGAGCGCAACACTGTTGTTGCCCACGGTGTGAGACAGCAGATGCCAGAATGCTTTCCCGGTCGCGCCGACCAGCATCACGCTGCGCCCGCTCGTCAGCGCCTGACAAATGTCGGCATAGCTGGCGCTGCTGGTCGCTTTGCCGCCGGAGCCGAGCATGATCGTGATCGGCGTTGCGGCGGCCACCGTATCGTCGATGCCGTCAAGTTTTGCCTTATCCGCGGCCGACATCAGGCCGTTTGCACTGGCCGTGGCAACGGCCGTACCGGCCTTGCCGTCGAGCGCGGCCTTAATGGCCTTGTTCTGCACTGGGTTGGTACTGGTCGCGGACAGCGTGGCATCAACGGTTATATTGCCGCCAGCCGCAGCCACTTTGCTATCCACGTATCCCTTCGTTGCTGCGTAGTTGTCCGTACCTGCGCCTGTTGGCGTGCGGAGATTCGCGATTGCAACCGGAGAATTTTCGTTTACATCCTCCAGCCTGATTTCAGCCCGCTTTTCTCCGGTGCCTATTGTGGACAGATACACGCCGGCTGAATTCGTCTCTCCCTCCTTGCGAATCATAACGGGAGACGTCAGCACCGGGGCGTTCAAAATGTCCTTGTCGTTCCCACCTGCGTGCGCGTCCACATACTGCTTCGTCGCCGCATCATCGCCTTCGGTCGGCGTTGCCACTTTCAGGCGGGCAAGCGGCACGTTGTCGTTTACGTCTGCCGCGCCATGTGCCAGCTTGGCGGCGTCGTCGGCCGCTTTCGTGAAATGGATATTTTCTCCTGCGCCGAAGGACAAACCGCTGTCCGAGAACACTGCGCCCTCGACCGTGATGCTTCCCGTAACAGTACCGCCGGACAGGTTGAGCTTTTTGTCCAGCTCGGTTTTCACAGCCTTGTTCTGCACAGGATTCTCGGATGTGCCATCCAGCGCCGCATCCACAACGGTTTTGTTCGCACCAGCCGCGATGCCGTCGAGCTTCACCTTATCCGCGGCCGACATCAGGCCATTTGCACTGGCCGTGGCAACGGCCGTGCCGGCCTTGCCATTGAGCGCGGCCTTGATGGCCTTGTTCTGCACCGGGTTTTCGGATGCGCTGTCCAGCGCTGCATCCACAACGGTTTTGTTCGCGCCAGCCGCGATGCCGTCAAGCTTGCGCTTATCCGCCGCCGACATCAGACCGGGTGCAGTCGCCGTCGCGGCCGTCCGGTCCGCCTTCGCGTTCCACGCCGCCGTCGTTCCGGCCGTGATGGCGTTGAGCACTGCGAGATTTTCGTGCGTGTGCCGCGCCTTCGAGTTGGCGGCAATTTCGTTTGCCAGTCCCGGCGTCGAGGTCACGGAGCCGTTTGTGCGCTGGTACCACTTGGCGTATTCGTCGAGCGCCGCGTTGAAGAGCATCATGCTGTCGGCGTAGTGCGCGGTCTCGTGCGCGGCGTAGTCGCACATGGCGATGACGTAGTAGACATACAGCCGGTCAAACGGCGCGGGCACGATCAACGTGGTGCTGCGGTCAGTGTCCGCGTCGTAGGTGATGCACGCTTCGGGCGCTGCGCCGAGGATGCGCATCTGGATCATGCTCTCGCATTCGTTGAGCCACAGGAGCTTTGCCGTCTCGTCCCACGCGTTCGGGCAGATCGCGTCGATGCGCGTGAGCGCTTGCTGAAGCGTCGCCATGGTCAGAGCCCCAGCGCGCCGCTCTCGGCGGCAAAGCGGGCGGTCTCGCGCTCGATGAGCGCGCCGGTGCGCGCGTCCTGCGCCTCACCCTGGGCGAGCACGAGCGCGAAGCGGCGCGGGATGGTCACGTCCTCGCCGCGCGGGATGCGCACGGTCTCGCCGTTGACGGTCACGAGTTTGTCCTCCTTGTAGCTGCCGTTGTCGCGGAACAGACGCACGGTCACGGGTTCGCTCAGCCAGGCCTCAGCGGCGGCGCGGTCGGTCTTTTTTCTGGTTGCCATAGTATATTCCTCCTTGTGTGAATGGGTGCCTCCCGCCGCGCGGGCGGGAGGCATGGGGTTTGGGTCTTACTCGGTGTAGGTGCTGCAGGTCTCAATGCGTCGGATGGCGCTGTCGTCGAGACGCACGGCGACCTTCGTGGCCTTCCAGCCGACGCTGGCGCGCTGGTTGAGCGGGTCGCCCGTGCCGGCGGAACCGAGCTGCTTGACGATGTGCTCCAGACCGCCGCCGGTGATCTCGGTCGTGCCGTAGCCGTCGGCGCCGAGCACGAGCGTGACGTACACGTCGCGGCCCTGCGCGCCGGCCTCACCGGGGTAGATGATGGCGTTGTCCTCGGCCGTGACCGCGGCGTCCACGGTCATGGAGCTTGCGGTGTTGGCCGTGACGGTCACGCAGGCATTGCCGATGAGCACCTGACGGCCGACGAGCGCACCGGCCTTGACGGTACCGCCGTCGAACGTGACGGTGGTCTTGCCGCTGACCGCGCCGTTGACGAGCAGGGTGCGGCTGTTGCTGGCCAGATCCTCCGCGTGGAAGATCTTCGCCTCCGTGCTCTCGACGAAGCGGCAGCCCTCGATCTTGCCGATCTCGCCCTCGTACATATGCTCGGTGTCCACGTACTGGTGGGGGGCGAGCCACTTCGGGTCGTTCATGAGGTCATAGGCCACGTCGGGGTGGATGATGACCGGGAACGCGCCGTCAATGCGGCGGCAGTTGGCGTTTTTGAGCGCGCGTACGGCGCGGCGGATGCAGTCGACGGTCAGGTAGTTGTTGTCGGCGGCGCTGGCATTGCCGCCCTGCAGCAGATAGCGGGCGGACACGCTCTCGTCGGCGTACTGCACGTTGTCGCCGCCGACAAGCACCTCGCGGGTGATCGTGTCGAGCGTGCGGCCGGCCTGCGCACCGAGGAGCTTCGTGGCCATGGTGAGGTTGTTGTCGATGGCGGTCAGCAGCAGCAGGTCGCTCATCTGGATGTAGCCGCCGTACTGACGCACGGCCGCCTCAACGGTGGTCATGCTCAGACTCTGGCCGTCGGGGGTCACGCCCTCGGTCAGGGCGGTCAGCGCCTTGCCGAGCGGGGCAAAGCGGCGGAACTGGATCGTCTTGCCGCCGTTTGCGGGGATGGGGTGCTTTTGCGCGAACTGGTCGTGCACGAGCTCGGGCTCGGCCGCGTCGATGAGGTAGTCCGAGTAGAAGGTTTTCATCTCCTCGGACAGGCTCTGCTGGGTGGTCACCTGCGTGTTTGTGTCAAACAGGCGCAGGTTCATGTGGATGTTTTCCATGCTCATGTCTCCTTTTTTCTCTGCTGTCCGCTTCCGGGGACAGCACCGGGGCAGCGCCCGGCCGCTGCGCTGCCGTGATGTTCGGTCTCCTGTGCGGGGACGCGGCCGGTGTCCTCCGCAACGTGGCCGGGGTAGGCAGCGCTGAGCTGCCGCAGCCCCGTCACGGCCACGGTAAACGCCGCGCGCACATCGGCCCGGTCGTCGGCTGCGATGTCTGCGTGTCCGGCACTGAGTGCCCGCTGCGTGTTTTGCGCGTCCAGCACATCGAGCGTGCCCGCCAGCGCGCACACGAGCGCGGATGCCCCGGCGCACACGATGTCTCTGCCCGGGCAGAAGTCCGCGTGGCCGTTCACACGCAGCACGCACCGCCCGTCCCGGCGGATGTACGCGAAGCGGGTCACAGGCTCAGCTTCACGCGCTCGCCGCGCTCTGCGCGCGCGGCGAGCGCCGCGCGGTCGGCGCGGCTCATGCGCGACACGTCCGGACGCACCACGATGCCGGCTCCGCCGCCGCCCAGGCCGTTTTCGGCCGGGCGCAGGCCGCGGGCGCGGATGTGTTCGGCCACGCGCTGCTCGGCGCTGCGTCCCGCGCGCGCACAGGCTGCGGCCAGCAGCGCCTGCGCGTGCAGCGCAAACCATGCTGTGCGCACGTCCACGCCCGCGCGCAGCAGCGCGCAAAACTGCGGATCGCTCAGCGCTGCGCCCAGATCAAAGTCCGGGCACTGCGCCGTCAGCTCGTCCGCCTCGCGCGACCAGCGCGCGGCGGCCTCCTCAGCCGCACGGCGCGCCCTCTGCTCCTGCTGGCGTTCGATGGCGCCGCGCAGCGCGCCGACGGTCACGATCTCCTCCGCCGCCGTCTGCGGCGCAGCCGGTTCCGTCGCGGCGGATGCGTTTTGTTCCGGTGCGGCGGCGGGGATGTTGGGTTCATTCATACTCTGTGCTCCCTTCTGCCCTCAGCGGGCGTTTTCGGTGATGACGCGGTTTTTCTCCGCCTGTGCGCGCAGCAGCGGGTCGGCGGCCGCGTTCGTGCCTGTGTCCGGTGCTTCCGGCTGCGGCGGCACGATGTTGCCGCGCACGGCCTCCAGCACCTTGTCGCGCCCCGGAAACTGCATCATCTCCAGCATCGGCACCGCCTGCTGCGCGAACGCGGGGTTGAATATGCCGAGCTGATACAGCTGCCGTGCCAGCTCGTTTTGCGACGCGGTCGCATACGGGCTCTCCTTCTGTGCGTGCACCGACACGTCGAACGCCGGCGCACGGTAGAGCGCCGCGCCGTCCGCGTCCATGCCCACGGTCCGGGCCTGCAGCCCGGCGTTGGAGTACGTGCAGAACGCATAGCCCTGCGCGCCTGGCGCTGCCACGCGAAACGGCCGCGTCTCGGTGTAGTACGCGCGGATGAGCTCGATCACGAGCTCGACCACACGCTCGAACGCGCGGTAGCTCGCGCGCAGCGTGTCGCGGCTGGATTTGCTGCCGGCCTCCTGCAGCGCCGCGATGGCGCTCGCCGCCGTCACGCCGCCGGACACGCTGCCCTGCGTCACGTCGCGGCTGTTGCTCGTCTCCTTGAGCTCGTCGATCTTCAGCTGCAGCATATTCACCCACTGGCCGTCGAGGTTGTAGAGGCTGATCTGGCGCAGACGCTCGTCATCGATGCTGCCCTCGACCTCGACGAGGGGCTTCGACCAGTCGAGAAATTCCTGCGCGTTCACGCCGCAGCCTTTTTTCACCCAGAAGCGCGGGGTGGAGGCCTTCATGCTCATCTCCAGCAGGTTGCCGCTCAGGCGGTCGATGTACTGCTGCGGATCCTTGCTCACGGCGATCATGCCGAAGCCGCACGGCGTGCCTGCCTCGGGGTAGAGCACGTCAAACACGACCGGGTACTGCCCGTGCGGGTAGAAGCCGCCGGCCATGGAGGGGTCGTTCTCGCTCGCGTAGAGCAGGTCACGCCCGGTGAATTTGATCTGATGCAGCGCCGTACCGCCGCCGGGCAGCGGTTTTTTGTAGTACCAGTCGACGACGATGCTCTTGTTCGACGTGTCTACCGCGTCGTCGTACAGATACTGCGCCAGCTCCACACCGCAGCTGCCGGGCCGCGCGTCGGGCCAGGCGGCGGCGATGTCGTCGTTATCCATGAGCGCGCAGACAAAGAGGTTGCGGCTGGCCTGAATGTCCGTGATGCCCGGCTCCCAGAACAGATTGAGCAGGTCGAGCTGGCGCACGGCCACGTCGCCGAGGCCATTGCTTCCGGCGCTGTCCCAGAACACGCCGTAGGCCGCGCACCCGTGCTTGAGCTTGTACCACCACGCGTCGGACCACACCTGCTCAAAGTGCGTCTTTTCCAGCACGGCCGGCACGATGGCCGACAGTGCCTTCGCGTCCGGCTCATCCTGTTCGCTGCGCGGCAGGATCACCGCCTCCGGGAAGCTGTCCATCGCGTCGGCGTGCTTCGAGACAATGGCGTTGAACAGCCACGCGCTCGTCGGTTCCACCACATCGGCGCCCTGTTCACGCCGGCGGTCGCGCAGGTACTGCCAGTGCCGCAGACGGTACCACTGCTCGTCCGCGATGATGCGTGCCTCGAGCGCGCGCTTGCCGTCCTTGTACCGGCGCAGAAGCTCCGTGCCGCGCGCCACGTCATCCGGCGTGATCACGGGCGCGGCCATATCCGGCAGAGCCGGGTCGGATGCACCCGACGCGGCGAGCAGCGCTGCCGCATCTTCCGCGCGGTAGGGCATGGGGTTCGTTTTCTCGTTTGTCATAGACTCTCCTTTGCTGCCGTTCCCGGCAAAATAGTTTACATAACTTTTTGCGTTTGCGAGAAAAAGAGACTGCCATTGCAGTCTTTTTATATTTACATAATCATTCATTGCTCAGCGGGTCGAATACTTTTGGCGTCCGCTGCACCGCGGGCCGCGGCGCGATCGGGTCGGATTGGCACAGATACCGGATCTCATCGGCGATGTGATCTTCCTGCCGCGTGTCCACGTCCTCGGGCGCGTGCGCGTCGTAGCGCAGCAGCGGCAGTGTGCGCCGCGTGTCCCGGCAGTTGCGAAACACGTACAGCATCGGCAGCCCTGCCGCGTCGAACGCCAGCCGGTAGTGCACCTGCATCCAGCCGGGCAGGCGCTTGTGGTCGCCGGGCTCGAAGTACACGCCGTACCGGTCGGCGATGTCGGCGATGCTGTCGCCGCGCGACGCGTCCCAGATCGCGGGGTCGGCCACGCCGCGGATGTCCCTGCCGCGCAGATAGGGGTGCGTGGCCTCCGTGGTGCGGATCTGCTCAAAGATCTGCTCCGGCGTCCAGCGCACGCCGGAGTCCGGCTCGCCGGGCACACAGCCGTAGAGCTCGAGGATGCGGTACAGCCGCCCGTCGAAGTCCACCGCCCACCAGCCGACGGAGAAGGGTTTGGCGTACCCGAAGTCGAAGCTGCGGTACACCCGCCACGTGTCCGGGATGTCGAACGGCTCGATCACGTGCGTCCACTTCCCGTCCGTGTAGTGCGCGGGGTCGTCGCGCCACTCGGCGAACACCTGACCCTCGTACACGTTCCAGTCACCCTCGAGGTGCGCGCGCCGTCTTGCGGGCGGCAGCGCCTCCAGCCGCTTGAGATAGCCGGGGTCGCGCTGCATGAGCACCTGATTGTCGTACACCTTCGCCGGGATGAACACATAGTCCGCCGGGTCCTCACCGTCGTGAAACGCGCGGTCGATGAACAGGCGCTTGATGTAGGCGTGGCCCGGTCCGCCGGGGTTGCAGGTGTAGTAGATGCGCGGGAAGAAGTCCGTGCGCGTCGTGCGCAGGCACGTCGCGATGAACGTCAGCCAGTCGGGCTCAAAGTTTGTCGCCTCCTCGAAGCCGATCACCTCATATTCCTGCCCCTGATACTGGGCGCAGTCGCTGTCACTGTCGCAGTAACCCATCGCGAGCCGCGACCCGTTCGGAAACCGGAACGCGCGCTCCGCGCCGCTCCACGCGGCGTAGCCCGCAAGCTCGCGCTGCAGCGGCAGGATGTGGTTGGCGCGCAGCTCCGGCAGCGTCCGGCGCAGCAGCAGCAGGTTCAGCCCCGGGTAGCGCATGGCCAGCAGCACGAGCTTGCGCCGCATGGCCCAGCTCTTTCCGCCGCCGCGTGCCCCGCCGTAAGCCACGTTCGCCGCCTCCGCGCGGAAGAATGCCTGCTGCCGCGGGTTCGGCGTCTCGCGCCGCAGCACCTTATAAATATAGGGTTCGTTTTTGCGTGCCATCGTGCCTCCTCGCTTACCGGCTCCACTGCTCAAGCGCGCCCTCGAAGCGCAGCACCTCCGGCTCCGCTTCGCCGTCGCCTTTCACGGGCGCGGTTTTGCTCCGCTCGTGGCCGAGGACCATGCCCGCCGCCTTGAGCCGCAGCTCCGGCTTCACGGATGCGTCGGCCACCATGGCCGCCAGCTGTTCGAGGATGCGCTCCTTCTCGTCCTCGAGGTCGATCATGTCACGCGCTCCCGGTACGAGAGCACGTAGTCCTCGACGTCGGCCGCCGCTGCGAATTCATACGTCTCCAGCGCGTCATGCACGGCCTGCTTCGGCAGCCGCAGCGTCTCGCCGTCGCCGCAGCGCACGCACAGCGCCGCCAGAATCGCGCCCGACAGCCCCAGCAGCTCCTCATACGCCGCGCGCTGCTCCAGCAGCTTCCGGCGCAGATCGGTGTTCGTCTGCTTTTTCATGTACCATCCTCCTTGCTTTCTTTCATGGCCGCCGCCCGCAGCCGCGCGCGCCGCTGCCGCTGGCGTTCGCGGTTTTGCGCCCGCTGGTCGATCAGGCGGCCGGTGTAGTCGCCCCAGTCGTGCAGCCGCCAGTCCGCGTCCACAAATCCGGACGTGCGCAGCGCCGCCGCGAGGTCACCGGCCCGGCGTTCGTTAAACTGGCAGATCTCCGCGAGCTGTCTTGCAGGCAGCGTCGACAGGTCGCCGTCCGGGG
>DBFWVW010000079.1:0-8076 GCA_048217285.1 Oscillospiraceae bacterium
GGGCCAGGCATTTTTCTCCCTGTCCGTCACCGGCAGCGGCATGATCGTCTACGGCGCGTACCTGTCCAAGGACGAGGACGTCGTGGACGTGGCGCAGCACACCGGCATTTTTGACACCATCGCCGCCGTCGTCGCCGCGCTCGTCATCATTCCGGCCTGCTTTTCCTATGGGCTGGACGTCGGCGCGGGCCCGAGCCTGCTGTTCGTGACGCTGCCGACCATCCTGCAGGACATCCCGCTCGGCCGGCTCTTCGCCGTCATTTTGTACATCGCCATGATCTTTGCCGGCGTCAGCTCGCTGCAGAATATGTTCGAGGCTGTCGCCGAGTCGCTCCTGCACAAGTTCCCAAAGCACAGCCGCGCGGCTGTGCTCGGCATCCTGTGCGTGCTGTGCCTCGGGTTCGGTCTGCTCATGGAGCCCATCTCCAAGTGGGGCCCGTGGATGGACCTTGTGTCGATCTACATCATCCCCATCGGCGCGACGCTCGGCGCCGTGTCGTGGTTCTATGTCATGAAAAAGGATGACCTGCTCGCCGCCGTCAACACCGGCAGCCGCCATCAGCGCGGCACGCTCTGGTATAGCGTCGGCCGCTATGTTTACGTGCCGCTGGCCGTGATCCTGTGCTGCGTGGCGCTGTTCATGAACGTGGCGTTCTGAGCAAACCGTTTTCACAGAGTCCCGGGAGGGAACGCATTGCGTTCCCTCCCGGGCTTTTTGCTGCGCAGCCGGAATGGAAAAGGCGAGGGCAGAATATCGTGTAACCAGAATGGGGGAATGCAGCAATGAGCGACCTGAAGCACCTGACCTACTTCAAGGACCTCCTGCAGGAGGCCAACAATGCGCTCGTTTCCAAGCCCGGGCGGAAGGCAAAAAATGCGTCGCTTTTGTCTGCGAGAACACCCCCGAACCGCTCATGAATCTGGACAACACCTTTGGCGTGCGCCTGCACGCCCCGAACACCGGGTCGATGGACATCGCGACCTATTACATGACGAGTCTCCTGTGCGAGACCAGCCGCTCCCTGCTCGAGCGTGCGGTCGAGGGCGGCTTCAACTTTGCCGACTGCGTCATCGCGCCCGACGGCTGCACGATGATCAACCGCTGCGTGGAGAACATGGAGCTGCTCAAAACCATGGGCGCCGGCAAGGACAACTTCTTCCACGAGTACATGGAGATCCCGCTCAAGGCCGACAGCAACGGCGTGGATCTGCTCGTGCTCCAGTGCAAAAACCATATTCTCAAGCCCCTGCACGACGCCTTCGGCACGGACGTGTCCGACGCCGCCATCCGTAGGGCGGTGGCCGAGCACAACCGCGTGTGCGCGCTCATCCGCGCGCTTGGCGACTTCCGCAAGGAGGCCCGGCCGCGTATCACGGGCTACGAATTCCACGTATTGACACTCGCGACCTACGTCGCGCCGAAGCATCTGCTGATGGATAAGCTCACCGAAACGCTTGAGGAGGTTCGCCATCGCGCGCCAGAGGAGAAGGCATACCGCGCACGCATCGCACTCGTCGGCTCCGAGGTAGACGACAGCGAATTTATCAAGCTCATTGAGGAAACCGGCGCCTATGTCTGTGCCGACCGGTTCTGCTTCGGCTCGCTGCCGGCCTTCGAGCCCATTTTGCTGCGGCACTATGACCGCATCCCGTGCAACCAGCGCCTGTGACCGCCAGACGCTCGGGCGCAGCGCTCTTATCCGCATAACCGCAAAGCAGCTGCGAAGCGAATGCTTCGCAGCTGCTTGATTTTTTGCCGGTGCGCCTGTCAGCGTACGGCGCGCACCCGTGCGGGAATACGCGCGCATCCAGTCCGTCACCAAAGCTCGCCGCGATGCCGGTCTGCGCCGCCGCGGCGATACAGCAGGCGTTGTAGTCGCGGATGTCATCCTCGGGGTGAAACTGCGCGCGCAGCGAGCCGATGGGCGCCGCGATCACAGGCAGAGAAAACGTCCGGCCAAGCAGCTCCAGCGATGTATCCACCGGCGTATTCGGGGCGATCGTGTCCATGTTCAGACACCAGCGCCGCCACGCGCGCCAGTTGTCGTTCGCGCCGTTGCCGGGCGCCTTCGAGCCGGGGCCGGGCATCGTGTTGCCGCAGCCGAGCCCGTTGCACTCCGGGCAGACCTTGCAGCGTGGAGCCATACGCGCCCGCGCCCTCTGTAAAACTTCGTTATAGTCCATGTGGGTTCCTCCGTTTCCGTTTTTGCTTTTCTCCCGACTATCTTAACAGGAAACGCGCCGGCGCACCAGAAAAAATTTCGCCCGGGGCTTGACAAGGCGGAAAAAATCTGTATGATAAACATAAGAATCATTCTTATTTTCTGCAAGGAGGTTTTCCCATGAACGCAACCGTCGCCCAGCTCATCAATGAGCAGATCCATAAGGAGTTTTACTCCGCCTATCTCTATCTGGACTTTGCCAACTACTACGCGGCCGCCGGTCTCGACGGCTTTGAAAACTGGTACCGGGTTCAGGCGCAGGAGGAGCGCGACCATGCGCTGCTGTTTTTCCAGTACCTGCTCAATAACGGCGTCGCCGTTACCTTCGGCGCCATCGATGCGCCGGACTGGACGCGCGGCGACCACATGACCCCGCTGAAAAAGGCGCTCGAGCACGAGCAGTATGTCACCTCGCTCATCAACGGCATCTATGCCGCCGCGTACGAGGACCGCGATTTCCGCACCATGCAGCTGCTCGACTGGTTTGTCAAGGAGCAGGGCGAGGAAGAGAAGAACGCGGCCGACCTCATCACGAAAATGGAACTCTTCGGCACCGACGCCAAGGGTCTGTATATGCTCAACAGCGAGCTCAAGGCCCGCGTCTACGCGGCGCCGTCGCTCGTGCTGTAACCTGCCGTCACGCAGCAAAAAGCCGTCTCTGTCCGATTTGGACAGAGACGGCTTTCCTTTTCTTCTTTCAGAGCGCGGCGAAGATGCGCGCGCCCTGCTTTTTCACCCAGTGGAGCAGCAGCGCGCTGCCCGCCGCCGTCACGACGGCGAAGATGGCCAGATACGCCGCCGCGCTCAGGACATTTCCGCACAGGAAATACAGCCCGCCGAGCACGATGGCATAGATCCAGTTGACAAAGAGCGAGAGCATCACGCAGCCGCTCTGCTTGATGGGTGTGGCCTCGTTGGTCCACGTCAGGTTCGGCATCTTCAGGCCGAGCGCGAGTGCGGCCAGCGCGCTCAACAGCGTATACAGCAGCGCCACGACCACCGTCAGCACCTTTTCCAGCGCGCCGCCCGGCAGCACAAGGACCATGCACAGTGCGCAAAACAGCACCGGTGCGCCGGTCAGCACGAGCTGCACGTCCAGCTTCGCGCGCAGCACCTGCCACGGCACGACCGGCAGCGACTGCGCGAGCCACAGGTTCTTGCCCTCAAGCGACACCGACGGCGCCGCCATATCGTTCATCGACGCGAGCAGGCACACCGCCGCGCACATCAGCACCGGCACGACCCCCGCGTTCGCGCCGAACACGTCCTCCAGCAACTGCCCAAATGCGCCGCCCTTGATGAGCAGCGCGATGCCCGCCACCGGCAGCGTCACGATGCCGAGGCCGCAGTTGAGCATATAGTTCGGGCTGGCGGTAAAGCGGCGCAGCTCCTTGCCGAACAACGCCCGCTGCGCGCTCTGTGCGCGCACGGCCTTGTGCTCGAAGCGCACCTTCTTCACGCTGCCGGTCGCCGTGGCGATCTTCAGGAAGCTGCGCGCGATGCCCCACAGCGTCAGCGCCAGAAGCGCCGCCTGCGTGACCGTCACGATCCCCATCGCCAGCCAGTCGCCCGTGCCGACGCAGCCAAACAGGTACAACAAATACGCCGAGCCACGGATCTTCATGCCGTACACGGCGGCATTTTCCACCAGCAGCGTAATGAGCGCCTGCGCCTTGTAATATACGAAATAATACGCCGCCAGAAACAGCAGCGACAAAATGACGGTGATGAAGCTCTTGTTTTTCAGCTTCAGGCTGATGCGCGCGACCACCCAGCCGAGCAGGCACGAGAGGATCATCACGATCACGGACACAAGCAGCACCATCAACATGCCGCCGACGATCGTACCCGCCGTGACCGGCGCCACGATCCAGTACACGATCACGCCCGGCACGATGACGACCGCGGCGTACATCAAACCCAGCAGATACACGCCCAGCAGGCGCGAGGCCATCACGCAGCGCACCGGGATCGGCATCGACAGCAGCAGATCGTTGTCCTTGGACAGGTACAGACTCGAATACGTGCTAAACACGCTGCCGAACGTGCCGAGCAGCACCGCGATCAGCCCCATGAGCAGGTAGTACAGCCAGCCCATGCCGGCCTCGGCCAGCGGCGCGCACAGGCCCACGGCCATGAGCGCGAACATCCCGCCGAGCACACCCACCATCAGCAGTACATACAGCACGATGTAGGCAAATGTTGCACCCTTGGAGCGCATTCTGTTCTTTTTCGGGTCGTAGAAATAGTTGCGGAAAATCTCCGCCATCTGTTTTTTCAGCAGCGTTTTCAGCATGACGCATCCTCCAGCTCCAGGAACACATCCTCGAGGCTGTCGTCGCCCTTGACCTCCTCCATCGTGCCGGAGCGGATGAGCCGGCCGCCCTTGATGATGGCCACCTTGTCGCAGAGCTTCTCGGCGACCTCGAGCACGTGCGTCGAGAAGAAGATCGCGCCGCCGGCGTCGCACAGCTCACGCATCATGCCCTTGAGCCGGTGCGCCGCCTTCGGGTCGAGGCCGACGAACGGCTCATCCATGATCACGAGCTTCGGGTCATGGATCCACGCCGCGATGATGGCGAGCTTCTGCTTCATGCCGTGCGAATATGCGCTGATCGGCTGCGCCAGATCGCCCGTGAGCTCAAACGCGTCGGCATACGGTTCGATGCGCGCCCAGCGCTCCGCGGCCGGGATGCCGAAGATGTCGGCAATGAAGTTCAGGTACTGGATGCCGCTCATAAAATCGTACAGATCCGGGTTGTCCGGAATGTAGGCAAGCAGCTGCTTGCAGGCCAGCGGCTCGGTCTTGATCGAGTGCCCGCCGATCGTGATCTCACCCGCATCGAACTGCAGGATGCCGACGGTCGCCTTGAGCGTCGTTGTCTTGCCGGCACCGTTGTGGCCGATGAAGCCGTAGATCTCGCCCGGCGCAATATGCAGGCTCAGATCATCAACGGCTTTTTTCTCGCCATAAGCCTTGGTAAAATGCTGAATATTGAGCATGATGTCTCCTCCTGATCCTTGCGCCGGTGTGCACCGGCGCTGTTTTCCCATTTTCGGGAGCATTATAACCCCGCTCGACTCCGGCAGCAACAAATTTCTCATTTTTTAAGAAATGTGTAAGATTTGCTTTGCACCCTCTGTGCGCTGCTCGCACGCGAATGTTTTCTTTAAGCGGACAAACGCGCAAAAAAGTTTCTTCTGCGTGGACATTTTTGCCTCGCAGCGCTTGTATTTCCCTTTTCCACGCGGTATAGTAGGAGCAGAAAGACCCAAACAGAAAATCTAACGGGGGTGTTTGCTGTGGAGATCCCACTGCAGGAATTTGAACGCGCAGCACAGCGGCTCAAGGGCGTGCTGCACCACACGGAGCTCGACCTGTCGGCCACGTTCTCGGCCATGACAGGCGGCAACATTTATCTGAAATACGAAAACAGCCAGAAAACCGGCTCCTTCAAGATCCGCGGCGCGAGCAACAAGATCGCGGCGCTCGTCGAGCGCGGCGAGACCGGCGCCGTCGTGGCTTCGTCGGCCGGCAACCACGCGCAGGGCGTGGCCTACGCCGCGCACCGCTTCGGCATCCCGGCCACGATCGTCATGCCCAAGACCGCGCCCATCGCCAAGGCGAAGGCTACGGAGGGTTACGGCGCGAACGTTGTCCTCGCGGGCGACTGCTATGACGACGCCTACGCCAAAGCCTGCGAGATCTGCGAGCAGGAGAACGCCACGTTCCTGCACCCCTACAATGACCCCGAGGTCATTGCCGGTCAGGGCACGCTCGGCCTCGAGATCCTCGGCGACCTGCCCACAGCAGACATCGTCATCGTGCCCGCCGGCGGCGGCGGACTGCTCGCCGGTGTGGCCGCGTGCATCAAGCAGATCAATCCCCGCGTGCAGGTCATCGGCGTGCAGGCCGAGGGCGCGGACGCGATCGCGCAGTCGTTCCGCACGCACAGCTACGTCCAGACCGACGCCGTCGCCACCATTGCCGACGGTATCGCCGTCAAGGCGCCCGGCGACATCACCGTTCCGCTCATCCAGCGCTATGCCGACGACGTCGTCACCGTCAGCGACCTCGAGATCTCCGAGGCTGTGCTCCTGCTCATGGAGCGCTGCAAGCAGATCGTCGAACCCTCCGGCGCCGCGCCCGTGGCCGCCGTGCTCAAGGGCAAGGTCGATGTGAAGGGCAAAAACGTCGTGTGCCTGCTCTCCGGCGGCAACATCGACGTGAGCTTCATCCAGTGCATCATCGAGCAGGGCCTCGTGTCCCGCCACCGGCGGCTGCGCTTCACGGTCACACTGCTTGACCGGCCGGGCAGCCTCGGCAAACTGCTCAACGACATCGCCGCCCTCGGCGCAAACATCCTCTCCGTGGAGCACGACCGTCTCTCCGCCGGGCTCAACCCCAACGAGATCGACGTGCACGTCTCGTGCGAAGTCGGCGGCAAAAAGCACGGCGACCGCGTGCTCGACCAGCTCATTCAAACCGGTTATCACGTAAAAATCGATTGATCAGGAGGTCATCATCATGAAAACAGTTGCAACCACCAACGCGCCCGCCGCGCTCGGTCCCTACGCTCAGGCGCAGGTTTCCGGCGGCTTTGTGTTCACGTCCGGCCAGATCGGTATCGACCCCGCCACCGGCGCCATCGCCGACGGCATCGAGGCACAGGCCCACCAGGTCTTCCGCAACCTGACCGCCGTGCTGCAGGCGGCCGGCAGCAATATGTCCAAGGCCGTCAAAACAACGGTGTTCATCAAGAACATGGACGATTTCGCCACCGTCAACGCCATCTATGCCGGGTATTTCTCCGAGCCGTTCCCGGCCAGAAGCTGCGTCGAAGTTGCGCGTCTGCCCAAGGACGTACTCGTCGAATGCGAGGTCATCGCCGAGGCGTAAGCGCCTGCACACAGTCTTTTCACCGGGGCTGGGTGAATTTTCCGCTATCTGTTGTCCGGCTTGTGCAAATTGACCACAAAAAGTGGGAAATTGCCCATTTCTCTGTATTCCTCTTTGACAATCACACGGCTTTGTGCTAGAATGAGAGCACTGTTGATAAGAGCAATCTTGTTTTCCGGCCGCCGGTCGAGCGGCTGGGGCACCAGTATTTTAAGGGAGGAATAGGTATGTGCATTCAGGCAATTAAAAGCGTTGGCATCAAAGAGTACGCTTCCGAGCTCTGGACATCTATCAAGGAGATCGACGGCGGTAAGATTCTGTCGAGCGCCAGCGAGCTGCTCGAGGTGAACACCAAGGCCATCAAGAAAAAGCTCGAGTCGCTGTGCGACGAGAACACCACCTTCGCCATCCGCGATAAGCTCGACCTGGTCAAGGACTTCTGCCAGTGGCCGGTGAACTACATTCAGGGTCTGATCGGCTAAAGTAAGCCCTTCTGCTCTGTATGCAAACAGGAGACCGCCCCGATCCAAAAAACGGATCGCGGTGGTCTCCTGCTTTTTGTTTTCTGCCCCGCTCATTCCGGTGCGCGCTCGTCGCCGAAAAAGAACACTGCCACCGCGCCGGGGCCGGCGTGCGATGCAATGATCGTGCCGATATCGAAGATGCGGATCTCCTGCACGTGCGGGAAGCGTGCACGCACAGCGTCGCGCGTGATCTCAGCCTGCTCCAGACAGTTGGAGTGGCAAATCCGGCACTTGCCGCTGTAGTCCGTGCCGCCGCCGTTCACAGCCGGCATTTCAACGAAAATTTGAAGTTTTTTCGTGATAAGCGCAAAATTTTCACAAATTGCTCACCCATCTGCGCCAAAACGGCCTGCCGGGGATCCCCGGCAGGCCGTTTTGGCGCAGATGGGTGAGCAATTTGTGAAAATTTTGCGCTTATCACGAAAAAACT
>DBFWVW010000008.1:0-8343 GCA_048217285.1 Oscillospiraceae bacterium
ACGCCCTGCAATCATATCCTCATAAAGCCGCATTACCATTTTGTCCAGAACCTCAATCCGTTCCTCGTCCCTTGTAAGGGAGCGTTCCATTGCTTCCCGCTGTTCCCGCTGCTCGGCTTCACAGGTATTGGTCAGGCGGTCGGCAACCGCTTCTCCGTCCATCAGGGCAGCTCTGGCACATTCCCGGATTTTCCGCAGCACATGACTGTAAAGGGTGTCATAATCAATCCGGTGCTGGGTGCAGTGGTTCTTTCCAAAGGCATTGTAGGTCTTGCAGGAGTACCGGCTCCCGTTCCTACAAGGATAAGACCATGATACAGAAGCCGGAAACAGAATGGATTTGCCATGAGGATGTCCACGAAGCAATCATTGACCGGGAACTGTGGGAAACGGTTCAGGAAAAGAACCGGGCAGTGAAACAGCAGGTGGCAAATCATGCCGCCCCTATGCCCGCCCTGTTCACCGGCAAACTGGTCTGTGCCGATTGTGGGCATCCTCTGGCAGCCACCCGCGAGACCCAGCGCAGAAAAAACGGGACATCCAAGCGATATGTTTCCTATATCTGCTCCCACTTTGCCACCACCGGACGCAGTGCCTGTTCCTGGCATCGGATTTATGAAATCTCGCTGAAAACGCTGGTGCTGAATGAAATCAGGGCGCACAGTCAAGCAATAGCGCAGGATGAAAATGCTGTGCTGGACAAGCTGAGACAGCAGATACTTTCCGAAAGCACAGCCAGGCAAGAGGATTCCAAACTGGAAATCAGCCGGTTGCGGCGGCGTATCGGAGAGCTGGAACACATGACCGCCAAACTTTACGAGGATAAGGTCAGCGGCATAATCAATAACGATACCTTTGCGGTCCTGATTCAGAAAAGTGAACAGGAACGCATCCAAAAGGCAGAGCGTCTGGAGGTTCTTCTGGCAGAGGAACGAAAAGCCCAGCAAGAGGTTGAAAATATCCGACAATGGGCAAGCATCGTCTGCCGCTATCTGGATGTGCAGGAGCTTGACCGGGAAATCGTTGAGGAACTGATTGACCATATCGAGATCGGAGAACGCTCCGTCATAGACGGCCAGCGCCATCAGGACATTAAAATCTTTTACCGCTTTGTTGGTGTGGTATAATGAGAAAAAGAAAAGACCCGGCTGCATCCGCAGTCCGGGCATACACCTGACAACATTCTATAAAAACGGTTTGCGATTGAACCGCATCGCTTTGTCGAAAAAGAGTGATTCAGCAGAACACCCTTCCCAAACAGCTTATGTTCTTCATAATGTTGCGGAAAGGGGTAAAATCATCGTCCCCTCTGGCACTGTCCACGCCGTCATTGATGGCGATAAGGCGAACGCCACGCTGACGCAAGATTTCCATAATCTGACCGACTTTCAGATAGTCACGACCCATGCGGCTCATGTCCTTGATACACAGGTACTCCACATTCCCGGCTTCCACTTCTTTCATCATTGCTAAAAATCCGGGACGGTCAAAGCAAGTACCGCTAATGCCATCGTCCGTGAAATGGACAATGTTTGTAAAGCCCTGCCGTGCGGCGAACTCCTCCAACATTGCCTTTTGATTGGATATGGAATTGCTCTCACGCTGTTGGTCATCATCTTTGCCAAAGTCATCACGGCTCAGTCGTTCGTACAGAGCTGTGATTTTCTCATTTTTTCTCATAACTTGCGCTCCTTTCTTCGGTTTTAGGTTGTGTGTTCTAAGAGACTTCCCAACCGCTTGATTAAGAAGTCTTTTAGAGCATACAACACCGCTGGCTAATTTGTACTTTTTGTACTGCTTTACCGTCTGCCCCAGGCCCATGAGCTTATGGGGGAAATCCGCGCCAGCGGCCAGCCGGTAGGCTGTCCCCAGCTTTAGGCAGGCCCACAACACAAACAAATAGGGGATGTTTGGTATCACATATTTTTTGACGCTACCTGTCCTCATGCACCGCCTCCTTTGCGCGTTCCAGCTTTTGGGCGGGCTGGCGGGCCGCTTCTGCGGCGGCCTCCTTGATCTGCTCCCGGATGGGGGCTTTTGCGGATTTGGTGCGCTTTAGCAGCTGTTTGGAATACTCGGAGAAACAGGCTGTGATCGCGTCGGCCTGCCCCGCCTTGAAGAACAGCAAGTGCTTATCCGGCGCGACTTGATAAAAGGCGTAGTCCACATTCCATTTCCGGGCCACCCGGTCAAAGAGGGCCGGGGCCTCCACCTCGATACTGTTGGTGGCGGCCCCGTGGCCCATGAGCTGCCCCACCGTCTGCCTGCCGTGGGGCGTCTGCTTGGCCCGGTGGTGTTTGGCGATCTTCCGGCCTACCGCCTGGAGAACATAGGCAAGCCCCCGCGCCGTGAGCTTGCTTGCCTTAATAGATACTGCTATGGTACGTCTGGAAACGTCCTCGTCTATCAGCCCTTATCCCTCCTTCCACACGAAAAAAGCACCTCTGGACAATGTGTCCAGAAGTGCCGCTATCGGTCTGTATGGCCTTGCTCCGGGCGGGGGCGTTCCGCCGCCTGGGGAAAACGGTCAATGACTTCTTTATAAGCCGCCATCTGCTCCCGGATGGAAAGCTGCGGATAAGCAAAAACCTTGTGATCGTCTGGAATGTCCTCCAGCCCGTGGTAGTATTCAATAAACTGGCTGCCGTTGGGGAGGAAAAAACCGCCTTTGACAAACCCGCCATCCTCATTGATCCGCATATCCCGGCCATACGCCTCATAATCGAAATAATCCCGCAGGTTTTCGGGAATGTTGATTAGTTCCATGTCCTCCGCGTAAATGCGGCCCAGGGTTTCATCATCAGACACGCCGATATAGAAATCGTAGCAATCCAGATTTTCCACCAGATTGATGAGGTCGCCCACGCCGGAGGTATGCTCGCCGCTGGCAACAGCCGCCTCAAACTTTTCCAAATCGCTTTTATCCAGCTCGGAGAGCAGGCAGGCCAGATGGTTGAGCTCGTCAATGCTTTCGTATTCTCCCAGGCAGGCGTTGAGTTCCGGCAGATCGCCGCCATACAATACGGTCAATGACAAAAGATCCTTCGCTCCGTCACAGGATGCTGGATCTCAATATTTTATCACTTGACGCAAAGATCGTTCAATATCTGACAGAGAATTTTAATTTTATGAAGTTTTTTTCCGTTACCTACAGCATTCGACGCTTTTCTACTCCGTTCTGTGTTAAACTGCGCATCGCAGCAACCGGAAGACGCGCCGGGAACTGCAAATACGCTGAACAAAAAGGAGATCACCATGGACTTCAAGAAACTGTACTTCACCCTCTTCAACACCCTGAGCGACGCCGTTGAGCACATCAACACCCATGACTATGAAGAGGCAAGGCTGCTGCTGATCCATGCGCAGCAGGAAGCCGAAGAGTGCTACATCGCAAGCGCGGCAAATATTTGACCGCACGCAGCAGACAAACCGGGCAGAACCGCAAAAGCGGCTCTGCCCGGTTTGCGAATGTTGCGGTATGTCCAGCGCATAAATTGCCCGGCGCTTCCATGTGCCGGGCGATTTTTCCGTGATTACCCGAGCTGCCGGGTCTTTTCAAACGCCGCATCCACGGCAGCAATGCAGCTGCCGCGAAAACCGCGCTGTTCAAGTGCGTCCACGCCGGCGATTGTGCTGCCGCCGGGGCTGCAGACATCGTCCTTGAGCTGCTCCGGGTGCTTGCCGGACTGCAGCACCATCTCTGCGCTGCCGGAGAGCATCTGTGCCGCATAGCGGATGGCCTTCGCGCGCGGCAGGCCGCACTTGACGCCGCCGTCGGCCAGCGCCTCGATGAACATATATGCAAATGCGGGGCCGCAGCCGGTGATGGCACAGCCGGCATCGATCATTGCCTCGGGAATGGGATCGACAATGCCCGCGTCCGCTATGAGCGACTGAAACGCCGCAAGTTCGGCATCGGTGACATTCCCGTTCGCGCAGTAGAGCACAACGCCCTGCCCAACGGCACAGGCCGTGTTCGGCAAAATGCGGATGATCTTCTTATCCGCACCGAGCAGGTGCTCGAGCCGCTCAAGCTGCACCCCGGCGAGCATGGAAACGAAAATACTCTTCGACGCTGCTATGGGCGCCGCCAGCGACTGCACAACGCTGTCGATCATCTGCGGCTTGACACCGAGAAACACAAATTTGCTGCCGCTCAGGATCTCGTCCGGCGCGGCCGCCTGACAGCCCAGCCGCGCCGATGCCGCCACGCTGTGTTCCGGGCTGCTGCAGGCAACGGCAACCTTTTCATCCGTGACCTGCCTGACTGCGGCCGACGCCAGCGCGCCGCCCATATTGCCGGCGCCGATAAATCCGGCTTCATACTTCATCATACGTCTCCCCTCCTCAACGGATCTGACCGTCACCGCGAATAATATATTTATAGGTACTCAGCTCGTCGAGCCCCATGGGGCCGCGGGCGTGGAGCTTCTGCGTGGAGATGCCCATCTCGCAGCCGAGACCAAACTCGCCGCCGTCGGTGAAACGGGTGGAGACGTTGACATACGTCGCGGCACTGTCCGTGCCGTTAATGAAGCGCTCGGCGTGCGCCGCATCCTCGGTAACAATGGCATTGCTGTGGTGCGTTGAGTGCGCGAGCACGTGCGCAATGGCGGCGTCCAGACTGTCGACCACACCAACGGCGAGGATATAATCCAGATACTCCGTGTCAAAGTCCGTGCCAGATGCGGGCGTGCCGTCAATGATCTGCGCCGTAGCCGCATCGAGCCGCAGCTCGACCGGCGTGAGGCCCTTCGCAGCGCGGTCATCAACCAGCGCCTTTTTAAGCATGGGCAAAAACGTCGCCGCGACCGCCCGATGCACAAGGCAGACCTCCTCAGCATTGCAGACCGAGGGACGGCTGGTCTTGGCGTTTTCAATGATGCGCACCGCCTTGCCGAGGTCGGCATATTCGTCCACATAAACATGGCAGATACCGGTACCGGTCTCGATGCAGGGTACGGTGGCGTTCTGCACGCAGGCGCGGATGAGTCCGGCCCCGCCACGCGGGATGAGCAGGTCAACAAGGCCCTTGGCCTGCATGATCTCCGTGGCGCTCTGGTGACTGGTGTCCTCGACGATATTGACAATGTCCGGATCGCCGCCGGCGGACACGATGCCCTGCTTGAGCGCAGCAACAATGGCCTTGGCCGTGTGGAAGGCCTCCTTGCCGCTGCGGAGCATACAGACATTGCCGCTCTTGATGGCCAGTGCGGCCGCATCCGACGTGACGTTCGGACGGCTTTCATAAATGATCGCGACCAGGCCGAGCGGCACCTGCTTTTTGTAGATTTTCATGCCGTTGGGGTGGTCGATCTGCGCGAGGATGCGCCCCGTGTGGTCCGGCAGCGCCACGGTCGCGCGGATGCCGTCAGCAATGGCGTCGATGCGGCCACGATCCAGATAGAGCCGGTCAAGCATCACGTCCGAGATATGGCCGCGCGCGGCGTCCATATCCTCGGCATTGCAGTGCAGGATGGCATCGCACTCCGTCTGCAGGCTATCGGCCATGGCGGACAAGATGCGGTTTTTATCCTCGGCAGAAGCGTTGCAGATGCTGGGCCACGCGGCCTTCGTCCGCTTGAGAATGTCGATGGTAGTCATGGTAGTCCCCTCCTCAGGAATGTTGTATCAGAAATCGCGTACCGGCACGCCTGCCGTCCACAATGTCATAGAGCACCTCAGGCTTCTCGCCGTTGGCAATGACCATCTCGCAGCCGGAAGCCGTTGCGATCTGCGCGGCGTGCAGCTTTGTGACCATGCCGCCGGTGGCGAGGTCGGATCCCTTGTCCCCGGCGAGCGAGAGAATGTGCGCGTCGATAACCGGCACCGTCTCGATGAGCCGTGCGCCCGGATTCTTGCGCGGATCGCTGTCGTACAGCCCATCAATGTCCGAGAGCAGGATCAGCAGATCCGCCGAGACGGTCGCCGCCACGAATGCCGAGAGCGTATCGTTGTCGCCGATGACGATCTCATCCGTGGAGACCGTGTCGTTTTCATTGATGACCGGCAGCGCGCCGAGCTCGAGCAGGCGCGCAAGCGTATTGTGGAAGTTGTTCTTGCGGCTGCCGTCACCGGCCAGGTCCGGTGCCGTGATCAGCAGCTGTGCCACAATATGATTGTACTCCGTGAAGAGCTTATCGTAAAAATACATCAACTCACACTGACCGACCGCAGCCGCAGCCTGCTTGGTGGGCATATCCTTCGGCCGCGCGCTCAGGCTCAGCTTACCGACGCCCATGCCGATGGCGCCGGACGAGACGAGAATGATCTCATGGCCCGCATTCTTCAGATCACTGAGCACTTTGCACAGCCGCTCCATGCGCTGGATATTCAACCGACCGGTGGGGTGCGCAAGTGTGGAAGTACCAACTTTGACAACAATTCGCATAACGATCCCTCTTGCTGAAAGAATTGCATCTATTATAGCGCATCGGGCACAAAATTGCATCCCTTTTTGTCTTTGCTGCGCAAAAGAACCGCCAAAATCACACGTGCACACGGTCGATTTTTGCCGCATATGCTGATAACGGCCAAAGGAGGCCATGCCCATGCAAAATCGTTACACTACACGGCAGGTCTGCCTGATGCAGCGGCTGCGGCAGCTCTGGGAACAGCACGTCTATTGGACGCGTTTTTTCATCATCAGTACGGCAGCCGGTCTGGCCGATCTGGCACCGGTCACGGACCGGCTGCTGCAAAATTCAAAGGACTTTGCCCAACTGCTGACGCCGTTTTTCGGCGCGCGCACAGCCGGGCAGTTTGGTGACCTGCTGACGGAACATCTGGAGATCGGCGGAGAGCTCGTGACCGACCTGAAAAACCATGAAATCACCAAGGCAGACGACGCCCGCCGGCGCTGGTACGCCAACGCCGACACTATCAGCGCGTTTCTCTCCGGCATCAGCGCCTGCTGGAGCGAAGAAAAATGGCGCGAATTTTTCTACAGCCATCTGGAGATGACGGAAAAGGAAGCCATACTGCGCCTGCGGGGCGACTACGCGGCTGATATCCGTATATTTGACCAGATCGAAGCCGAAGCACTGCGGATGGCCGACTATACGTTCTGCGGTCTGGCCACACACTGCCGCTGAACGCACAACGGGAGACACCATACAGTGTCTCCCGTTGCTTATGAAAGAAGAAGGATGTTGATTTCCGCTCAGTCTGCAAACAGCGGCGTTGACAGATAGCGGTCGCCGGTGTCCGGCAGGAGCACGACAATGGTCTTGCCCTTGTTCTCGGGGCGCTTGGCCAGCTCGATCGCCGCCCAAACGGCAGCGCCGGAGGAAATGCCGACCAGCACGCCTTCCTTGTGACCGATCAGACGGCCGGTCGCAAATGCGTCCTCGTTGCTGACCGGGATGATCTCGTCATAGACCTTTGTGTTGAGCACATCCGGCACAAAGCCCGCGCCGATGCCCTGAATCTTATGCGGGCCGGCGTGGCCCTCGCTCAGAACCGGAGAGGTCGCCGGCTCCACGGCCACGACCTTGACCTTCGGGCACTGGGACTTCAGGTACTCGCCGACACCCGTCACGGTGCCGCCGGTGCCGACGCCCGCCACAAAGATGTCCACGTTGCCGTCGGTATCCTCCCAGATCTCGGGGCCGGTCGTCGCGCGGTGGATTGCCGGGTTGGCCGGGTTGACAAACTGGCCGGGGACGAAGCTGTCGGGAATCTGCGCAGCCAGCTCATTGGCCTTCGCGATCGCACCCTTCATGCCCTGCGCACCGTCTGTGAGGACAAGTTCTGCGCCATAAGCCTTCATGATCTGGCGACGCTCAATGCTCATGGTCTCCGGCATAACAATGATAATGCGGTAACCTCTGGCCGCGGCGACGGATGCCAGACCTATGCCGGTGTTGCCGGAGGTAGGCTCAATAATGACGGAACTCGGGTTGAGTACGCCGCGCTGTTCCGCGTCCTGGATCATGGCCAGTGCCACGCGGTCTTTCACGGAACCGGCCGGGTTGAGGTACTCGAGCTTTGCCAGAATGCGAGCCTCGAGCTGCTGCTCTTTTTCAATATGTGTCAGCTCCAGCAGGGGCGTTTTTCCGATCAGCTGGTCAGCGGATGTATAGATCTTGCTCATGATATGTTCCTCCATTTATGTAACGTAATGAATAATATATGTAGTGTGGCTTGACTTATATTTCTGTGCTTCGGCCGGTACAACATCGCCAGCAGATACACAAGCGCCCGGAAATGCGGTTACGCATTTTTCATCGCCTACCTTATCTGTAGGTTAATGGGATTATATCGCGTTTTTCCCAGTATGTCAATAGGGAAAATCATTTTTTCTTTTCCTGCGAAAAAACATTTATAGACACGTACCTGTTA
>DBFWVW010000080.1:0-5247 GCA_048217285.1 Oscillospiraceae bacterium
TTTACGCGTTCGTCAATAAATTTTTAATATACTGTGCACAAAATCTTAGTTTTTTTACTAAATCGCCCAAAATCAGAACAATTTTTGTGGAAAATGTCGGATTTCCGACTTCATTTTCTTTGCAATTATCAGTATTTGGAACATATTGAGGCGCATTTTGAAGAAAGCACTATCCTTTTAAGTGAAAATGTGGTATATTGAATTTCGGGATGCAAAATATTTTTTTGAGGGAGAAGGACCAACGCATGCTTTCTTATCAGGACAACAAGGAGTGGCTGCACAAGCTGATGGATCTGCTGGAGGCGCACTTCGGGCCGGATGTCGAGTTCGTGCTCCACGATCTGACGCTGGACTATGAGCACACGATCGTGGACATCCGCAACGGGCACATCACTGGCCGTGAGATCGGCGGCACCGGCGACATTTTGGGGTTGGAATACATTCGCAACGCGTCCGAGGACAACGGGACGTACTACAACTTCATCGAATACACCAAAGAGGGCAAGACTCTGCGCTCGTCCACCCTGTTTCTGCGCGATGAAAACGGCAACGCTTCCGTGTGCATCGCCATCAACGAAGACATCACCAAGAGTCTGGAGCTTGAGCGCTATCTCCACGGCCGCAACCGGGTCGACGCCGACCAGCCGAACGAGGACAAATACCGCGGCAACGTCAATGATATGCTCCAGCATCTGATGGATCAGGCACAGCTCATGGTAGGCAAAAACTCTGCCCACATGACCAAGGAAGACAAGATCCGCTATCTGGAGTTTCTCGATAAGCACGGCGCTTTTCTCATCACCTACTCCAATGCGCAGGTGTGCAAGGCACTGAACATTTCGCAGTTTTCGCTCTACAATTACCTGCGCATGATCCGCAGCGGCAACAAAGACGGCACGGGCGAGCAGCTCCCCATGGGCAAATGAGGCGCAGACGCAAAAAACCGGCAGACAGCAAGCAGCTGTCTGCCGGTTTTCGCGCTCCGGATCAAAAAAGCCTCCATGCCGGATGGCACAGAGGCTTTTTTTGTGTAAGGTTTGATTACTTGAGTTCGACAGAAGCGCCGACTTCCTCGAGCTTCTTCTTGAGCTCCTCGGCCTCGTCCTTGGAGACCTGCTCCTTGATGGCGCAGGGGATGCCCTCGACCTTCGCCTTGGCTTCCGCCAGGCCCAGGTTGGTGATCTCACGGACGGCCTTGATGACCTTGATCTTCTGATCGCCGAAGCCGGTCAGAACGACGTCAAACTCGGTCTTCTCCTCGGCGGCAGCAGCAGCGCCGGCCACCGGAGCGGCAGCAACAGCGGCAGCGGCGGAAACGCCGAACACATCTTCGATCTCGTGCACGAGCTCGGACAGCTCGAGGACGGACATAGCCTTGATCTCTTCGATCATAGCAGTGACTTTTTCGCTAGCCATGGTAATTTTCCTCCTAAATAGTTAAGTGAAGTGGTCGCCTTATTCGGCGGCGGGAGCTTCGGCCTCGGCAGCCGGCGCGGCAGCGCCGCCCATCTGCTCGACGACCTGATTCAGGCAGACGGCCAGACCCGTGATGGGGGCCAGCATCGTGCCCAGGACCTTGGAGTACAGCGCATCCTTGTTCTGGAGCTGCGCGATCTCCGCGATCTCAGCCTCGGAGAGGACCTTGCCCTCGAGGAACGCGCCCTTGACGATGAACTTCTTGTCCTTCGCCATCTTCTCGCTCATGTCATGGATCATGCGGATCGGGACGATCGGATCGGCCGTGCTGGTTGCGAGCGAAGTCGTACCATTGAGCAGATCACTCATTGCCTCGAGACCGGCGTCCTTGAGCGCAAAGCGAGTCAGGGTGTTTTTGACGACGGAATACTCCACGTCATTCTGACGCAGCTCGGTGCGCAGCTTGGTGTCTTCATCGACGGTGATGCCCTTGTAATCGACGAGCACGCCGGCGCTGGCGCCCTTGAGCCGCTCGGCCAGAGCGGCGACGATCGCCTGCTTCTCGCTGAGAACTTTTGCGTTCGGCATAGTGTGATTTCACCTCCGTGTGAAAGATACACGCCCAAAAAAATTCCGCGGCCAAAGCCCCGGAAACAGAAAAAGAAACATCATAATGGATGCATCCTCGGCAGGATTTCCGCGGTCAAGCCACCTGCTGTCTTTGGAGCGCTACAATAGGATAGCAGATGTCGGCGCGCGTGTCAAGCACTTTTCCGCGCGGCGATGCGGTTTTTTAAAAGGGAGATGGCCCCCGGAGGAGTACCGGAGGCCATCGCAGAAAAATCCCACAAAAAACTTTTACCCTAAACTGCTGGCATTAGTCTAACATGTTTTCTCACATGGGTCAAGCCTTTTTGTGACAATTTCCGACCTTTCCGCAGGCGTGCGGCAGCATGGGGATATCACCAGTCCATGCTCTCAAGGCCCGCGCCGAGCGACATACCGCAGGGGCCGTGGCCGGGATAGAGCGTGAGATCAGGCGGCAGCGTGCGCAGAAACGGCACGGTCTCGTCCGCGAGCACGGCGGCGTCACCCCCGCGCAGACGCGTGACGACGGCGCAGCCCGGCACGAGCGTGTCCCCGCTGAAGAAAGCGTCCTGCCCGATGCGGTAGCACGCGCTGCCGCGCGAGTGGCCGGGCGTAGCATAGCCCTCGAGGTGCAGCGCGCCCCAGTCAAGCGCGATATGGTCACCGAAGGTCATATCCGGCTCGTATGTCTCGGTCGTGAGATGCAGGCCGCGCAGAAAGTCGCGCGCCTCCGCGCCGCGCGAGACGCTCAGTGCCGCGAGCAGCACGGGCGTCGTGTTGCCGGGGTTGCGCAGCCAGGGGGTGCAGTTTTCCTGCCAGATGGTGCGCGCCGCGAGCGCACGCTGCATCCGGCCGAGGCCGGAGATGTGGTCGATATGCTCATGCGTGAGCACAAGCAGCACACGGTACCCCTGCAGGTGCTGCATCACGGCATCGTCCGGCCATGGGTCGAGGACGATCGCGTCGCGCCCCTGCGTGACGACGTACATATTGGAGCCGATCGGTGGAAAAGGGATACGTTGGATCTGCATAGGGACTCAATCCTCCCGTGGCAGGGCGAGCAGCCGGCGGCTGAGCGGCAGCTCGGACGGTCGGCTGTTTTCCAGTTTGACGACGCCGTGGCTGCCGCCGCGAACCCAGCCGCGGCGCACGAGCTGGCGCAGCGTTTCGCGGGCGGTGCCGTCGCTGCCGTCGTAGAGCGCGACGCCGCCGCCGAGCGCGGCGCGGATGGCCCGGCGGGCAAACGGGAAGTGCGTGCAGCCGAGCACGGCCGCATCCACGCGGCCGGCATAAGGGCCGAGCTGCCGCGCGAGGTACGCCGTGAGCGCGGGGGAATCGAGCTCGCCCCGCTCGACGAACTCCACCAGCTCCGGGCACGGCAGCGGCGTGATCTCGGCGCAGCCGGCGCACTGGTGCATGAGCGCGACGAATTTTTCCTCCCGTAGCGTCAGGGGCGTGGCCAGCACGAGCACGTGCCGGTGGTGCGCCACGGCGGGCTTGAGCGCCGGCTCGATGCCGATGACGGGGATGTCCGGAAAGGCGGCGCGCAGCGGGCCGATGGCCGCGCTCGTGGCCGTGTTGCAGGCGATGACGGCGGCCTTGATGCCGCGGTCATAAAGCCGGGAAATGACGTCCTGCGTCAGGCGGCGAACCTCCGCGACCGGGCGCACACCATAGGGGGCGTTGACCGAGTCGCCGAAATAGAGAAAGTCCTCCCCCGGCAGGCGCTGCACGAGCGCGCGCAGGACACTGATGCCGCCGAGGCCGGAATCAAACACCGCGATCGGTAGCTCCGTCCGCTCCATGGTACGTCCCTCCTTCCCGAGATCCAGTACAGAATGCATCTATTGTACCACATTCGGCGCACTTTTCAAGTCGGGCGGTTCCTGATGGCCGTGCAAACCCGTAGACATGAAAACATCCCCCGGAGCAGACGCTCCGGGAGATGCATTTCGATGTACAGTTCTTACTTGTTCCAGGGGTTGGCCGGGTCGGGATCCGTCGGATCCCAGCCGCGGTTCGGGCTCGAGACATCCAGCCACGGGGCCGACGGCTTCGGCACCGGGAGGGACGAGGCATTGTAGATCGACACCGTCGTGCCAAGCGGGCAGTTGTCATAGATCCACTTCGCGTCCGCCACCGTCAGGCGCACGCAGCCGTGCGAGCAGACCGTGCCGAGCTGGTTATAGAGCCGGTAGGACAGGTCGTTCTTATTCGGGCTGTTATACGGCGAGGAGTGGAAGAGGTAGTTGCCGGTGATCTGCGTGCAGTACTGACCCCAGCAGCCCTGCAGCGGGTGCCAGGCCGCCTTGAACGGCGTATGGAACGTGCCGATGGGCGTGGTCTGACCCGGGCCGCAGACAAAGGCGTGGTAGAGGATGGAATAGTCGCCGCTCTTGTCCAGGCCGTACACGAGCACCGTACACTGGTTGCGCACAACCTCGAGCTTGTAGGGGTGCTGCGCGCTCAGGAGCTGGTCATATTCCGCGTCCGTGTAGTTATTGACCGGGACGATAAACGTAGTGCGGATCACGTCCGTGCCGCACAGAAACAGGATCTCCACCGTGTGCTGCGTGGGCATATCGCGCTTCCAGACGGACGCTTCCACGTGGAAGCCCGGTGTGATGGACTTGCCGTCGAGCTGGTAGTGGCGCGTGGTCTGCTGCACACCGTCTACATACCAGATGAGCGTGGCCTCGCCCGGCGTGGTCTGATACTCCGACGGGAAGTAGCGGTAGGTCACATACAGGTCGATCGCGCGGCACTCCGGCGAGAGCGCGGGCACGGGATCGGTCACAACAGTGCCGACGCCGCGGAGCATGGGGTCATACTCCGCAGCCGTCTTGTCGGCCGTGAGCGTGACGGTACAGCCGCGCGCGAGCAGACGCGCAAGCGAAGCGTGGCCGCTGCCCGAAACCGTCGTGCCCTCAGCCGCGACGGCGAGCGTATCGACCGCGCCACCGATCGTGACGGTGCCGTTCGGGTCGGTGCGCACGACGAGCGTACCCGTGACATTCATGCTGCCGAGGTCGCGCCCGGCGGCCCCGCCAAGGTAGAGCGTACCGTCAAAGGCGTCCGCCGTCAGGGGAGCGGTGCCGGTATAGACAACGCGGCCGGAGGCCGGGAGCGCGCCGGCATCGGAGCAAAACTGCAGGTCAAGTTCATAGAGCATCTGCGCGATCTCTGCACGGGTGATGCCGGCCGTGGGGCTCAGGCGGCCCGCATCGCCGCTGACGATACCGG
>DBFWVW010000081.1:0-7735 GCA_048217285.1 Oscillospiraceae bacterium
ATCTCGACCTTGGCCACTACGAGCGCTTTATCGACGAGGACCTGAACAAATACTCCAACCTCACGACCGGTAAGGTGTACTGGAACGTGCTCAACAAGGAGCGCCGCGGCGAGTATCTCGGCGAAACGGTGCAGGTCATCCCGCACATCACGAATGAGATCAAGGACTTTATTTATAGTGTCGGCAGCAAGACGAATGCCGACGTCGTCATCACGGAAGTCGGCGGCACGACCGGCGACATTGAAAGTCAGCCGTTTCTCGAGGCCATCCGTCAAGTCGGCCTGGAGGTCGGGCGCGAAAACGCGCTCTACATCCACGTGACGCTCGTTCCGTATCTGCACGGCAGCGAGGAGCACAAGACCAAGCCCACACAGCACTCGGTCAAGGAGCTGCAGGGCATGGGCATTTCCCCGGACATCATCGTGCTGCGCTGCGATGAGCCGCTCGAGGAGTCCATTTTCCGCAAAATTTCGCTGTTTTGCAACGTCAAGCCCGATTGCGTGATCGAAAACATGACCATCCCCGTACTGTACGAGGCGCCGATCATGCTCGAAAAGAACCGCTTTTCCGAAATCGTCTGCCGCGAGCTGCACATTGACGCGCCTGCACCGGACATGACCGAGTGGGACGCCATGCTCGAGAGCATCCGCAACCGCTCGCGCCGCGTGACAATCGGCCTTGTGGGAAAATATGTGCAGCTGCACGACGCGTACCTGTCCGTCGCCGAGGCGCTGCGCCACGCCGGTTATGTCTATGGCACGCGCGTGGACATTCAATGGATTGACAGCGAGACGATCACGCGCGATAATGTAGAGGAAGTGCTCGGCAGCTGTGACGGTATTCTCGTGCCCGGCGGCTTCGGCAACCGCGGCATTGAGGGCAAGATCGCGGCCGCGCACTATGCCCGCACACACAACATTCCCTATCTCGGCATCTGCCTGGGTATGCAGATCGCGGTCATTGAGTTTGCGCGTTCCGTCTGCGGCCTTGCCGACGCCAACTCCGGCGAGTTCGACGAGGGCAGCACACACAAGGTCATCGACTTCATGCCCGACCAGAGCGACGAGATCAACAAGGGCGGTACACTGCGCCTCGGCGCGTATCCGTGCCACATCGTGCCCGGCACGAAGATGGAGGCCTGCTACGGCGCGCTGGACATCTCCGAGCGCCACCGCCACCGGTACGAATTCAACAACGACTACCGCGCGCTCATGCAGGAAAAGGGGCTCGTGCTCTCCGGCCTGTCACCGGACGGCCACATCGTGGAGACCGTTGAGATTCCCGAAAACGACTTTTATATCGGCGTTCAGTACCACCCCGAGTTCAAGAGCCGCCCGAACAAGGCGCACCCCCTGTTCAAGGGGCTGATCTCGGCGGCGCTGCGCCACACAGAGAGAGGATAAGTATGCACGACCGCTACGTCAATCCCCTGTGCACCCGCTACGCCGGGCGCACAATGCAGCACATTTACTCCGACGACAACAAATTTTCCACCTGGCGCAGACTCTGGGTCGCACTGGCAGAGAGCGAGCAGGAGCTTGGGCTGCCGATCACAGACGCGCAGATCCGGGAGCTGCGCGCACACATCACGGACATCGACTATGACTATGCCGCGGCACGCGAACACGAAGTGCGGCACGATGTCATGGCCCACGTATTGACTTACGGCGCGTGCTGTCCGGAGGCGAAGCCCATTTTGCACCTCGGCGCCACATCCTGCTACGTCGGCGACAATACCGATATCATTCTCATGCGCGAGGCGCTTGCGCAGATCCGCAGCCTGCTGGTGAACGTCATTCAGGCGCTGGCGGACTTCGCCGAGGCGCACAAGGCGCAGCCAACGCTCGCCTACACGCACTTTCAGGCCGCGCAGCCGACGACCGTCGGCAAGCGCGCCACGCTCTGGGCTCAGGATCTGCTGATGGATCTTGAGCAGCTGGAGTTCCAGCTCGCGAACCTCAAGCTCCTCGGCTGCAAGGGAACGACCGGAACCGGCGCGAGCTTCCTCGCCCTGTTTGACGGAGATGAGCAGAAGGTCGTCGCGCTTGAGCAGAAGATCTGCGAAAAGATGGGCTTTTCCGGCGCATACCCCGTCAGCGGTCAGACCTACTCGCGCAAGGTGGACTTTCAGGTGCTGCAGGTGCTGTCCGGCATCGCGCAGAGCGCCTCGAAGTTCTCCAGCGACATCCGGCTGCTGTCCCACCTCAAGGAGGTGGACGAGCCGTTTGAGAGCGGGCAGATCGGTTCCTCGGCCATGGCCTACAAGCGCAACCCCATGCGCAGCGAGCGCATTGCTTCCCTGTCGCGCTACGTCATCTGCGACCTGCAGAACGCCGCCGTCACTGCCAGCGCCCAGTGGTTTGAGCGCACGCTCGACGACTCGGCCAACCGCCGCATCAGCATCCCGGAGGCGTTTCTCGCCACCGACGGCATCCTGACGCTGTACCTCAACATCATCTGCGGGCTGACCGTGTACCCGAAAATGGCGGAAAAGCATCTTGCAGATGAGCTGCCGTTTCTCGCGACGGAGAACATTCTCATGTACTGCGTCAAGGAGAAGGGCGGCGACCGGCAAGCCCTGCATGAGGCCATCCGGCAGCACAGTGTGGCCGCCGGCAAGGAAGTCAAGCTCAACGGCGGCAGCAACGATCTGCTCGAGCGCATCCTCAACGACCCCATTTTCGGGCTCACACGCGCCGAGCTGGATCAACTTGTTGACCCCCATGCCTTCACCGGCATGGCCGTACACCAGACTGAGACGTTCCTGCGCGAGCAGGTCGCGCCGGTCCTGAACAAATATACTACACTGCTCGGGTGCGACGCATCCGTAAACGTGTAAAAGAAACAGGAGGTTTCTCAAATATGCTGACATCCATCGTAGGCATCAACTGGGGCGACGAGGGCAAGGGCCGCATGGTCGATCTGCTCAGCCAGAAGTACAACGTCGTCGTGCGCTATCAGGGCGGCAACAACGCCGGCCACACCGTCATCAACGACAGGGGCAAGTTCGTGCTCAACCTGCTGCCGTCCGGCATCCTGCGCGATGAGACCGTGAACGTCATGGGCCCCGGCATGGTCATTGACACAGAGCACCTGTTCCACGAGATTGAACGCCTGCGCGACGGCGGCATCACGGTCACACCGGAGCACCTGAAAATCAGCGATAAAGCCGTCATCTGCATGCCGTATCACAAGCTGCTCGACTGCCTTGAGGAAGACCGTCTGGCGGACAAAAAGTTCGGCTCCACCCGCCGTGGCATCTCCCCTGCCTACTCGGACAAGTACATGAAAAAGGCGCTGCGCATGGGCGAACTGGCCGACCGTGACGCGCTCAAGGCCCGCCTGACCGACATCCTTGAGTGGAAGAATCTCTTTGTCGTCAACGGCTATCACCACGATCCCATCGATCTCGACGAGATGATGGACTGGATCGACACCTATGCCATGCCGTTCAAGGACTACGTCTGCGACACGACGGATTACCTCTCCGAAGCCATTGAGGACAACAAGTCTGTGCTCTTTGAGGCGCAGCTCGGTGCTCTGCGTGACATTGACTACGGCATCTATCCGTACACCTCCGGCTCTTCGACGATTGCAGCCTACGCGCCCATCGGCGCGGGCATCCCGGAGGCGCGGCTCGACAATATCATCGGCATCATGAAGGCCTACTCCACCTGCGTGGGTGAGGGACCGTTCACCTGTGAGATGTTCGGCGACGAGGCCACTGCGCTGCGTGACGCCGGCGGCGAATACGGCGCCGCCACCGGCCGTCCGCGCCGCGTGGGCGGGTTCGACGTGGTCGCCTCCCGTTACGGTGTAAAGATGCAGGGCTGCACGAGCATTGCGCTGACCAAGCTCGACGTACTGTCCTACATGGACAAGATCCCCGTGTGCGTCGCCTACGATATCGACGGCGAACGTGTGGACCGCTTCCCCATCGGCGTGAAGCTGGCAAAGGCCAAGCCCATTTACGAGTATCTGCCCGGCTTCCACTGCGACATCTCCGGCTGCCGCACGGTGAGCGACCTACCGAAGGAGGCGCTCGACTACGTGCACTATCTGCAGGCGGCTGTCGGTTGCCGTATCAAGTACGTCTCCGTCGGCCCCGACCGCGACGCGTACATCAAGATGTTCTAAATCACAACAAAAGAGCAGCACTTCGCCATGCGAAGTGCTGCTCTTTTTCATCTTCCAGGAAATCAGCCGATGCCACCGAGGGCTGCGCCGGCGATCAGCGCCACAAGCACGCTCGCGCAGTAGACATACTTGCTCAGCGGATAGTACCAACCACCGATGGGCTTACGCGCGCCGAGGTTGACGCTCTCGAGCACGAGCTTCTTGCCGCCGATCCAGAAGAACATGACAGCCGCGAGCAACGCGCCCAGCGGACAGATGTAAATGGACACAACGTCCATCCACTGTGACACGATGGCCTGAATGCACAGCGCAACGGCAAGGCCGATCACATGGATCACCGCCGTGGCCGGCACACGCTTGAGGCCAAGCTTCTCCTGCAGGCACGCGACCGGTGCCTCATAGAGGTTGATGATCGACGTAACGCCCGCAAATGCCACGCAGACAAAGAACACGATCGCCACGATGCGTCCGCCCGCCATACCGTTCATGACATGGACCAGGAAGATAAACATCAGGCCCGGGCCGCCGGCGTCGAGCTGTGCACCGCCCACCGCCATCGCCGGGATGATAACGAATGCCGCCAGCAGCGCCGCGATCGTATCAAAAAGTGCAACGTTTCTTGCCGAGCTGGGGATGCACTCGCTCTTGCCGAGGTAAGAACCGTAGATGACGCTGCCATTGCCCGCAACGGACAGCGAGAAAAACGCCTGACCAAAGGCATAGATCCAGACATACGGATCCAGCAGGCCCTCGGGCTGGATGGTGAAGATATACCGATAGCCGCCGGAAGCCCCGGGCAGCGTGCACACATAGATACCCAGCCCGACAAACAGCAAAAACAGGATCGGCATCATGATCTTGTTGGCCTTTTCAATGCCGCCAGCGATGCCGAAGGACATGATGATGAAGCTTACAACGACCGCGACCACGACCCAGATGTTCGCACCCCATGCGCTGGCTGTCGTGTTGAACGTGCCGACAATCCCGTCCATATCCTGCCCCATGGCAGACAGCGCGCCGTCAAGCGCCATAAACGTATACTTGAAGATCCAGCCCATGACGCAGGTGTAGCCGATAGCCAGCGCCAGAGAGCCGAGCACCGGGATATAGCCGACCAGTTCGCCGGGCCGCCGCTTGCCCCAGCGCGCCTCGGTACACATGCCGAAGGCGCCGACCGGCCCCGCGCCGCCCGCGCGGCCGAGCGCGAATTCCCCAATGACGCCGGTGGAGGCAATGAGGATGACAAAGAGAAAGTAAGGGATCAGAAAGGTCATGCCGCCCCATTTGGACACCAGCGTCGGAAAGCGCCAGATGTTGCCCATGCCGACGGCAGAGCCGATGCAGGCGATGATGAATCCGCCGCGGCTGCGAAAGCCGTCGCGTTTGCTGACGTTGGCGTCGTTACCCATAATCTTGTTTCCTTTCACGCACTCAGGCACAAATTGGTTTGATTATACCGCAAAACCGCCCCCGCCGCAACTGTTGTTTGCGCCTTCTGCTTCCCACGGCCTTCCACGAACGGAAGCAGCGGCATTTCTCTCCGCACTTATCCCAGCGCAACATCCAACGCCATCATGACGCTGAATCCGACGGCAAAGAAAACCGTGCCGAGATTGGAGTGCCGTCCCTGCGACATTTCGGGGATCAGCTCCTCCACGACCACATAAAGCATGGCGCCGGCCGCAAAGCTCAGCAGATAAGGGAGCGCCGGGATCACGAGCCGCGCGGCAAGAAGCGTCAAGACCGCGCCGACCGGCTCCACAGCACCGGAAAGGACGCCGCCGAGAAACGCCTTGCCCTTGCGCTCGCCCTCTGCCCTGAGCGGCATGGAGATGATGGCACCCTCCGGAAAATTCTGAATGGCGATGCCGAGAGACAAAGCAAGCGCGCTTGTCAAAGTGATCCCGTCGCCTTCAGAAAGAAGCCCCGCATACATCACGCCAACCGCCATGCCCTCCGGAATGTTATGCAGTGTGACTGCCAGCACCATCATGGTTGTGCGGTCAAGTCTGCTTTTCGGCCCTTCCGCCTGTTCGCTTCCGACATGAAGGTGCGGTATCAGATGATCCAGCGCGAGCAAAAACAACACGCCAAGCCAAAAGCCTGTGAACGCCGGCAAAAAGGACAGCCGCCCCAAGGCCGCCGATTGCGCAATGGCCGGAATCAGCAGACTCCAGACAGAAGCGGCGACCATCACGCCCGCGGCAAATCCGGCAAGCGAGCGCTGAAGCAGATCACTGAGTGATCCTTTCATAACAAATACGCACGCCGCGCCCAATGCCGTTCCGCAAAACGGAAGCAGGAACCCGAAAACGATATGCATGTCAGCCATGCCTCCTCTCGCGCAGACAGTTACAGCTCTCTCCTGTGTCCCGGCTTTGATCATGCCTGCGGTTCTTACTTTCTCATTTTTAGTTAGATTTCTCTAACTAAAAATATTATAGCGTCTCCGCCTTCGGTTTGCAAGATGGAAAACTGCTGTTTCCGGCCGTGGGGAACCACGCTGACGATTTGGCATCTTCCTGTCTGTCCGGTAAAAACATCTGTGACCGGCTATGTTATACTGCGCGCTGGTCAGAAAACTCTAACCGGCGTAATCGGGATATACCGAATCATCCATTTAAAAAACGAGGCGTCAACCCATTGACTCCTCGTTGATTTTATGCACATAATGCAGCCGAACACACGCCAGGGACAGACCGGAACTGCAGTGGATGCGCGTGTCCGACCGGACGGCCGCGAACGCCTCGCCGCTGATCAGACCTTGGCCAGGAAGCACGCCTGACTTCCGACCTCGGAATAAAGGATCGCCTGATCTTTCCCGAGATCATAGACGCGGATAACATCTGCCATTGCATCGTCTGCATCAATGACCGACTGCATAAGGGACGACAGCGATACATCCAGCTCGTCGGGGTTCTTTATGCCGAGGCTCACGGTTAAGCTGCCCTGCGGATCAGCATCCACCAGCAGGACCTGTTTCCCGGAGCTTGCAAGTCCCACACCGAGATTGACTGTGGTCGTCGTTTTGCCAACGCCGCCCTTCTGATTCGTGATGGCGATCACCTTACAGTTTTCCATGGGGTTTTCCTCCTTTCTCTGAATTTGAATCATTTCTGATCCACGAAAGCCTCAAAGCATCCTTTGGGGCTTTCGTCGCTGCATTTCATTTTTCCTCGAACCCTAAATGCAGAAAAGGAAGTCATCAGACGCCCGATAGCGAATCGGGTCCATGGGAATCTCACCCCCGCCGGGTACTCCGCCGGTTCCGTAGAAAAGTATCATTATACCCTAAGCCTGTCGTGGCCGTATCCGTAGCTGCCAGATATTTCAGAATGGTTCGGAATCGCTACCAACCTTGCTTTCCGTGATAACCCTTTCGGGCAGGAAGTTCGTGGCGCACCTTCATTCGGCTGGGGCCTTCGCCCCCGATCAGGAATGTACCTGTTGAATGTGTATTCGGTTTTCAAGGTTCACGAGGGCGATTGTTTTGTCCCTCACTTGGTAGGCAACGAAAACGGGCAAAAATTAACCCCCATACAGAAGTTTTTTGAGTTTTGCAATCTTTTTGCAGATCGCAGCGGGGGCAATGCCGCGA
>DBFWVW010000082.1:0-12348 GCA_048217285.1 Oscillospiraceae bacterium
CGGTCACGCTGCTGTCAGAGCTTGTAAAGGAATAGTCGGACAACACGCCGTTTGCATCGGTCAATGTGATGCTGTATTTCCCGTCTTTATAGGCAAGCTCTTTTGTAATTCCGTTCTTACTGCCCGACATAAAACTTGGGATGGTGTTATGCGCTGTCAGCAGGGAAACAATCTGGTCATAAGCCGCCCTTGCGCCGCTGTTCGCATAGTTGGAGCCAAAATGCAGGCTGTAAACCGTCGTACTTGTCTGCTTATAGGAGCCTGTGGCTTCACGGCAGCCTGTGACGAACTCCCATACAAGGGTCTGTGTGGCAAGCCACTTCTCATCGTCCGTGCCAGACAAGCCGCTGCTGTTTCCTTGATACCCATAGAGCAGGGCAAGCCCTACCGCCTTTTTCTGGTTAGAAGAAAGGGCGTTCCATGTGTCGGAAGATGCCTTTGCCAGAGTGTCACCTGTTTTCAAGGGGACACCGGGCTGGATACAGAACGCCGTTTCCCCGTCCACATACATACGGTACTTGTAATTTCCCGTGCCGCCCGAAGTATAACCGTTAATGACAGCACTGGAATTGTACCTCATGGCGTTCCCGTTGCTGTCATAGGTGTGGGTAAAGGAAATCGTACCAATATCTCCTGCTGCAAACGCTGTTGTCGCAGGCATTACGGACAATGCCGTGACCGCCGCCAACGCAAGGGCAGCGGCTTTCTTGAATAATTTACGAATTTTCATCGTTACCTCCTGTTATTGTTTTGTGTTGCTTTGCCTTACTGACCGAAAAAAGCTGCCCCTTACGGACAGCTTAAAGTGTTTCTTTTCTCGGATAGTTACTGGCAGTATCAAGGGGGAGAGGTGTGGAGAGGGGGAAGCCGAAAAAAATGGCTATCCCCCAGAGGACAGACTTCTCCCTCGGTGTGTGGCTTACCTTTCGTGAGCCTTGTTCCGCTGTAAATGGCGGTTGTAAAATTCCAACGCCTTTACAACAAAATCTGTTTCCTGTCCTCTGGGAACGGATTTTGGAATGAGCTTGGTTATCCGTTCATCACGGAAAGCAGGCTTTTCCCTCTGGTTAGGCTTTTCCTCCTCCATGATAGAGCTGATAACCTCGTCCGTCAGCTTTCCCTCCTGCATAAACTTCTTCATTTTGATAGCCTGTGCAAGTGATGGTGTAGCATCGTTGTAGCTCATGGCTTCAAGCAGGGTGTATTGCTGTTCCTCGGAGAGATAGGAAATCTCCACCGCAGGACGGAAAGCAATCTGCCTGTCGTCAACCATCTGCAAAATTTCTGGTACAAGCTCGGTTAAGCGGATATAGCGGAAAATCTGGTTTTTACTTTCTCCAACTTTCTCGGCAAGTTCGTCACTTGAAGTCGCAAACTCTAAATTATTTCCCACTGGGGAATAATTATCTTTGACGGGTCTGCCTGCTTGCCTCTTCATAGCTTCAAGCCGCATCTTATACGCATAGGCTTTCTCACTCGGCAGAATAACGGAGCGTTGCAGGTTGCTTTCCACCATGACAATAACCGCTTCGTCACGGGTCAGCTCCTTGACCTCACATTTCAGCGTTTCAAGCCCCGCAAGCTCACACGCCTTTTTCCGCCTGTGACCGCTGATAAGCTCATACCGCCCGTCCTCTTTGAGCCGAACTGTCGCAGGGGTCATTACACCGTTTCTTTTGATACTGTCAACAAGCTGTTCCATATCTTCATCCATTAAAACCTTGAATGGATGGTCTGGAAACTCGTCAATCTCTGAAATGGGAATGTCCCTAAGCTTGCTTAATGCTGCTTCCGCACGGCTTTCGTCCGTTTCAAAGAGGTCATCGTATGCGGTCAGCTCGATTTTGCTTCCTTTGCTTCTCGCCAATCTCTGCCACCTCCTTTGCAAACTGGTCATAAGCTGCGGCTACCTTTCCGCTTTTGTCATAGGCAAAAATGCTCTTGCCCTCTGCGGTTGCTTCCACCGCACGGATGGAATGGGGTATCTCGGCATCAAAGACTTTGATTTTCTGTCCGTATGCACTCTTTACCGTTGCTGTGATTTCCTTAGAAATGTTCGTGCGGGGCATTACCATCGTCATTAAGATACCGTCAATCCGCAGTTTGGGATTGATTTGCCGCTTGACCTTTGATACGGAGCGAAGCAAAAGCTCCAGACCTTTCGCAGAAAGATAATGGGGCTGTGTCGGGATAACCACGCTGTCAGCCACCGCCAATGCGTTAATCGTAATCATACCGAGGGATGGCATACAGTCGATAAGCACATAATCGTAATTCTTTTTGACCTCATTCACATAGGTTTTCAGAACACTCTCACGGCTCATGGCATTGATAAGCCTTACCTCAAGACCCGACAGCTCGATATTGGACGGGAGCAGGTCAACGCCCTCGCTGTGGTGGATAATCCCACCAGAAGCATCAAAGGATTTATCATCCATGATGTCCTGCATCACAGTAGAGATTGTAATGGGTATATCATCTGGTCGGTTATAGCCCAGAGCCATTGTGAGATTTGCCTGTGCATCGGCATCAATCAACAACACCTTAGAGCCTTGCTTTGCCAGACCCACACCGAGATTGACCGCTGTGGTCGTTTTTCCGACACCGCCTTTCTGGTTTGTCAGAGCAATCACTTTGCAATTTGACATAGGTGCGTCCTCCTTTCGCATAGATTTAGCCACTTTGTCAAGGTGGCTATGTAACAGTACCAGAGAACGCAAAAAAGCCGCTTACTCTTAACAATCAATAAGAATAAGCGGCTTCGTAATCTGCCTTAGATATATTCAATTTTCATTCTCTTGGTCGGTGCATTTATGACCTTAAAAATAAGCTCGTCAACACAATCCGTATATCTGCCCTGTTGTATAAGCTGATTTTTCAGCTCCACAAGGCTATGTAATAACAGGTTTCTTTCTTGGCTATCCACATATAGATGATTGGTCTTTTCTCTCATAAACGCCACCTCCTTGTCTTTGGCTCTATTATATAAGGAAGTGGTATGACACTCAAATGTGTAACCAAACAAGATTAAATAATCGCAGAAAAACTCTCTTTGAACGGGTAACTATCGCCTTTTAAATTAGCACGGTTTTTAGCAGGATTTTTCGGAAAATTAGCAGGAAGCCCGTTTTAATTAGCAAAATCCGAAAATTTCTTGCTAATCATTAGCAGGCTAATAGGTGACATCAATTAACAGTCCGATTCTTTTACAGCCAAATCCAATTAGCAGAAATCGGTCTTGCTAATCGCACTTTGCTACGAGTTCAAATCCTCTCGGAAAATAAGAAACGCCGAAAGCCTTGAAAAATCAACGTTTTCGGCGGAGTTTTTGGCGTCGCTAAGAGGATTTGAACCTCCGACCTACCGCTTAGGAGGCGGTCGCTCTATCCAGCTGAGCTATAGCGACATCTGAAAAATCTATTAAATTGTACTTGTAATCTGAACTCTTGTCAATCGCCTTTTTTGCTTAGGTGTATGTTATAACACTTTCTTAGGAGGCGGACGCTCTATCCGGCTGAGCTATTGGGGTGTATGGGAAATGGAACTTGGAACCGATCGCCTCCGGCGCGAAGGCGGGCGGTTTGCCGTGACCCTCAGGCGGCGGATGCGCGATCCGCTGAGCTGTGGAGACACAACAGCGCTATTTTAGCGCAAAGGCGGGCGGGTGTCAATGGCCGGCGGGTCGCGCCGGACGTCGCGGGAGCGCGCGTTCGGCCGGGTGGGGGAGCGAGGCCGGGACGGCGCCGGATATGCGCGCGCTGCGTTTTGCCGGTTCTCTGCATTTGCCGCAGCGGGGAAGTGCCGGAAATCTTGCGCCGGGCGACAGTTTTTGACCCGAAAGCTGCTTTTCGCCGGACAGTTTTGCAGGAAAGGCCAGCTCCGCTTGACAATATCCACCGGTTTTGTGGTATAATTATGCTCCCGTTTTGCGGCTGTGGCCATGGAGCGGGATTCGATCGAGCATCGTCACAAATCCATAAGGAGGTAGGAAATGACGAATTATCATAAGGTCACGCCGGAGATCGCCGAGCAGCTGCGGGCCATCGTGGGCGCGAAGCGCTTTTTCGCGGGTCCGGCGGTGAAGGACGACTTCAGTCACGACGAAATGCCCATCTACGGCAAGTATTACCCCGAGGTGGTCTGTGAGGCCGAGAGCACGGAGGAAGTGTCCGCGATCCTGCGCGTGTGCTATGACAACAACATCCCCGTCACACCGCGCGGCGCCGGCACGGGTCTGGTCGGCGGGTGCGTGCCGCTGTGCGGCGGCGTGGTGCTGTGCACGACGCGCATGAACAAAATTCTCTCCTATGACATGAACAACCTGGTCGTGCACATCCAGCCCGGCGTGCTGCTGTGCGACCTCGCGGCCGACGCGCTCACGCGCGGCCTGATGTATCCGCCCGATCCGGGCGAAAAGACCGCGACCGTGGGCGGCAACGTGTCCACGAACGCGGGCGGTATGCGCGCCGTGAAGTACGGCGTCACGCGCGACTACGTGCTGGCCATGACCGTGGTGCTGCCTGACGGTAGAGTCATGGAGCTCGGCAAGACCGTGTGCAAAACCAGCTCCGGCTACAGCCTGCTGCACCTGATGATCGGCTCCGAGGGTACGCTCGGCGTCATCACGGAGCTGACGCTCAAGCTCATCCCCAAACCGGAGATGAACGTGAGCCTTATCCTGCCGTTTGCCGACGTGGAGACGGCCATCGCCTCCGTGCCGCAGATCAAGCTGGCCAATCTCGACCCGCAGTCGATCGAGTTCATGGAGCGCGACATCGTTGATTCCTCGGCGGCGTTCACCGGCAACACCATCTTCCCCACGGTCGTGAACGGGAAAGAGGCGGGCGCGTACATCCTCGTCACCCTCGTCGGCGACAGTGAGGCCGAGCTGACCGCAAAGATGGACCGCCTCGGCGCGCTGGCCGAGCAGTGCGGTGCGTACGACACGCTCGTTGTCTGGACCGACGGCCTGAAAAAGGACGTCTGGGCCGCACGCAGTGCATTTCTGACCGTCATCGAGGCGGACACGAAGCTGCTCGACGAGATGGACGTCGTCGTGCCGGTCGACCGCATCGCGGAGTTTCTCGTCTACACCCGTGCCATCGGCAAGGCGGAGGGCATCACCATCCGCAACTTCGGCCACGCGGGCGACGGCAACCTGCACATCTACTGCTGCGCCAACGACATGGCGCTCGACGAGTTCCGGCGCCACAGCAAGGCCGTCATGGACAAGTGCTATGCCAAGTGCATCGAGTTCGGCGGACAGGTCTCCGGTGAGCACGCGATCGGCCACGCAAAGAAGCAGTACCTGCTCGAGTCCGTCGGCGAGACGGCGTTCGGGCTCATGCAGGCGATCAAGCAGGTGTTTGACCCCAAGGGCATCCTCAACCCCGGCAAGGTCTGCGCCAACGTCGAGGAGGGCTGAAGCATGCTGAATATTCTTGTTTGCGTCAAGCAGGTGCCCGATATCAACCTCGTGAAGATGGACCCCGTCACGGGCAGCCTGATCCGCGCGGGCGTACCGGCGATCCTCAATCCGCTGGACGCCAACGCGCTCGAGGCGGCTGTGCGCGTCAAGGAGGCGCACGGCGGCACGGTCACCGTCATCACGATGGGGCCGGACATGGCCAAGGAAGCGCTGCGCGAGTGCCTCGCCGCGGGCGCGGACCGGGCCGTGCTGCTGTCTGACCGCGCGTTTGCCAACGCCGACACGCTCGCTACGAGCTACGTCATTGCGAGCGCTGCAAAGCAGCTCGGCGATTTTGACCTCATTTTCTGCGGCAAGGAGTCGCTCGACGGCGCGACCGGGCAGATGGGCTCGCAGCTGGCCGAGCGCTTCGGCGCCAGCCAGATCTCCTCGACGGCGAAGATCGTCGAGGTGGACACGGCCGCGCACACCATCACGGCCGAGCGCGACCTCGAGCGCGGCACGGAGGTGCTGCGCGCGCAGTATCCCTGCCTGCTCACGGTCGAAAAGGCGAACTTCCGTCCCCGCATCCCGAACCTGAAGCGCTGGAAGGCCTCGCGCACCGCGGACATCGCGGTCTACAGCGCGGCCACCATCCCGGGGCTCGACCCCGCGCAGATCGGCGACCCCGGCTCCCCGACGAAGGTGCCGCGCACCTATCCGCCGGAGGCCGGCGCGAAGGGCAGCATGATCGACGAGGGCAGCACGGAAAAGAACGTGGACCGGCTCTTCGGCCTGATCGCGGACGTGCTTTGAGGAGGTGCAGGCAGTGAATAAGACGGATTACAAAGATATGTGGGTCTTTATCGAGCGCGACGGCGACAGCGTGCTGCCGGTCTCGCTCGAGCTGTGCTCGGAAACGCGCAAGCTCTGCGACGCGAGCGGCGAGCAGCTGGCGGCGGTCATCGTCGGCAGCATCTCGGACGGCGAGCTGCAGCGGGTGCTCGACTGCGGCGTGGACAAGGTCATCCACGTGACCGGCACGGGCTATGACTATTTTAATAACGATGCGTACACCAACCTCTTCACCGTTCTGTGCCGGAAGTACCGGCCCACGGCGGTCATGGTCGGCGGCACGATCAACGGGCGCGACTTTGCGCCGCGCTTCGCTGCGCGCCTCGGCACCGGCTGCACCTCGGACGCGACCGAGCTCGTCTGGGATCCCAAGACGGCGGACATCGAGTTCGTCGAGCCCGCCGTCGGCGGCAAGATGATGGCTGTGATCACCGTGCCCGTGGCGCGACCGCAGGTCGGCACCATCCGCCCGGGCACGTTCAAGTGCGTCCCCTGCGGCGCGCGCGCACACGAAGTGATCGAGGAGCACATCGACTTCCCGGTCGCGGACATCCGCACCGAGATTCTCGATTTTCGTGCCGACGATCTCGACGAGCGCCTGAACATCGCGGATGCGGACGTGATCGTCTGCGTCGGCAACGCGATCCGGGGGGCGGACGCCCTGCCGCGCTACCGCCGCCTGGCCGAGCGCCTCGGCGGCAAGCTCGCCTGCACGCGCCCGGTGTTCGACCGCGGCGTGCTGCCGTTCAAGCTCGTTATCGGGCAGTCCGGCGCCGTGGTCAAGCCGAAGCTGCTGCTGTCGTTCGGCGTGTCGGGCGCGGTCAACCACGTCACGGGCTTTTCGGACGCGGATGTGGTCGTCGCCGTGAACACCGACCCCGAGGCGGCGATCTTCAACTACTGCACCTACGGCATCGTCGGCGACATGGACGAGGTCTGCGAGGCCATGCTCGCAAAGCTCGGCGAATGAGCTGAGGAATGCAAAAAAGCACCCGAAAGGGTGCTTTTTTTGCGCTTCGGCGCGCCGGGATGCCCGGTTGCGCGCGGCGGGAAAGCATGGTATGATAAATAGACTGCGCGCTAAGGAGGTAGCCCCATGCGTCTCATCCGCGAGGAAAAAGCCTTCATCCGGGAGGCTGTTTTGCTCATGCTCCCGATGATTTTGCAAAATTTCGTGACGTTTTCCATGTCCATGGCCGACACGTTCATGGTCGGCGTGCTCGGCGAGACGGCGCTCGCCGCCGTGACCATGGCGAACAGTCCGTTTTACGTCATGCAGCTGATGATCTTCGGCGTGCAGAGCGGCATGAGCGTGCTCGTGGCGCAGTACCACGGCCGCTGCGATCAGGAGGCGATCAACCGCGTCATGGGCATCGCGCTGTTCGTGTCCACGACGATCACGGGTCTGCTCGCCGTCGCGGCGTTTTGCATCCCGGAGCAGATCATGCGCGTGCTCACCAACAACGCCGACCTCGTTGCGCCCGGCGCGGCGTACACGCGCTATGTCGGCTTTTCGTATTTCTTTTCCGCCATCAGCGGCGTGTACATCGCCGCCCAGCGCAGCACGGAAAATCCCAGCCTCGGCGCCGTGCTGCTCACCGCGTCCGGCGCGCTGAACATCTTCCTCAACTGGGTGCTCATCTACGGCAAGCTCGGCGCGCCCATGCTCGGCTGCGCGGGTGCGGCCGTCGCCACGCTCATCAGCCGCGTGTTCGAGGTCGCGGTGTTGTGCGTCTATGCCGCCGTCAGCCGCCGGCTGCCGCTGATGCCGCGCGCGCTGCTGCGCCCCGGCCGCGTGATCGCGAAGGACTTTGCCAAATACGCCCTGCCCGTCGTGTGCAACGAGTGTTTGTGGTCGCTTGCGTTTTCGCTCTACACGGTCATTATGGGGCATATGGGAAATAATACGCCCATCCTCTCGGCCTACACCATCGCCGGGAACCTGCAGCGTATGCTCACCCCGGCGTCGTTCGCCGCGGGCGGCGCGGCCGCCGTACTCATCGGGCGGGAGATCGGCCGTGGCAACCGCGGCCAGGTGCAGCGCAAGGCCTGGGTGCTCGACGGGCTGGCGCTGTGCGTCGGGCTCGTCTGTATGGGCATCATCGCGCTCGTGCGCAACGTGCTGCTGCGGCCGTACATCCTGCCGCTGATGCACATGGAGGGCGCGGCGTGCGACATTGCGATGTATATGATGGGGATTTTGATGCTCGTGCAGCCGGTGTCGAGCGTGAGCCTGACGAACATCGTCGGCGTGCTGCGCGGCGGCGGCGACGTGCACTATGCGATGCTGTGCGACGTCGGGCCGCTGTATGCGGTGTGTCTGCCGCTGGCGGCGCTCACGGCGCTCGTGTGGAAGCTCGACATCCGGTACGTGTACCCGCTCATGTCCATCGACGTGATCGTGCAGACCTTCCTGTGTTTGCCGCGGCTGCGCTCCGGCAAGTGGATTCACGATGTGACCCGCGGCGCGGGCGAGCTGGAGGCGTGACGGAGGGCTGCGGATACGAACCGCAGCGCACGATCCAACCGCGCCCGCAGGAGAAGGCAGCACACGATCCGGCGCGCCACACGCTTTTATCATCAAACAGGAGATGTGACCCATGTCCCAACCCAATCGCGGCCGCAATTCGCAGGCCAAAAACCATCTGATCACCATCGTGCTCGCGCTCATCATCGCGCTCCTCGCCACATGGCTCGGCTACGGCCGCGACCATGTCTCTGCCGACCCCAACGCCACGGCCGCGCCCGGCGACGGGCTGACCGTGACGTATCTCGATGTCGGTCAGGGCGACTGTACGCTGCTGCAGTGCGACGGGCAGGTCATGCTCATCGACGCGGCCGAGGGCGACCAGGCCAACAAGATCACGACCTACCTCAAGCAGCAGGGCGTGACCGCCATCGACTACCTCGTCTGCACGCACGCGCACGCCGACCACTGCGGCGGCATGAAGGCCGTCATCGCGGCCTTCCCGGTGCGCACGCTCTACAGCTCCGTCTCCTCGAGCAGCAACGGCGCGTTTCAGCGCGTCATGCGCGCGGCCGAGACGGCGAACCTTGCCATCACCGTGCCGAACGTGGGCGACACGTTCTCCCTCGGCAGCGCGACCGTGACCGTCCTCGGCCCGCAGCAGCACTACAGCGACGTCAATAACCAGAGCCTCATCCTGCGCGTGGACTACGGCAGCAACGCCTTCCTCTTCACCGGCGACGCCGAGTATGAGAGCGAGACGGACGTGCTCGACGCGGGCGAAAACGTCCGCTGTGACGTCCTCAAGGCCGGCCACCACGGCAGCCGCACCTCCACGGGCTACCGCCTGCTGTATGAGGCGCAGCCGAAGTACGCCGTCATCAGCTGCGGCGCGGACAACGAATACGGCCACCCGCACGACGACACGCTCAGCCGCCTGCGCGACGCGGACGTGACCGTCTACCGCACCGACCGCAACGGCACGATCGTCTGCCGGTCCGACGGTGTGAATCTCACCTTTGCCTCCGAGAAAGAAGGCTGATCTCCTTGCACCGTACCCTCTCGCCGGCGGGCGCGTTCTGGCTCGCCGCGTTCACGTATTTTATCTGGGGCTTCACGTTCCTCGCCTCGCGCATCGCGCAGGACTACGGCACGCCGTTCGTGCTGCTGTTCTGGCGCTTCGCGCTGGCGTTCCTGCTGCTGAGTCTGCTGCGCCTGACGGGGCGCTTCCCCGTGCGTCTGCGCGGCCGGAAGCTCTGGCCCGTGCTGCTGGCCGGCCTGTTCGAGCCCGTGCTCTACTTCCCCTGCGAGCAGTACGGCCTCCAGCTCACGAGCACGTCGTTTTCCGGCGTCATGGTTGCGCTCATCCCGCTGTGCTCGCTCGTCTACGGGACGCTTTTCCTGCAGGAAAAGGCCACGTGGCGGCAGGTCGTGTTCTCGGTTTTGTCCGTAGCGGGGGTGATCGTGCTGGCCGTCTATGCCACCGGCATCGGCGCGGGGAGCTTTTTGGGCTTTCTCATCCTGCTCGGCACGGTCTTTGCCGGCGCGGGCTACATAGTGGCCAGCCGCGCCTGTGCCGGCAGCTTCACCGCCTTTGAGCGCACGTACATCACGTGCGGCATGGGCGCGGCCGCGTTCTTTGTGCTGTCCGTGCTCGAGCATCGGCACGATCTGAGCGCCGTCGTCCTGCCGATGACGCACGCGCCGTTCGCGCTCGCCATCGTGTTTTTGAGCGTGGTAGCCTCGGTGCTGTCCTACCTCGCGCTCAACCGGGCACTGGAGGTGCTGCCCGTCGCGCGCACCGCGGCGCTCATCAATCTCTCGACCGTCGTGTCTGTGCTCGCCGGGGTGCTCCTCCTGCACGAGCCGTTCGGCTGGGTCAGCGCCGCAGCCTCGGCCGCCATCCTTGTCGGCATCTGGGGCGTGCAGCGCTTTGCAGCCCCGGCGGCACCGTGCGCCGCCCCGCTAGCATCTGCGGGAAACGGCGGCGCGTGATGCAGGGGCAAGGCCGGGAGTGCAAATGCGACCCCGGATCGCACGAGGAGGTATTTCCATGACGGATCTGACACTTTCTGATTTTACCGCGCAGCTTGCCTCCGCGCAGCCCACGCCGGGCGGCGGGGGCGCAGCCGCGCTCACCGGGGCGCTGGCCGCGGCGCTGGCCGCAATGGCCGCGAACGTGACGGCTGCGAACCCCCGCTACGCTGACCGCAGCGGCGCGCTCGCAGCGCTGGCCGCCGGCTGTGAGGCGCAGCGCGCGGCGCTGCTCGCGCTCATCGACGCGGACGCGGCGGGCTTCCTGCCGCTGCAAAAGGCCTACGCCATCCCGAAAACCGACCCCGGTCGCGCAGCCAGGCTCGCCGCCGCCGCGCAGGCGGCCTGCGCCGCGCCGCTGGCCATGCTGGAGCACTGCGCGCAGGTGGCGCTGCTGCTCACCGCCGCGCTCGAGACGGCAAGCCCGCTCCTGCGCTCGGACGTCGGGTGCGCGGCGGCGCTGTGCCGCGCAGCGGCGGAGGCGGCGGCCATGAACGTATTTGTCAACACCGGCCTGCTCGCACCTGCCGACCGCGTCGAGACGGAGACGCGCGCCGAGCATCTGCGCGCGACCGCGGTGCAAAGCTGCGCGCAGACCGTGGACGCGGTGTTCGCCGCGCTGCGCGGGGAGGGCTGAACCATGCCGAAGCTTTTGACCGGCGCGCCGGTGAGCGCGGGCATCTATGCGCAGGTGCGCGCAAAGGTCAGCCTGCCTGGTGCGCAGCCCTGCCTCGCGGCCGTGTCCGTGGGCACACAGCCGGACGATCTGGCCTATCTGCACAGCATCGCGCAGGCGGCGGACGCAGCCGGCATCGCCGTGCGCCCCATCTCCCTGCCGGCGGACTGCACGCCCGACGCCCTGACCGGCACCCTGCGCGCCCTGAGCGCGGACGGCGCCGTGCACGGTGTGCTGCTGCTGCGGCCGCTGCCGGCGGCGCTGCGCGCACAGGAACTGCTCGACACGCTCGATCCGCGCAAGGATGTGGACGGCATGACGACAGCGTCGCTCGGCGCGCTCGTGACCGGGGCGGCGGGCTTCGCCCCCTGCACGGCTGAGGCGTGTATGGCCCTGCTGCGCGCACACGGGATCGACCCGGCGGGCAAACGCGTGGCCATCGTCGGCCGGAGCCTCGTCATCGGCCGGCCGGCCGCGCTGCTGTTCACGCGCGCGGACGCGACCGTGACGCTCTGCCACCGGAAAACGCCCGACCTCGCCGCCTGCTGCCGCGCAGCCGACATTCTGCTCGCCGCGGCGGGCACGCCCGGGTGCATCACGCCCGGCTGCGTGCATCCGGGGCAGATCGTGCTCGACGCGGGCGCGACCGCGCTGCCCGACGGCACGCTGCGCGGCGACGTAGCGCCCGAGGCCGCCGCCATCGCTGCCGCCTGCACCCCCGTGCCCGGCGGCATCGGCAGCGTGACGACCGCGCTGCTGCTGCAGCACACCGTGCAGGCTGCCGAAAATTTCCGCCATTTTTAAGCAAATATTCACAAACTGTTGTTCCTTTCCGGCGCGGATAACGCTATAATATTCGTTATCATCCTTTTGGAGGCAGACCTTTGGCCAATCTGATCGAAAAAATCA
>DBFWVW010000083.1:0-32769 GCA_048217285.1 Oscillospiraceae bacterium
CGTTTTGGCGTCACATTCGGCGTTTACCAGCGCACCGTGCGCGGTGCGGCGGTGAAGGAGCTGAACGTCGCGGTCGCATCCGTCAGCGCGAGCACCTGCGTGTTGCCGTCGTCGGCGGCGTACATGCTCTGCAGCTCGGGATAGTGCTCAAGCATATCCTGCCGCGCCGCCACGCGGTCGTCCTCAACGGCCGTCGCGCTCACGCGCAGCCAGGTCTCGCCGTCAAAGGCGCACAGCTCCACCTTGGGATTTGCCGCCATCTCCTTCGAGACGGCCTTGACCTTGCCAGTCTGGATATAGAGCTTGCCCTCGAACAGATTCACCGTGCCGAACGGGCGCACGCGCGGCTGGTCGCCCTCGACGGTGGCGAGATAGTACGTGCCGCACTTTTTCAGAAATTCATAGACTTCCTGCATGGTTTTTTCTCCTTTCTCCGGCTGCGCCGGAATCCGTACCAGATATTTTTCCAGCAGACGCACGGGGTGATACGATTCCTTGGAGCGCCGCATCCCCTCGTCGCCCACATCCTCTTCGCGGTTAATGTACCGTACATCGGGCGTGACGAAGCACTTGGCATACTCATTGACCAGCACCTGATAGATGCCCTCATAGGCGATATCCGCCTTCTCAATGTGGATAATGAGCGTATCGCCCACGATTTCCCCGGCGGAAAAACCGGCCACGCGCCCGTTCACGCGCAGCAGGCCCGCAAGCGGGGCATAGGCGTCAAAGTCGCGCAGGAATTCCCGCACGCAGTCCTCTTCCGCCTGCGCACTGTCACTGTCCTTGTGGTAGCGGCGGGTGAAGTCCTCGAAAAACGCGCTCACCTCCGGCAGGTTCTCCGCCGTGACGCGCTCAAACGTCCAGTCGGGGTACAGGCGCTGAAAATGGTGGATGTGGTTGCGCTGGCCGTTAAAGCGCCGGCCGCGGAACGTCACCATGTCCTGCGCATCGTAGAGATAGTCAAACCAGTCGCGCACCGGCGTGATTTCCACGGCGCCGAAGCGCGCGCGCAGATTTTCCACATCTGCCGGTGTGGCGGGGAAAAACTGCAGTGGTTTCCCCACTTCGCTGCAATATTTCGAGAGAAAATCGTAAGCGTTTCCCACATTCTCACCGATCGGTGTGGAAAACACCATGCCGAGACCGGGGAACTGCTCGCGCAGCAGCAGCGTGCCGTCCAGCTCGAGCGCCGCGTCCTGAAAATACGGCTGCCAGAGCACGGCCGCACCGGCCGAGGCATTGCACAGGCGCGTATCCTGCCGGGCAAAGTAGCGCGTGAGCATCGGGATATCCCGCACGCTCAGCGGATGAAATGTGTCTGTCATGCTTCGGGTCCGCCCTCCTGTGCGGCGGCTTCCGCCGCGGCCTGCTCGGCGAGTTTCGCCTTGAGCTCCTCAAAGCAGTGCTTGATGAGGGCATACTCCTGCTCGTTTTCGAGCGCGAGCAGGGCAAGCTGCCCATCATCGCGCGTGTCGTAGCGGTTGGCGAACAGCCGCTGCTGCGCGCCCTCACCGGTCGTGAACACGACGTACGAGCGGCCGTTGTCCTCGCAGTCATAGGTGAACAGCACATCGCACTGCACCTGTTTTCCGTCCGGGCCGAGAACCGCGAACGTTCCGTTTTCAAACATGATCTTGTGCTCCTTTTCGGGATTTGCCCCCATCATAGCATATCGCGCGCCATTTTGCCACTGCGTTTTCCGCTGCCCGTCTGGTCGAGAATTTGCAGGCCAGATGAGCAACAAATATGTGATTATTCACCATTTTGTCCGCTATTCCACAAAAGTTTCACAAAAAATCCGAAAAAAATCACAATTTTTATGCAACGAATTGTTGATTATTGTTCGTTTTGGTGGTATCATGTATGTCAAGATAACAAAAAAACAGGTAGGAGGAATCGGCGAATGGAAGAAAAAGTTGTAGACCGCAGAGTGCGAAAGACGAAACGGCAGCTTCGGCTTGCGCTGATGAAGCTCATGGCGGAAAAGAGCGTCAAGGACATTTCCGTGCGCGAGCTGGCAGCGATTGCAGACATCAACCGCGGCACCTTCTATATTCACTATAAGGACGTGTATGACCTGCTGTCCAGTCTGGAGGATGAGCTGGCGGACGGGTTGGTCGCCGTGTGCCGGCGGCACAACGCGAAAGACTCCGAGGGCAAGACCTACCCGTACCTGATGGAGCTGTACCAGTACATCGAGCAGAATTCCGATCTGTGCCATGTGCTGCTGGGCAAAAACGGCGACATCGCCTTCACCGACCGCATCTGCCACATCCTGCGCGATGAATTTTTGTATGATTTCCTCGCGTATTACTATCCAAACGGCCCTGTGATGCTCGACTACTTCTGCTCGTTCATCGTGTCGGGCAATATGTCGCTTGCGCTCACATGGATCGACAACGGCATGAAGCAGACGCCCGAAGAAATGGCCGTGCTCGCCGGTGAGATCATTATGCACGGCGTGAAAGTGCTCGAAACGAAGGCATAAAGCCCCCACAGGGCTGCAAAAGGGTCCCGGAAACGCACCGTTTCCGGGACCTTTTTATAGGTTCGGGCATATCACCTCAGGCGGCTCCTGCCGCCCCGCAGCCCGCAGGAAAAGCGATCAGAGCGCCGCGCGCATCGCGGCAAAGGCCGCGTCCACGGCGCGGTAAATGTCCTGCACCGGCTCGCCGACGAAAAACGCGCCGTTTTCATACAGCACCCGCCCGGCGACCATCGTCAGGCATACATTCTCCTTCGACCCGCTGTAGACGAGGTTGCGCGGCACATTGTGCACCGGCTGCATATTCGGCCGCTGCAGGTCGATCACGATCAGATCCGCCTGCTTGCCGGGGGCGAGCACGTCGCAGTCGGTCAGGCCCATGGCCTGCGCGCCGCCGACCATCGCCATGCGCAGCACGTCATCCGCCGGGAGCGCAGCGGCGTCCTCGCAGCGCAGCTTCTGCAGCACGGCGGCCAGATACATCTCGCGGAAGAAATCGAGCGCATTGTTGCTCGACGGACCGTCGGTACCGATGGCCATGCGGATGCCCATCGTGCGCATCTGCTCCAGCGGAGCGATACCGCTGGCGAGCTTGGCGTTCGAGCCGGGGTTTGTGACGGCCCAGAGCCCGCGGTCGCGGAAGATGGCCAGATCGCGCGCGGTCATGTGCACGCAGTGGAACCCGCCGCCGCCGTAGTCAAAGTGGCCGAGGGATGCAAACAGCTCCGTCGGCGTCTTGCCCCAGCGGGCCTGACACTCGGCCACCTCGCGCGCGGTCTCGGCATTGTGCGCGAACACCGGCGCGTGCAGCGCGCGGGCCAGCTCGCCGGCCTCGCTCATCTCGGTGATGCTGGAGGTATACTCCGAGTGCAGGCCAAGCTGATAGGAGATCAGCGGGTGCATGGCGTTGAATTTGCGATATTCGCTCTCGAGCTGCTGCGCGCTGCCGCCGCCCCCGCACAGCACCGTGCGGAAGCCGCAGTCGATGCTCGCCTGCGCGATGGCCTCGCGAAAATAGTACATATCAAAGCCGGCCGTGATGCCGCTTGTGAGATACTCGAGGATCGACAGCTTTGTAAACGCATACACCGCCTCGGGCGTGAGCTTGGCCTCCAGCGGGAAGATCTGCTCAAACAGCCACGGCTGCAGCGGCACATCGTCGGCGTACGAACGCACAAAGCTCATGCCGGCGTGCGCGTGCGCGTTCTTAAAACCCGGCATCACGAGATCACCATCGAGGTCGATCTGCCGCTCAAACGCGGGCAGCGTCTCCGGCGTGGGGCCGACATAGGCGATCTTGTCCCCATCGGTCCAGACCTCGTCCCTCGTGACGGACACGCCGTCCGCCATCGTGAGCGTGCGGCCATGGAAAAAGCGGATCATAGGCTCAGCCTCCGTTTTCTGAAATGCCCCTGCATTATACGCCGGATCGGCCCGCTTGGCAATCAATTTCGAAAAAATTCACAAACCGGTTGAAGCCCGGCCGGTTTTTCGCTATAATAGATAGCAATCATCTCCCATCAGGAGGCAGGATCATGACCAAAGAAAGCATCTATTACATGGACGACAACGCATTTGACCGCTTTTATAAGCGCGCCCGCTATCAGGCCAACAGCTTCGTGGCCGGGAAATTCGGCAGCAAAGCGGCCGACTATCTGACGACGCTGCCGGACTTTGCCTACCTTATCTGCAAGCTCATGCTCGACCCCGACGTGCCGTCGAGCCGCAAGCTTGACCTCGGCTTTGCACTGCTGTATGTGCTCTCGCCGCTGGATCTCGTGCCGGACTCCTTCCCGCTGCTCGGCAAGCTCGACGACGCGTACGCCATGCTCGTGTCCGTGGCCAAGCTCCTGCGCAGCACCGACCGCAATATCATCCTGCGCCACTGGCTGGGCGATCCCGAGACGATCGACACCGTGCGCGCCTGGCTCAACTACTTCGATGAGAAGTTTGGCTCCGGCCTGATGAAAAAGCTCGCCGGCATGGTCAAACACGCCTGACACAACGAAAGAAAGATCCCGTCATCCGGCCGGATGACGGGATCTTTGCGTTCCGTCGTTATTTCTCAAACCAGTCAAACACGTCCAGCCGCTTCCAGAAGCTCTGCTTCGGCGTGAACACGGCCGCATAGTCGATGCTGCGGAACTTCGGTTCCCAGCTGATGTCCGCTTCGTCCACCCAGCCGGTCAGCAGGCTGCCGAGCTGCTCTTGCGCAACAAGCATCTGCAGCGTCTGCTGGCTGCCGTCACTGCTCAGGACCAGATCGTCGCCCTGGGTCGGCATACGCAAAATGACATGATAGCCATGCTGGCTCTCCACCACGCCGGACACTTCGTAGGGTTCCAGCTCCTTGCAGGCGTCCTCAAACTCCGTGACCATGGTGCCGGAGGTAAAGCAATAGCCGTGCGGATAGCTGCTCTCGCCGGTGTCCTCATTGTACTGCTCCATGAGCTGGTCAAACAGCTCCACACGCTTTTCGGGGTCGGTCACGGCCTTAACCTGCGCGGCGATCTGCTCGGCCTGCTGCTTCTTGGCGGCCTTGTCGGCGTCCGAGAGGGCGGTGCCGCTGTCGTCCCTTGTCTTGAGCAGGATGTGCTTGGCCGTCATGTAGCTGTTTTCCTCGACGTAGTCCTGCACGTCCTCGTCCGTGATGTTCGCGCCGTTCTCGCCGAAGAGCTTGCTCGCCAGACCGTTATAGAGATACTGCGTCTTGGTGAAGTACTTGAACAGATCCAGATCCATGTAGTACGACTGAAGCTTTTCGTTCAGCTCGGCCTCGGTGCCGCCGGCACCCACGACGTTCTGGATGGTCTGGTCGATCGTGTCCTGCACGTACTGCTCGCCCGCCGCGTCAAACGTCACGTCGTTTTCCGCCGCCTTGGTCTCGATGAGATGGTTCCAGGCGATGTTGTTGACGATGCTCTTGGTCATAATGTCCGTATACGTCTCGCCGGTGCTCTCGTCGTAGACCTGGCTCCAGTCCGTGATCTGCATACCATATTTCTCCATGTTTGCCATGATGGCGCACAGGAAGTAGGCATACTCGTTCCAGTAGACGGTGCTGCCGTTAACGGTCATGACCTTCTGATTGCTCTTATGCGCATTGAGCGCGGCGGCATACTTGTCGGTCGAGGCATCACTGCTCTCTTCCGAGTAACTGCGCACGCGGGTCGAGGTGCAGCCGGTCAGGCAGCAGACGGCCATTACGAGCGCCAGCAGCAGGGCGATGGTTCTGGTTTTCATCAGCAAACGCTTCCTTTCGTTTCGTTGCACATGGGTGTCATGCGCGGTCTACCTGGGCGTCTGCCCATGCGGAAACAAACGCTCTTGCCTGTTCGATCACGTGGGTGCGGGTCTGGAGGCGCAAAATGACGCCCGGCTTTGCGCCCGCATCCACCTTTAAGCGGCCCTTGAACTCCGGCCGGGCGTACAGTGCCGATACCTTCTGCATATCGAACTGCGCCAGCAGGAACTTCAAACAGCCGTTTTTCTGCGAAATATCCGTCACGCCGACTTTTCCCGCGTCGGCGCGCAGCAGTGCCACCTGCACGAGCGTATACACACTCGGCGGCGGGTCGCCGAAGCGGTCAATCACCTCGTCCATGAGGTCGTCGGCCTCCGCCTCCGTGCGCACGAGCGCGATGCGGCGGTAGAGATCCATGCGCTGCTCCTGACTGGGCACATAGCTCTCGGGAATGTTGGCCGACACGGCAAGGTCGGCCGCGCACCCGGCGCGCTGCTCGGGCTTTTCGCCGCGCTCTTCGAGTACGGCCTCCTCCAGCAGCTTGAGGTACATATCATAACCGACGTCGATCATGTGGCCCGACTGCTCGGCCCCGAGCAGACTGCCAGCGCCGCGGATCTCCAGGTCGCGCATGGCGATGCGGAAGCCGGAGTTGAACTCCGCAAACTCGCGGATGGCGCTCAGGCGCTTTTCGGCGATCTCGCTCAGCTCGCGCCCGCGCCGGAACGTCAGGTACGCACTCGCGCGCCGGTTCGAGCGGCCCACGCGGCCGCGCAGCTGGTGCAGCTGGGCAAGGCCCATACGGTCGGCGTCCTCGATGATGAGCGTGTTCACGTTCGGAATATCAATGCCGGTCTCGATGATCGTCGTACAGACAAGGATCTGCGTCTCACCCGTGACCATGCGCTCCATGACCGTCGAGAGCTGCTCCTCGCTCATCTGGCCGTGCGCCACGTCCACGACCGCGCCGTCGAGCATCTTTGAGATGCGCAGGGCAGTGCGCTCAATGTTTTCAATGCGGTTGTGCAGGTAAAATACCTGCCCGCCGCGCTGCAGCTCGCGGCGCATGGCATCGCACAGCACGTTCCAGTCGTGCTCCATGACGAAGGTCTGCACCGGGATGCGATCCTGTGGCGGTTCCTCGATCGTCGACATATCGCGGATGCCGGACAGGGCCATGTTCAGCGTGCGCGGGATGGGCGTGGCCGAGAGCGTGAGCACATCGACCGCACGGCTCATCTCCTTGATGTGCTCTTTGTGCGCCACGCCGAAGCGCTGCTCTTCATCGACGATGAGCAGGCCGAGGTTTTTAAACTCGATGTTCTTTTGCAGCAGCTTATGCGTGCCAATCACAAGGTCACACTTGCCGCTGCGCATATCCGCGAGCGTCTGACGAATCTGACTCTGCGAGCAAAAGCGCGAGAGCATCCGGATCTCGACCGGGAAGCCGTAAAACCGCTGCACAGCCGTCTGATAGTGCTGCTGGGCAAGCACAGTCGTCGGCACCAGGATGGCCGCCTGCCGCCCGTCGAGCACGCACTTCATGACCGCGCGCAGGGCAACCTCTGTCTTGCCGTAGCCCACGTCGCCGCACAGGAGGCGGTCCATGGGCACGGGCTTTTCCATGTCGGCCTTGATCTCGTCAATGCACCGCAGCTGGTCGTCCGTCTCCGGATAGCCGAAGTGCTCCTCAAACTCCGTCTGCCACGGGCTGTCGGGCGCAAAGGCGTGCCCCTTCGTGCGGCTGCGCGCGGCGTAGAGCGCGGTGAGCTCCTTGGCCATGCTTTTTGCGGCCGCTTTGGCGCGCGTTTTCGTGCGCGCCCACTCCGTGCCGCCCATTTTGGAGAGCTTGACAGGCCGATCCTCGCCCGCGCCGATGTATTTGCTCACAAGATCCAGCTGCGTCGCCGGGACATAGAGCGTGTCCGCGCCGGCGTAGCTGATTTTGATATAGTCTTTCACCGCGCCGTCGACCGGCATCTGCACGATGCCCGCAAAGCGGCCGATGCCGTGATACTCGTGCACGACAAGGTCACCGACGGAGAGGTCTGTATAGGAGTTGATTTTCTCGCGGTTAGACTGCTTTTTGTGCTTTGCCCGCCGCAGACCGGACGCCGCAATCTGCGTGTCCGTAAGGATGGCAAGCCTTGCATATGGAAACTCGATGCCGGCCGAAAGACTGCCCGCCGTGACGAGGCACTGTCCCGGCTCCGGCAGCGCGTCCGGGTGCTCAGCCGCCGCAGCGTGAATGCCGTGGCCGTCGAGAAACTCGCACAAAATACGCGCCCGGCGCAGGTCGCCCGCCAGCACGACCACGCGGTAGCCGAGATTCTGATAGTGCGCAATGTCGTCGGCCGCCGTCTGGCTGCTGCCGCCGTAGGACGGGAGCTGCTTTGCCGTCAGGCTCACGAGCGTGCGCGCCTCAACGGGGCTGCGGCCGAGCTGCAGCCCGTCGGCCAGCACGATGGGCCAGGCCTGAACTCTGCGCATCATGTCGGCAAACGGCTCGTAGAAATTTTCCGCGCGCGCGGCCATTGTGCCGCTGCGCACGAGCAGGGCGATGTCCTCCCGCAGCTGCGTGGTGTACTCCTTTGCACGCTCGGCACAGCGCGCCGGCTGGTCGATCAGCACGGCCGCCTCCGGTGTGAGATAGTCCAGCGCCGTGGCAAACGTGTCGTACACGAAGCCCATATACCGGTCGGCCGCCGGGAGCACACAGTCGGCACAGAGCTTTTCCCCGTCGGCACGCAGGGCCTCGGCGAGCTTTTGCGCCGTATCGTTGTCTTTTTTCGCGGCAGTGCGGTCTGCGAGCTTGCGCAGCTTTTCGCCCAGCGCGGTGCTGCCGCCCGGATACAGCGGCGTCAGCGTCTCCGCCGCCGGCAGAATGCGGCAGCTGTCCAGTGACTGAGTGCGCCGCTGGCTCTCGGGATCGAAAAAGCCCATGGAATCCACGTCGTCGCCCCAGAATTCCACGCGCACCGGCTGCGGATAGGGCGGGGAGAAAAAGTCCAGAATGCCGCCGCGTCGTGAAAACTGCCCCGGTCCCTCCACCTGCGCCGTGCGCAGATAGCCGCAGCGCAGCAGCGCATCCTCCGCGTCCTCAGGCGGGAGGGAGCTGCCGTCGCGGATCTCAAAGACCGCCTGCAGCAGTTTTTCTTTCGGCATGGCGCGCTGCAGCAGACCCGAGACCGTGCACACCACGGCCGGCGCCGTACCGGCAGCGAGCGCGTAAAGCGCGCTCAGACGCTTTTGCTCCGTCTGGCGCGAAACGCTCTCGACCGTGTAAAACATATAATCGCGCGCCGTCAGCAACGGTACATTCTGCCCCAGCAGGGCAGACAGATCTTTCTGAAACAGCTCAGCCGCCGCCTCATCCGGACACACGGCCAGCACCGGCGCGTCGAGCTGCGCGTGCATCGACGCCGCCAGCAGCGCCCGCGCACTCGCCGGCAGGCCCGAAATGCGCGCAGGAAGCCGCCCGCTCTCCAACAATTCCGGGAGAGCGGCTGCTTCCGTATCGCCGAACAGTTGTCCGGCCTGCGCGACCAAGAACAAAACAGCACCTGCTTTATGTAAAAAAATCGTGTTTTTTTATCATACCACAACCTGCACAGGAAAAGCAAATCCTCTGCGCAGCAGATTCTACACCTATTTATATAATAAATAGTAACATTATTGTTGAAATAATCATGAATTTTTGCTATACTGATAAGGCTGATACCAGCGTATCCGCGCAGTTACAAAAACCGAAGGAGCCGAACCTATGGCCACCATGAATTCGCTCACCGATATCTGGTCCGTCGTGATGGACAGTCTCTCGCAGGAGCTGACACAAACGGCGATCAATACCTGGTTTTCCGATTGCACCCCGATCGAGATCAATAATAATACGCTCATCGTGCACACCACGTCGGATTTTAAGCGCAGCATCATTCAGTCGCGCTTTGAAAAGACGATCTGCGCCGTGCTGTACGATCTGTTCTCCTGCCCGTTTGAGCTCATTGTGCTTGCCGGCGACGATGAGCTGCTGGAATACCGCGAGAAGCGCCCGTCGTCCGAAGAAATGCCGGAAATGGACGGCTATACGTTTGACCGCTTCATCGTCGGACCGAGCAACAAGTTTGCCCACGCGGCGGCCATCGCCGTGTCGCAGAACCCCGGCAAGGCGTATAACCCTTTGCTGATCTACGGCAATTCCGGCCTCGGCAAGACGCATCTTCTGCTCGCCATCGGTCAGACCATCCGCCATAACAATCCGTCGGCGAAGATTGCTTACGTCAAAGGCGAGGAGTTTGTGAATCAGATGGTCAAATCCATCGGCACCGGCACGGCCGAGAACTTCCGCCAGAAATACCGCAACGCGGATCTGCTGCTCATGGACGATATTCAGTTCATCGCCGGCAAGGACAGTACGCAGGAAGAATTTTTCCACACGTTTAACTGCCTGTACGAGGCTGGCAAGCAGATCGTCGTGACCTCCGACCGGCCGCCGAAGGAAATGAAGCGCCTCGATGACCGGCTGTGTACCCGGCTCGAAGGCGGTCTGCTCGCGGACGTCCAGCCGCCGGATCTGGAGACGCGCACGGCCATCATCCGCACGAAGGCCGCACAGTTTGGCATGATCCTCTCCGAGGACGTTATTCAGTATATCGCGGAAAACATCACCTCGAACGTCCGTCAGCTTGAGGGCGTTGTCAAGCGCCTGACCGCTTATCGCGACATTCTCGACGATACGATCACGGTCGATTCCGTCAAGCGCGCCATTAAGGACGTCATCCGCACCGGCACCTACATTCCCACGCCGGACGTCATTATTGAAGAATCCGCGCGCTCGTTCCAACTCACCGGCGCCGACCTGCGCGGGCAGAGCCGCAGCAAAAAGACCGCCATGGCCCGTCAGATCGCCATGTACCTCATGCGCAACCTCACGAATCTCCCGCTCAAGGAGATCGGCGAGGAATTCGGCGGCCGCAACCATGCCACCGTGCTCAGCTCCATCCGCAAGGTCGAGGAGCTGCTCAAATCCGACCCTGACATTGCCGCCACCGTGCGCGACATCACCAGCAATATCAACTCCAAGAACTGATTTCCACATTCGGCTGTTATTCTAACGTGGAAATCGTGTGGAAAGCTGCTGGTCTTAAAAATGAAAGTTTTTGTCAGTTTTTAAGTTACCAACCTTTCCACAATCTTTTCCACAGCATTTTTCCCGCCGCCGCAAGGCATTCGGCGGGTTTTCCACCAAACGAACAGCTCTACTACTACTACTAAATTTATGCTTTCTATCTTTCGGATAGACGCAACGTTTCTGATAAGGAGGCCGCCCATGAAATTTTTCTGTGACAAATACGTTCTGCAGCAGGCTGCCGCATCCGCAGCCCGCGCCGCAGCCGCCAAAAGTCCGATCCCCACGCTCGAGGGTCTGCTCGTTGAAGCTGGCGCCAGCGTGCGCATCACCGGCTACGACCTGAAGAAAGCCATTTATACCACCATCGACGCCGACGTTCCCGAACCCGGCAGCGTGCTCATCGGCGCGCGCCTGTTTTGTGAAATGCTGCGCCGTATGCCCGACGGTATCGTCACCGTCGAAGCGGAAAACGGCACCGTGTCCGTCCGGTGCGGCAAGGCGGCGTTTCACCTTGTCGGCCTGAGTGCGGACGATTATCCGGATCTGCCGGCCATTGAGGCGGAAAACGGCGTGTCCCTGCCGCAGGACCTGCTCAAGAAGATGATCAACGAGTGCTCCTTTGCCGTGAGCACGAATGAGAGCCGCCCGGTCTACATGGGCACGCTCTTTGAGATTGAAAACAATGTTCTGACCATGGTCTCCGTCGACGGTTACCGTCTGGCGCTGCGGCGCGAAGCGGTTGAGGGCTATGGCGACGACTGCAGCTTCATCGTGCCCGGCACGGCGCTGAGCGATTTGGAGCGTCTGTGCGGCGATAGCGACGAGCGCGTCATTCTCTCCGTCGGCAGCAAGCACATCTCCTTCACCGTCGGCAATACGGTCATTTTGTCCCGCCGGCTTGAGGGTGACTTCCTCAATTATAAGAAAGCGATTCCGGAGTCGTTCCGCGTCACGGTCAAGACCGCCCGCACGGATCTGCTTGAAGTCGTTGAGCGTGTGTCGCTCATCATCGACAGTAAGAACAATGCCCCCCTGCGCCTGACCTTCCGCAAGGACGCCATCGATTTTGTCTGCACGACACCGCTCGGCAAAGCGGCCGATTCCTGCCCGTGTGAGGGCGACGGCAACGATCTGGAGATCGGCTTCAACGATCATTATCTGTCCGATGCGCTCAAGGCAGCACCCGCGGATGAGATCAACGTCTGTTTGAACACCGGCTCGAGCCCGTGTATCCTCGTTCCGGCTGACGGCAGTGATAGCTTTGTGTATATGGTTCTGCCGGTGCGCCTGCGCGCCGGGCAGTGATCCGGGTCTGAAAAGCGAGAAAAATGGAAAACATTACGATTGAAACGGAATTTATCAAACTGGACGCGCTGCTGAAGTTTGCCGCCCTCACGGCGACCGGCGGCGAGGCCAAGCAGGTCATTGCCGACGGTATGGTCACCGTCAACGGCGAGACGTGCACCATGCGCGGCAAAAAGATCCGCCCGGGCGATGAAGTGACCTTTGCCGGGCATACGCTGCACGTACAGAGCGCGAAATGATCGTGCGCAAAATTGCGCTCCAAGGCTGGCGCAACTATGAATTTGCCGCAGCGGAGTTTTCACCCGGCACAAATGTTATTACCGGAGAAAACGCTCAGGGCAAGACAAATCTGCTCGAGGCAGTCTATCTGCTCACAGGCGGGAAGAGCTTTCGCACGCGGTTTGATAAAGAACTCATCGGTTTCGGCTATACAGGCGCGGAAGTGCTTGCGGACGTGTTCGCCTTTGGGCGGGAGCAGACTGTGCGCATCGTCCTCCGGCAGGGACAGCGCAAGCAGATCTGGCAAAACGGCGTGAAGAAAACAGCTGCCGAACTCGCCGGAAATTTTGCCGCCGTACTCTTTTGCCCGGATGATTTGAACATCATCCGCGATGGGCCCGCTGCCCGCCGCCGCATGATGGACATGGCCATCAGCCAGCTGCGGCCAAAGTACGGCGCCCTGCTCGCCGAATACAGCCGGTTATATGACCAGAAGTCTGCAATTTTGCGTGACTGGCACGAAAAACCGTCCCTGCTCGACACGCTCGACGATTTTTCCGACCAGATGTGCCGCGTCTCGGCCAAGCTCATCCGCTACCGCGCGGCCTATGCCTCGCGGCTGAACATCGCGGCCGCGCCCATTCACGCCGACTTCTCCGGCGGGCGCGACAAGCTGACCATCGCCTACCGCACGGTCAGCACTGTGCAGGATGCGCTTGGTACGGAAAAAGAGATCTATTATGCCCTGTGTGACCATCAGGAGCAGCACCGCCGCGCCGAGCTCGACAGCGGCCAGTGTCTCACCGGCGCGCACAAGGACGATCTGCTCATCGACATCAATGGCCAGAGCGCGCGCGCCTTCGCCTCACAGGGGCAGACACGCACGGCGGCACTGTCGCTCAAACTCGCCGAGCGGGAAATTTTCCACGACGAGTTTGACGAATATCCCGTGCTCATGCTCGACGACGTGCTCTCAGAGCTCGATGCGCAGCGACAGGCCTTCGTGCTCAACCGCATCGGCGGCGGGCAGACGCTCATCACCTGCTGTGAAGATGCGCGCATCGCCGAACGCACCGGCGGCCGCGTGCTCACAGTGGAAAACGGGGTGATCCGCTGATGTATCTGCACCTCGGCAATCAGGTCATCGCGCTGCAAAAGAGCGTTATCGGCGTCTTTGATATGGATACCGCCACGTGGTCGCACCGCACGCGCGAGACATTGGAAAAACTGGAACAGGCCGGTCAGGTGGAAAACGCCGCCGGGAGCGAGTTGCCAAAGTCGTTTGTGCTCTGTTCGCTCGGCAGTGGCCAGACCTGTTATCTCTCCCAGCTCAACACCGCAACATTATATAAACGCAGCAAGGCCAGCGGACTGGAAAATCTCTGACCGCGGCGCTGCACGGAAGGAAGCAAACCATGCCAGATATTACAGATAAGATCACACAGGAGTATGACGCCAGTCAGATCCAGGTTCTCGAGGGGCTGGAGGCCGTCCGCAAACGCCCGGGTATGTACATCGGCTCCACGTCGTCGTCCGGCCTGCACCACCTGGTGTATGAGATCGTCGATAACTCCATTGACGAGGCGCTCGCGGGTTACTGCAGCCACATTGAGCTCACCATCGAGCCCGGCGATATCATCTGCGTCAGCGATAACGGCCGCGGCATCCCCGTGGATATTCAGCCGCAGACCGGCAAGTCCGCGCTGGAGGTCGTGTTCACCGTGCTGCACGCGGGCGGCAAATTCGGCGGCGGGGGCTATAAGGTCTCCGGCGGTCTGCACGGCGTCGGCGCTTCGGTCGTCAACGCCCTGTCCGAGTGGCTGGAAGTGAACGTGCACAAAAATGGGAAGATCTATCAGATGAAATTTTCCCGCGGCGAGATCACACAGCCCATGACCGTCGTCGGTGAGACGGACCACACCGGCACGACCGTGCGCTTCAAGCCCGACCCTGTCATGTTCGAGGACACGGTCTACGACTATGAGACGCTGCACGTGCGTATGCGCGAGCAGGCGTTTCTGAACGCAGGTCTGCGCATCACAATCACCGATCAGCGCGGCGAGGAGCCCGTGAGCGAGTCGATGTGCTACGAGGGCGGCATCCGCGAGTTCGTGGACTTCATCAATAAGAATAAAACCGCCCTGCACGCCGAGGCCATCTATATGGCCGGTGAGCGCAGCGACTCCATGTGTGAGATTGCGCTGCAGTATAACGATGGCTATAACGAGGTCATCGTGTCCTTCGCCAACAATATTCACACGCCGGAGGGCGGTATGCACGAGACCGGCTTTAAGGCCGCGCTTACCCGCGCGCTGAATACCTATGGCAAGAAGTCCGGCATCCTCAAAGAGGGTGACAGCATCTCCGGTGAGGACAGCCGCGAGGGCCTCACGGCGGTCATCTCCGTCAAGCTCACAAATCCCCAGTTTGAAGGTCAGACGAAGGCCAAACTCGGTAACTCCGAGATGCGCACGCTCGTCGATTCCGTGGTGTTCGACCGCCTGTCGCAGTTTTTGGAGGAGAACCCCGCCGTCGGCCGCATGATCATCGAAAAAGCGCTCACGGCCTCGCGCGCCCGCGAAGCCGCGCGCCGCGCGCGCGAAAATATCCGCCGAAAAAACGGGCTTGAGGGCTTCAATATGCCCGATAAGCTGCGCGACTGCAACGACCGCGACCCGTCACTGACGGAACTTTATATCGTCGAGGGCGACAGTGCAGGCGGCTCGGCCACGCAGGGGCGTGATTCGCGCTTTCAGGCCATCCTGCCGCTCTGGGGCAAGATGCTCAACGTCGAAAAAGCCCGTGCCGACAAGGTCTACGGCAACGACAAGCTCACGCCCGTCATCACGGCGCTCGGCGCCGGTCTCGGCGAGGAGTTTGACATCCATAAGCTCCGCTATCACAAGGTCATCATCATGGCCGATGCCGATGTCGACGGCAGCCACATCCGCACGCTGCTGCTGACGTTCTTTTTCCGCTTCATGCGCCCGCTCATCGACGGCGGCTATGTCTACTCCGCCATTCCGCCGCTGTATAAGCTCAACCGCGGCAAGACCACGCGCGTGGCTTTTTCCGACGAGGAGCGCGACCAGATCTCGGCCGAGATGCGCGGCGACAATCCGAACGCGAAGATCGACATCAACCGCTTCAAGGGCCTCGGCGAGATGGACCCGCACGAGCTCTGGGAGACGACCATGAACCCCGAGACCCGCACGCTCAAGCAGATCACGCTCGAGGACGCCGTGCACGCCGACGAGGTGTTCACCGTGCTCATGGGCGAAAAGGTCGAGCCGCGCAAGGCATTTATCGAGCAGAATGCTAAGTACGCGGTCAATATTGACATTTAAGGAGGTGTGCAGCCATGGCCAAGGATTATAAACGGGAGGAGATTCTCTATCCCGACCAGAAGATCATTCAAAGCGAACTCGTCCATGAGATGCAGACCTCTTACATCGAGTATGCCATGTCCGTCATCGTCGGGCGTGCGCTGCCGGATGTGCGCGACGGTCTCAAGCCCGTGCACCGCCGCATCCTCTACGCCATGTATGAGGACAATCTGACCTCGGACAAACCGTTCAAAAAATCCGCCACCTGCGTCGGCGACGTGCTCGGCCGGTATCATCCGCACGGCGACGCATCCGTGTACGACGCGATGGTGCGTCTGGCGCAGGACTTTTCCATGCGCTATATGCTCGTTGACGGCCACGGTAACTTCGGTTCCGTGGACGGTGACCCCCCGGCCGCCTACCGATACACCGAGGCGCGCCTGTCGAAGATCGCCAACGAAATGCTGCGCGACATCGACAAGGACACCGTCGACTGGGATCCCAACTTTGACGAGAGCCGCCGTGAGCCGCGCGTGCTCCCGTGCCGGTTCCCGAACCTGCTTGTCAACGGCAGCTCCGGCATCGCCGTCGGCATGGCGACGAACATTCCGCCGCACAACCTCACGGAGGTCATCAATGCCTGCGTGTGCGTGCTCGAAAACCCGGACGCCACGCTCGCAGACCTCATGCAGCACGTCACGGGCCCGGACTTCCCGACGAAGGGCATCATCGTCGGCCGCAGCGGCATCCGCGCGGCCTACGCCACCGGCCGTGGCCGCATCGTCGTGCGCGCCCGCACCGAGACTGAGACCTGGGGCCATGACCGCGTGCGCGTCATCGTGACCGAGCTGCCCTATCAGGTCAACAAGCGCCAGCTCATCCAGAACATTTCCGAGCAGGTGCGCGACAAGAAACTCGACGGCATCTCCGGTCTGCGTGACGAGTCCGACCGCAACGGTATGCGCATTGTCATCGAGCTCAAGAAAGACGCCAACACCCAGGTCGTGCTCAACCGGCTCTTCGCCCAGACACAGATGCAGACCACATTTGCCGTGAATATGCTCGCGCTGGTCGATAACCAGTCGCAGCCGAAGATCCTGTCCCTGCGCCACATTCTCGACGAGTACCTCACCTTCCAGGAAGAGATCATCGTCCGGCGCACGAAGTTTGATCTCAAGAAAGCGCTCGAGCGTGCGCATCTGCTCGAGGGTTTGCTCATCGCCGAGGAGAACATCGACGAGGTCATCCGCATCATCCGCGAGAGCTATGATAACGCCAAGGAAAACCTCATGCAGCGCTTCAGCCTGTCGGATGTGCAGGCACAGGCGATTCTCGATATGCGCCTCAAAGCTCTGCAGGGGCTCGAGCGCGAGAAGCTGCAAAACGAGTATGATGAGCTGGAAAAGCGCATTGCCTACTTCCGCGAGCTGCTGGCCGATCCTGAAAAGGTCAAGGCTGTGCTGCGCGATGAGCTCATCGCCATCCGCGACAAGTACGGCGACGCGCGCAAGACGGAAATTCAGGACATCGAGGACGATATTGATATTGAGGACCTCATCGAAGAGGAGCAGTGCGTGTTCACGCTCTCACACGGCGGCAACATCAAGCGCGTGCCCGTCGACGAATACACCGCGCAAAAGCGCGGCGGCAAGGGCGTGCGCGCGGCCACCCTGCGCGACGAGGACTATGTAGAAACCGTGTTCACCGCTTCGACGCATGACTATATCCTCTTTTTCACCAACCGCGGCCGCTGCTACCGGAAGAAGGGCTACCTCATCCCGGAGGCAGGGCGCACTGCGCGCGGCGTGAACATTGTCAACTTCATCCAGGTGGAGAAGGATGAGCAGGTCAACGCCATGCTGCACGTGCGCGAGATGGACGACGATTCCTTCCTCGTCTTTGCCACGCGAAACGGCACCGTCAAGCGTATGCCGCTGTCTGCCTTGCGCAACATCCGCACGAGCGGTATCCGCGCGCTCACGCTCGATGAGGGGGATGAGCTCATCAACGTCATGCGTACTGATGGCAGCCGGAATATTCTTATGGCCACGCACAACGGTCAGGCCATCTGCTTTGCCGAGACGGATGTGCGCCCCATGGGCCGTGAGGCCGTCGGCGTGCGCGGCATTCGCCTCAAGGACGGCGACTGGGTCGTTGGCGCCGAGATCGCGCAGCCGGATGCGGGCGTGCTGTCCATCACCGAAAACGGTTATGGCAAGCGCACCCCGGCTGCCGACTACATTCGCGGCGGCGAGGAACCGCAGCACCGCGGCGGCTCCGGCATAAAAAACTACAACATCACCGACAAGACCGGCCCGGTCGCGGCCGTCAAGGTCGTGTACGATACCGACGACGTGCTCGTCGTCTCGGACGATGGCGTCATCATCCGCATGGAGGCTGCCGGCATCTCCGAGCTCGGCCGCGCGACGCAGGGCGTGCGCATCATGCGCCTGTCCGAGGGCGCACGCGTCATCTCCGTCGCACTCACCGACCGCGCGGAGAGCGAGAACGCCGCTCTTGCCGAGGAGTCCGAGGCATGAAGCAGGTCACCATCTATACCGACGGGGCCTGCTCCGGCAACCCCGGTCCCGGCGGCTGGGGCGCCATCCTGAAATACAGCGCGCATGAAAAAGAACTCTCCGGCGGCGAGCCGTCTACGACGAACAACCGCATGGAGCTGCTCGGCGCGATCACGGCGCTGCAGAGCCTGCGCGAGCCGTGCCAGGTATCGCTGTATACGGACAGTCAGTATCTCGCCAATGCCATCAATCTTGGCTGGCTGCGCGGCTGGAAGCAGAAGGGCTGGCGCCGCAAGGACGGCGAGCTGAAAAACGCCGACCTCTGGCAGACGCTCGACGGTCTGCTCCAGACGCACAAGGTACAGTTTTTCTGGGTCAAGGGCCACGCCGACAATGTGTACAACAACCGCTGTGACGCCCTGGCCGTCGCGGAAAGGGAGAAGTTTGCATGACAGAGCCGAAGGAACCGAAGATCGTCCATTTTCCACCGCGGGCGCAATCCCCGGCGCAGGAGCCGGCCGGAAACTGGGAGCCGGCCGAGCAGCTGCTCGGCCTGGAGGAGCTGCTGCTGCACCTGCCGCCGATCCGCAAGCTGCACTTGGAAAAGGGCAAACTCACAGACCTCGTGCGCCTGTATCCGGACATGAAGCGCACGTTTGACGCACCCGAGCTGCTGTCCGGGGCCGTCATCGCCAGCGCGATGATGCGCCGGCGCATGGAGCTGCTGCTGTTTCGTTCGGATGATAAGCGTGAGGCGGGCTATGCGCTTGTGACGGTTTGCTCGCCGTACGGCTATGTGCTCGTGCACGCGCTCGCGATCTATCCGTACCTGCGCGGGCAGTTGCTTGGCCGTGTGGCCATGGAGCTCATCGCGCGCTGCTATGCAGGCAAGAAGGGCATTCTCTACTGCCAGAGCCGCACGTGCGTGGTGCTGCCGGAGCGTGAAAAGCTGCTCGCGAAAAACGGCTACCGTGACACGGGATTCCGCTTCCGCTGGGACGGACAGCCGGCGGCGCTGTATCTGCGCCCCTGCCAGAGCACGGAGGACATCATGCCCGTGGCGCAGCTGCTGCTGCGGGATTTGTATGGCGATCTGCTGCCGCCGGTCAACGCGCGGCGCATGATCCAGCCGGAGGCATAAACAGGAGGACGATATGGGACAAAGTGTGGATCTCCGCGTGCTCACTGCGGAGGAGTTCGGGCCGTTCCGGCAGCGCAATATCGCGCGCTACGCGCAGGAGCTGCTCTTCGCCTGCGCGACGGACACGGAGGAGCACGCGCTTACTGAGGCGCAGGGCGCACTCGACGAGATGCTGCCGCAGGGCGCGGACACGCCGCGCAACTACCTGCTCGCGGCGGAGTCCGGCGGCGAGACCGTCGGCGAGCTCTGGTGCGATACGACCGAGCCGGAGACGGTATTCATCAACGACTTTTTTGTCTATCCGGCCTGCCGGGGCCACGGCTGGGGCAACGCGATGCTCCGCGCCGTGGAGGAGCTGGCGGCCGCGCAGTCGTTCGAGCAGGTCGTCACGCACGTATATCACACCAACCGCATTGCGCTGGCCATGTTCGAGTCGGCCGGCTTCACGCAGATCGGCCCGCCGAAGGGCGGCAACATCTTCCTGCGCAAGCGGTATATGCGCTCGCCATTTCTGGTGTAAAAGATATGGAAAAACGAAAAACGGCCTGTAAACAGGCCGTTTTTCTCTGTTTCTGTAAGGTTGTGCGGCTGTTGGACGCATCGCATCATGACGGAAGCAATGTGCTCGATAGCGTCGGCACAGTCCTGCTTGAGCCATGTGTTGATGACTGCCATCAGGCCGTGAATATAGAACGATAGCAGATAGTCCCGATCCGCTTCCGCTACATGAAACCGCTCCAGAATGGGTGTCAGCACGTACTGCAGCAGTGCGCGGTAGCTGCGCTCCAGCCGGAGCGAGGCGGCATTTTCCACCGCCGTTCGAAACAGGCGCCTGTGTTCGCGGACGTAGCTGAGATAGGGCGTCAGATACTCGGGCGTGATCAGATACAGCTCCTCGAGCGGACAGTCGTGCAGACGGGATAAAAATGTGACGGGGTCGTGCTGCTGCATATAGGAGAGAAACTGAGCGTTCATGTGCTCGACGCTCTCCTCCAGCAGATCTGCGATGGTCTCATAGTGCAGGTAGAAGGTAGAGCGATACACACCGGCCTGCGCACAGATATCCTTGACGGTGATGTAGGCAAAATCCTTAAGAAACCGGTGCGAGCAAAAATGACAAGGCCCGCCTCGGATGAAATGGGGCAGTATTTCTTTTCGGAGAAAATAAATAAAAAAATAGAGCGCCGTGACGCGGCAGACGCGCCGAATCCTATGGCGACAGAGCCGCGGGGGAGCCCGAGGGGGCAAGGCCCGCCTCGGATGAAATGTGGCAGTATTTTTATGCAAAGCATAAAAATACTGCCTCCGGCTGAGATGGGACCGGAGGCAGACCCGCTGCTGCGGGAAGGGGGGAAACGCGGCGCACAGGGTGGAGAAGGATGGAAGGAAGTTGCCTGGATGGGGGCAATGGGATTTTGCGCCGCAGGGAAGAAAGCAAGGGGATCAGGATGCGTAGATCTTGCCGACAATCCGGGTCGCGAGCCCGGTCGGCAGGATGCGCATGAGAAACACGAACAGGGTGTATTTGTGCCCCATCGTGCAGATGAGCTTCGCGCGCTTTTGCGTGGCGCGCCGGGCCACGAACTGCCCGGCGTATTCGGCGGTCATGCCGGTCTGCTCGTCGTGCTCCATCACGGCGACGGAGCGCGCGATGCGGCCGTGATAGACATCGTCACCGTCGCAGCTTTTGCGCCGCGCGGCGGTGAAGCCGGTGGCAATATCGCCCGGCATGATGACGCAGACCTCGATGCCGAAGGGCCGCACCTCACTCGCGAGCGCGAGGGAATAGGTGCGCACGGCGGCCTTGGAGGCCGAGTAGTACGCCTGAAACGGAATGGCGATCGGCGCGGCAACGGAGCTCATGTTTACGATGCGTCCGCCGCCCTGCTGCCGCATGACGGGCAAAACGGCGCGGTTCATGTTCACCATGCCGAAAAAGTTCACATCGAATTGCCGCCGGGCCTCCTGCGTTGGCGTGAACTCGATCGCGCCCGAGATGCCGAAGCCCGCGTTGTTGATGAGAATGTCGATGCGCCCCTCGCGGCGCAGGACCTCCGCCACGGCGGTATCCACCTGCGCCTCGTCCGTCACGTCCGCCTGCAGATGCGTCACGCCCGGTTCCGCGTTTTCGGCGCGGCGGCTGAGCTCATACACTTGGAGACCGCGGCCGCGCAGGGCACGCGCGGCGTGCAGGCCGATGCCCGAACTGCCGCCGGTGATGACGGCTACGCGCGCTTCGGTGGAGGATGCCATGGAGATCGCCTTCATTTTCTTTGAATTTTTTAAGTATTCTATCAAATTCGCTGTCGAATTGCAAGGGACAACTTGTGAACTTTTCTTGACTCCGCTCACGGCCTGCCTCTGTGCCCATTGACGCATGGCTGGATTTTGGGTATACTGTAAGAGAAAAATATAGACAGATCAGGCGGCGCGGGCCCATCCGGCGCCGTGGGAGAAAGTATGCATCTGAGTAAACAAATCGAATCCATGTACGACGACGCGGTGCGCATCCGCCAGGACCTGCACCGCATTCCCGAGATCGGCTTTCAGCTGCGAGAGACGCAGGCTTATGTCCTGCACGAGCTCAAACAGTGCAGTCCCGACCGCATCGAGACGCTGGCTGTCTGCGGTGTGAAGGCCGTGTTTTTCGCCCGGGATGCCGAGACGACCATTGCCTTTCGCGCCGATATGGACGGTATCCACAATGACGAGGCCAATGCGGTGCCCTACTGCTCGCAGCACCCCGGCAATATGCACGGCTGCGGCCACGACGGGCATATGACGATTCTTTTGCTCCTTGCGCGCTGGATCGCCAAAAATCGCGCCCATATCCGGTGTAATGTAGTGCTGCTGTTCCAGCCCGGTGAGGAGGGCTGGGCCGGCGCGCGGCGCATGATCGACGACGGTGCGCTCGAAAACCCGAAGGTCGACCGCATTTACGGTCTGCACCTGTGGCCGACCGTGCCGAAGGGCAAGATCGGCGTGCGCTGGGACTATCTCATGGCGCAGACGAGTGATTTTGAGATCACCGTCCACGGCAAGAGCGCCCATGCCTCCACGCCGCAGATGGGCATTGACGCCATCGTCGTCGCGGCGGAGCTCGTCACGATGGTGCAGACGGTTATCACGCGCGATGTCGATCCGCATCAGGATGCCCTGCTCACGCTCGGCAAGATCCAGGGCGGCACGTCGCACAACGTCATCGCCGAGGAGGTCACGATCAGCGGTACGCTGCGCGTGTTCAGCAACGAGCTCTATCGCACCCTCAGCCACAAGATCGCCGCGCTCATGCAGGGACTCGAGACGGCCACCGGCGCGCAGATCGACATGGACCGCAAGGTCCGCTACCCCAGTGTGCGCAACCCGCGCAATCTGGTGGAGCAGTTTTACACCGTGCTCGATTCCATGGACGACACGGTCTTGATCGAGCCTGTCATGGCGGCGGAGGATTTCGCCGAGTATCAGCAGGAGATACCGGGCCTGTTTTTCTTCCTCGGTGTGCAGGAGCCGACCGGTACCGCCCCGCTGCACAGCAGTCATTTCAATTTCGACGAGCGTGTCCTGCTGACCGGCGTCGAAACGTTCAAACGGATACTGGAGTGTGAGTCAAAATGTACGAAGAAAAAATAATCCCCCCGAAAAAGTCCATGCCGCAGGCGCAGGACGGTACGCTGCGCAAGTTCGCCCTGCGCGTGCCGGAGGTCATCTATCAGTGCAGCGGCATCATGGTCTTTGGCAAGCGTATCAAGTCGCTCGTGTTCTCGACCGACCTGTCGATCATCAAAAACGTGAACGCCGACGCGATCATCGCGGTCTATCCGTTCACCCCGCAGCCGATCATCACGCAGGCGCTGCTGCTCGCGGCCGATATTCCGGTGTTTGCCGGTGTCGGCGGCGGGCTCACGCAGGGACAGCGTGTGGTCAACCTCGCCATGTTCGCCGAGATGCAGGGCGCGACCGGTGTCGTGCTCAACGCACCGACGGCCAACGCCGTCGTGCAGCACGTCGCCGAGACGATCGACATCCCCGTCGTGGTCACGGTCGCGCGCGCAGATACGGACTTTGACGCCCGCCTGCAGTCCGGCACGAATATCTTCAACGTCTCCGCCGCTTCGGAGACGCCCGCCATCGTGCGCCGCATCCGCGAGCGCTATCCCGACGTGCCCATCATCGCGACCGGCGGTCCGACGGATGAGAGCATCCTCGAGACCATTCAGGCCGGCGCCAACGCCATCACGTGGACGCCGCCGTCCAACGGCGAGATCTTCCGCGACATCATGGCCGCCTACCGCGACAATAAGCCGCATCCGTGACGGATGCGATCATGAAAAAGACCGCCCGCTGAACGCTTCAGCGGGCGGTCCTTTTTGTATTTTGATCACACAGGCTTGTTCGAGGTTTTGAGCACGACGTCATGCGCGCCGCCCTCGACGATGCTCACCGAGGACACGAGCGTCAGCCGCGCCTTTTCCTGCAGTTCGCGGATGGTCAGCGCGCCGCAGTTGCACATGGTCGAGCGGACCTTTGCCAGCGTCTGCTGGACGTTGTCCGAGAGCTTGCCGGCGTAGGGCACGTAGGAATCCACGCCCTCCTCGAACGACAGCTTCTTGCTGCCGCCGAGGTCGTAGCGCTGCCAGTTGCGCGCGCGGTTGGAGCCCTCGCCCCAGTACTCTTTCATGAGCGTGCCGTTGACGTTGACCTTGTCCGACGGGCTCTCGTCGAAGCGGGCAAAGTAGCGGCCGAGCATCACGAAGTCCGCGCCCATGGCCAGCGCGAGCGTGATGTGGTGGTCGTGCACGATGCCGCCGTCGGAGCAGACGGGCACATAGATGCCGGTCTCGCGGAAATACTCATCGCGTGCGCGGCAGACCTCGATCACGGCGGTCGCCTGGCCGCGGCCGATTCCCTTGGTCTCGCGCGTGATGCAGATGGAGCCGCCGCCGATGCCGACCTTCACGAAGTCCGCGCCGCAGTCGGCCAGGAAGCGGAAGCCGTCCGCGTCCACGACGTTGCCGGCGCCGACCTTGACGCTGTCGCCATAGCGCTCGCGGATCCACTCCAGCGTGCGCTTCTGCCACTCGGAATATCCCTCGGACGAGTCGATCACGAGCACGTCCACACCGGCGTCCACGAGCGCGGGCACGCGCTCGGCGTAATCGCGGGTGTTGATGCCGGCGCCGACGAGGTAGCGCTTCTGGCTGTCGAGCAGCTCGTTCGGCTTCTGCTTGTGGAGGTCATAGTCCTTGCGGAACACGAACGCGCACAGGCGGCCCTCGTCATTGACGATGGGCAGGGAGTTGAGCTTGTGCTCCCAGATGATGTTGTTGGCTTCCTTCAGGGACGTGCCGTCGGGCGCGGTGATCATCTTCTCGCGCGGCGTCATGAATGTGCGCACCGGCGTCTCAGGCGCCATACGGCTCACACGGTAGTCGCGGCTCGTGACGATGCCGACGAGACGGCCGTCGGCCGTGCCGTCCTCCGTGACGGCGACGGTGGAGTGGCCGGTCTGCTCGCGCAGGGCCAGAATGTCTGCCAGCGTCGCGTCGGGGCTGATGTTCGAATCGCTGCGCACGAAGCCCGCCTTGTAGCTCTTGACGCGGGCGACCATCGCGGCCTCGTCCTCGATCGACTGCGAGCCGTACAGGAACGACACGCCGCCCTCCTGAGCCAGTGCGACGGCCAGCCGGTCGCCGGACACGGACTGCATCACGGCCGAGACCATCGGCACGTTCAGCGACAGGGCCGGCTCCTCGCCCGCGCGAAAGCGCGTCAGCGGCGTGCGCAGAGAGACATTGTCCGGAATGCACTCGCTCGACGAGTAGCCGGGCACCAGCAGATACTCATTGAACGTGTGCGACTGGCCGGAAAAGAAGTAAGCCATGGGAAAGACCTCCTTATAACGATTTACAGAGTGGAAAACGGAGCGGATCTCCGCCCCGATGATGATTTTTGTTATTGTACCGCGAACGGGCGCGCTTGTCCACCCCGAAGCGCGGAAAAAAATCGGGCACGTGACGGCTTGTTTTTGGACATAAGATAAAAACTGCGCACCGCCGCCGGGCGGTGCGCAGGAGATTACAGTTTGCGAATCTTGTCCTTCTCTTCAATGAGGGGCAGGTACTCCATGTACGGTGTGTCGTTGGCGCAGGTGAACTTTGCCTCGGAGCTGAACGCCTCGACCTCTTTGTGGGACTGCTCGATCGGGCGCAGCGTGCCCGCGCCGGCGATGCAGCCGCCCGGGCAGGCCATGCCCTCGAGCAGGTAGCCGTCGTACTTGCCGGCCTTGGCCATCATCAGGAGCTTGCGGCAGTCGGCCAGACCGGTCGCCGCGGCGACCTTGACCTCCCGGTCGGGATCCATGTCATGGATGGCGTTGACGACTGCCTGCGCCACGCCGCCGGAATAGGCAAAGCAGCGCGCGTCACGGCTGGAATTGGCCGGCAGCTCCTCCTCGTCCTCGGGCAGAAACGCCTTGTCCATGCCCTTGGCCGCAAAGATACCGAGCGCTTCCTCAAATGTGAGCACGAAGTCCACGTCGCTGCGCACGCTCTGGCGGCGCGCCTCGAGCTTTTTCGAGTCGCACGGGCCGACGAACACGACCTTGCAGTCCGGGTGGTCGCGCTTGATCATGCGCGCGGTGAGCACCATGGGCGTGAAGGCCACGGAAATGTTTTTCTCAAACTGCGGGAAGAGTTTTTTGACCATGTCGCTCCACGACGGGCAGCAGGATGTGACCATGAACTTGTGCTTTTTGGGCACTTCCTCCAAAAAGTCTGCCGCCTCCTCGATCACGCACAGGTCCGCGCCGATGGCGACCTCGTACACGTCGGCAAAGCCCAGACGCTGGAACGCCTTGCGCATCCGCTCGGGCACGCCCTCGGGGCCGAACTGCCCCACGAACGCCGGCGCGAGCGCCACGTACACGGGCGTGTTGCTTTTGACGGCCTGAATGGTCTGGAAGATCTGGCTCTTGTCCGAGATGGCGCCGAACGGGCAGCTGACCATACACTGGCCGCAGGAGGTGCACTTGGAATAATCAATGTCGGCGCGGCCGAGCCCGTCGGAATGGATGCAGTCCATGCCGCAGGCCTTGCGGCACGGCCGCTCGAGACGCACGATGGCGTTGAACTTGCACTCTTTCAGGCAGCGCCCACAGCGAATACACTTATCCTGGTCGATGTGGGCCTGACCGTTTTGCCGCGTGATGGCCTGCCGCGGGCAGACGGCCATGCACGGGTGCTCCAGACAGCCCTGACACACATTCGTGATCTTCACAACGTTGTCCGGGCACTTGTTGCACGCGAACTTGATGACGTTGATGAGCGGTTTTTCGTAGTAGATCTCCGGATCGAGCGCCTGCTCCACGCCGTCTGAGAGCAGGGAAAACTCCGAAAACTTGCGCAGCGGCAGCCCCATGGCCAGCCGCAGCCGCTCGCCGACGACGGCGCGCTCAAGGAACAGGCTGTCCCGGTAGGAGCCGATCTCACCGGGGATGATCTTGAACGGCAGCTCTTCGAGCCGTTTTGCGTAGTTACCGCCCTCATAGGCCATTCGGGCGATCTCCGTGAACACTTCGTGACGGATTCGTGCTTTTCCGGTTTCAATGCCGCGCATAAGGTTCTCCTTTGGGAATAAAAAGTGAATTCTGGCTCGTGAAATATGCAACAAGCACTTGACGCGAGGTCATGCAAAACATTATACTAATACGTGATAAATTTCGCAATTCTTTTTTTGCAATCTGGACAAAAAAGTAACGCTTAGCTCCTATTTTGTCGAAAAATCAAAGAAAACGGCCTATACGTCCGGGAACATGGACCCGCACTGGGGGTCGATCTGTGACCTGGACACAGAAAGATTTGCCTCGCCTGCGGTAAGATGGGTGCAATAGAAGCCGCAGCTTCCGCAAATTCTCAGCCGTCAGGAGGGAACGCACTATGGAAGAAAACAAAACGAAAGCCAAGATCATCGCGGTCGCCGGTAAGGGCGGCGTCGGCAAGACCTCTCTGTGTTCGGCGATCGTCCGCGAGCTGGTGGAGGCCTTCCCCGGCAAGCGCATCCTCGCCATCGACGCAGACCCGGCCGTTGGCCTGTCCACGGCGCTGGGCGTCCATGTCGAGCACACGATCGACGACATCCGCAACGAAGTGATCGAGACCTCGGAGCGCGGCGAGTACCGTCAGGCCATCGAGGTGCTCAACGAGGCGCGCTTTCGCATCTTTGACACGATGGTCGAGTGCGACGGCTTCGCCTTCCTGGCGATTGGCCGTCCGGAGGCAGCCGGCTGCTATTGCTCGGTCAACTCCTACCTCAAGGAAGTCATCAGTATGCTCGCCAATGACTTCGATTACGTGGTCATCGACGGTGAGGCCGGCATTGAGCAGATCAGCCGCCGCGTCATGGAGCAGGTCTCGCACCTGGTCCTCGTCACGGACCAGAGCGCTAAGGGCGTGAACGTCTGCCGCGAGATCAAGGAGGCGGCCGATGACCTCATCACCTACGAGCGCATCGGCATGATCGTCAACCGCGTGGTCGACCCGAGCATGAACGAGCTGGTCAAGCTCGATGGGGTGGACGTGCTCGCCTACATCCCCACTGATCCGATCCACGCCGCCAACGACATCCATGGCAAGAGTGTGTTCGAGCTGCCGGAGGACTCCAACATTATGGTCGGTGTCCATCAGGCGCTGCACAACCTGGGTATTTTTTGAGGAGGGAACGACATGAAGGATATGGAACTGTACGACAGCTTTATTCGTGAAACGACCGACCTGCTCGGCGCGCCGACGCAGAAGTGGGCATATAAAGAACGCGACGCATGGAAAGACAACGGCGAGAGCGAGCTCGTGCTGCTGCGCGACGCTGCCTATGAGCTCGGCGGCGGCGCGAACGAGGCCGTGAACTTTACCTGCGTCACGTCCGACAGCAGCCTGGTCCCGGCGGACGAAGTGCTGCTCTACGGCCCGGATATGAAAGAGATCAAGGGCGACGTGCCGTTTGCCCGTCTTGTGATCCTCGGCGTCAAGGACATCGACGTCGAGAACAAGGACGCTACCTACACCGCTATCCGCAACATCGAGTTCGTGAAGTATCACGTTTTCCCGGACGGGTACATGATGCGCGTCTCGCCCGAGAGCAGCCGTGAGCAGATCCGCGTGAGCAAGAAGGCCATCAAGAAGGGCATCTCGTTTTACAAGGTCGGCTGCGATTTCATCAAGCAGTATAAGAAAAATCCGAACATCACGAACGTGCGCGTGATCTTCATCACGAAGAATGTCGACTTCAAGACCCTGCACGACACGGCCAAGAAGATCGACGATGTGACCAAGACCATGAACACCATCCTCGAGGGTATGCCCGAGGATCTCGACTGCGCGAGCTGCAGCTTCAAGCCCGTGTGCGACGAGGTCGAGGGCCTCAAGGAACTGCACTTCGGCAAGGCCGGCAAAAAGGCCTGATTTCCGCAAAACAGACAGGCACGGCCCTACGGGGCCGTGCCTTTTACGACGAGAGGAGGTGCGCCATGCCGAATTTTCGCATGACGCTCAGCTATGACGGCACGCGCTATAACGGTTGGCAGCGGCAGGGCAACACGCCGGATACCATTCAGGGGCGGCTCGAGACCGCGCTCGGCGAGCTGCTCGGTCGGCCGGTCGAGGTCGCGGGCTCCGGCCGCACGGATACGGGCGTGCACGCCCGTATGCAGACGGCGTCGTTCCGCGCAAAGACCGGCCTGCCCGCGCCGGAGCTGCTGCGGCAGCTGCGTGCGCGTCTGCCGGGGGACATCGGCGTGCTGACGCTTGAGGAGGCCGCGCCGCGCTTTCATGCGCGCCTGTCCTGCCGCGGCAAGACGTATGTCTACCGCGTCTGGAACAGCGAGACGCCGAACGTGTTCGAGCGCCGGTATGTCTATGCCATGCCGCAGCCGCTCGACACGGCGGCCATGCAGCGCGCGGCCGCGCTGCTGTGCGGCACGTATGACTACACATCGTTCTGCGCCAACCGGCGCATGAAAAAATCCGCCGTGCGCACGGTCGATGCCATCACCGTCGAGCGGCTGGGCAACGAGGTGCGCCTGACATTTTCCGGCGACGGATTTTTGTACCACATGGTGCGCATCCTCACCGGCACGCTGCTGGAGGTCGGACTCGGGCGGCGGGACGCGGGTACGATGCCGGATATGCTCGCCGCGCACGACCGCAGCGCCGCCGGGCCCACGGCGCCCGCCCGCGGGCTGATCCTGTGGGAGACGCGGTACTGATGACGGCACACGGAGTGCGAAATCGAGCTTTATGGAGGCAATGAATATGAAAAAGTTTAGAACGGTAGCTTGTGTCCTGATTATGGCTATTGCTGCGATCGTAGGGTTCTTTATCGGAGCCTTCTTGAATGAAGCAATGGGCGGAGCGGTTTTGTTTTCGATGATTGCAGGAATTGCTTGTATTGTCTATAACATGGAGAATCGTGAAGAATAAAAACAATTCCCGGTTTGCAAACAGCCAAAACGCACCCGGCGTGACCTGCTTGTCGCGCCGGGTGCGTTTTTGTGATTCCCTTATGCCGCGCCGCCGTTTGGGCAACGCGGTCTTGCGTTATTTCAGCCGCGCGCGCTGCGCCGCGCAATAGGCGCGCACGTCGAACGGCTCCGGCACGCTGTCGCGCCGGAGATACAGCGGGTGATGCGGGTGCCCGGCCTTGGACCGGGGGCCGAACGTCAGCCACTGCGCGTGGGATTCCTCGCCGATGGCGAGCATCTGCTCGAGCGCGTCGAACAGGTACGGCCGCTTTTCGATCAGCGTACCCCATGCGGCCCATACGGCCGGACGGTTACCGGGCGCGTACTGCCCGAGCACATAGCGAAAGGCCGCCATGTTCTGCTCGTGCAGGTCTCGATTGAAAGTCGTGTCCATGGCGTTCGGATCCGTCGCGCGCTGGGGGTAGACGTTGAACATCGTGAAGCTGTCATACCCGTTGCCGAGGGCGATGCGCTCGACGCTTTTGAGCGTGTTGTCCAGATCGCCGGGCTGCGCGGTCGACGGGTTGATGCCGATGCAGATGAGCGGATTTTGGCCGCGCGTGCCGAGGATGTAACGGTATTCGGTGTAATACGGCGGCACGTACAGCCAGCGTGCAGCGTCATAGTCGTCATGCTGCGGGCAGTGGAGCGCGTCGTCAAAGGTCAGCAGCGCGCACGTCTGGCTCGCGCCCTTTGGAATGTGCATGGGATGTCCCTCCGATCGGTGCGGTCAGTCCCCGGCGGCCGGGAACGGCTTGGAATAGGCGGTCTTGGCACTCACGCCCGGCAGACGGCCGATGCGGCCCGCGAGCGCGGAGATCACGTCCTGCGGCGCGTCGAGCACGACGCTGATGATGCTGATGCCTTTTTCGCGGTAGGGCAGGCCCATGCGGCCGATGATGTACTGCCCCGCGTCGTGCAGCAGGGCGTTGAGCTGCGCTGTGCTCTCGTTGTTTTCCACGATGATGCCAATCAGCGCTACGCGCGTTTCCATGCGCGCTCACCTCGCTTTCGTGTCCCCATTGTACGCGAAAACCGGCGGAAACGCAATGCGTTTCCGCCGGTTTGTCATGGGGAGCGCCGCTTATTTGCAGTGCTTGTAAAATTGCTTGGAGTTGTCGAGCACCTGGCACTCGGCGTTCGGGTAGAGCACGACCTTCTTCGGCGCGCCGTCATCGAGGATGCGCAGGGCGTCGTTCCAGGTCTTGACGTACTCGGCGCCGGAGTGCTCGTCGATGTACCACGGGTCGCGCATACCCTTGACGGTGTGCTCGGCAAACACGACGGCGTGGGCCATGTTTTTGCCCTTCGTGTAGCAGCCGGACCACATCATGCCGCCGGGGGCGGAGTGGCCCCACTTGTCGTACAGAAAGTGCACGCACGGGCCGAACGGGGAGTTGGCCGCGAGCACGAACGAACCGCCGTCCTTGAGTGAGGCAATGACTTCCGGTGTGTAGGCGCAGTTGGCTTCGGCGGGCTTGAAGTAGTTGTTGGCGATGACGATGTCGCACTCGGGCACGAATTTTGCCGCGTAATGCTCGGCGGCGTAGGCAGCCGCGTGCTGGATCTCGGCCTCAAAATCGCCGGCGAACAGATTGCAGATCTGCGCGTGGCCGTTGAGGATGGCGTCGATCTTAAAATCGAGCCCCATCATGCGCGCTGCCTGCTCGGCGTCGCTGCGCATGAGCGTATGGGGGTTGCCCATGTTGAACTCCGTTGTCGTTGTGAAGCTGTGGTTGCGCATGATCGTGCGCAGGGAGCTCACGCCCGGCAGGATGCACTTGGCGCCGCCACTGAAGCCGTAGTAGCTGTGCGCCATGGTCGTGCCGATGGCGATCTTGTAGTCGGCGGACATGACGTCGGCGTTGATCTCGACGGGCACGTTGTTGGTCGTGTTGCCGACGAACACGTGGTTGAAAAACAGGTTGTGGTTGTGCACCTCATAGTTCTCGACGATCTCTTCGCCGAGCTTGCGCACGAATTCCGTGCGGTACATGACGCCATGGGTGCCGAGCGCGATGATGAACCAGATGTTCTCCTTCGGCACACCGGCAGCAAGCAGCTCCGCGATGACGGCCTTGGCGATCGGCTCGCACGGCGTCGGGCGGGTGATGTCGTCGATGATGATGACGGCGCTCTTCTTGCCGGCGGCGCCCTCGGAGATGGGCTTGGCGCCGATGGCCGCGTGGATCTTTTCGGCGATCTGGGTCTCGGTCAGGGCCGGGGTGTCATAGCCGTGAATTTTGGAAATGTGCACGTCCCAGTTATCGGGGAACGCGATGGGGATCGGCTGGTCGCCGTAGTTGCTGTTGGAAGGCAGGTCAAATGTTTTCATAGGAAACCTCCTGAAATTGACGGATTTTTTCATCTTCTTCATTTTGCTCGATCAGGCACTCACGATAGGGGCCGATCAATGCCAGATGATTGTAGATGGCGTCGGCTGCGGCGGCCTCATCACGGTCTTTCAGCGCCTGACAGATGGCGAAGTGGCCCGCGCGTGTCAGGGCGTTTTCGTCCCGGCGCCAGGTTTTTTCCAGCACGCGCTCACGGTAAATATCCATGAGCGAGGCCAGCGTGGTGTAGATGTACTTGATGAGGGAATTGTGCGACATACGGATCAGTGCGTTGTGAAACCGGGAGTCCAGTACGGCCTGCCGCTCGATTGGCATACTGTTGTAGTCGTAGTCCGCCAGAGCGCACAGACCCGCGATCTCGGCATCCGTCGCGCTGCGGATGATGTCGCGGCAGACTTCCGTCTCGAGCACGATGCGCAGATCCAGCACATTTTCCAGCGTACCGTTGCTCAGCGCGAACAGGGCGCAGATCGGCCGGTTGATGGACAGCTCCGGCGTGTTCGTGATGTACGAACCGCTGCCCTGAATGCTC